>JBOGTA010000036.1:0-11265 GCA_050695855.1 Candidatus Limnocylindria bacterium
CTCCAGGGCGGCCGCACGGCCGTCCTCGCTCGCAGCCCGGATCACGATCTGCCACCGCCAGCGGCCGGCTCGGCGCGGAACCCACGCCGGGACCGGCCCGAGGACGTCGACCTCCGGGCCGGCGACCGCGGTGGCCGCGGCTTGAGCCCGGTCTTCGCCCCGCTGGCGATCGGCGTCCGCCACCAGGAGCCGCGCCAGCGATCCGAAGGGCGGGTAGCCGAAGGCCCGCCGTTGCGGCAGCTCCCCGTCGACGAAGGCATCGACATCGAGGCGTGCCGCGGCGCGAATGGCGGGATGGTCGGGGGCGTAGGTCTGGATCACGACCCGGCCCGGCGCCGGACCGCGACCGGCGCGACCCGCCACCTGGGCCAGCAGCTGGAAGGTCCGCTCCGCGGCCAGGTAATCCGGCAAGTGGAGCGTGACGTCGGCCGCCACCACGCCGGCCAGGATGACGCTCGGCAGATCCAGCCCCTTGGCCGCCAGCTGAGTTCCGACCAGGACGTCGATCCGACCCGCCGCGAAGTCATCGTAGATCGACTCGAAGCGACGCCGGGCGGCCAGCGCATCCGAGTCCAGGCGGCCCACCCGCAGCTGGGGAAACCGGTTGCGGACCTCGGCCTCGACCCGCTGGGTACCGGCGCCGAAGTAGCGGATCCGCGGGCTGCGGCAGTTCGGACATCGGCTGGGAAGAGCGGCCGTCCGGCCGTCGTGATGGCAGCGCAGCTCGGAGGTGGCCAGATGATGGACGAGCGGCAACGTGCATTCCGGGCAACGCAGCGGCTCCCCGCAGTCGCGGCACAGGACGAAGGTGGCCGCGCCGCGTCGATTGATGAGTAGGATTGCCTGGCCGCCACGTGCCGTCGTGATGTCGGCGAGACCGTCGACCAGGCTGCGTGAGAGGACCGACCGATTGCCCTCCGCCAGCTCGGCCCGCATGTCGACGATGGCCACCTGGGGCACCGCACCCACCCGCCGGCTCGCGAGCCGCACCCGACTGGCGAGTCCGGTCCGGACCCGGTAGACGGTGACCACGTCCGGCGTGGCGGTTG
Organism: Candidatus Limnocylindria bacterium; assembly: GCA_050695855.1. GTDB lineage: Bacteria > Chloroflexota > Limnocylindria > QHBO01 > QHBO01 > DASTEQ01. The sequence continues at coordinate 1,050 of JBOGTA010000036.1, forward strand.
CCCGCACGAGCCGTGCGCCGGTCAGCGCGGCCCGCTGACCGGCCACCCAGCGGGCATCGTAGCGGGGCGTGCGATCTGCCTTGTAGCCAGCGTCATGGGCCTCGTCGAGGACGACCAGGCCCAGGCGGCGGAGCGGCGCGAAGACGGCAGAACGCGTGCCGATCACCACCCGCGCCTCGCCGGCCATGACGCGGAGCCACTCGTCGTGCCGCTCCCCGGCCGACAGCCCCGAGTGGAGCACTGAGAGCGCCGGTCCCACCGTCGCCGACAGTCGGTCGGCGAGCTGCGGGACCAGCGTGACTTCGGGGACCAGCACGATGGCATCGCGGTCTGCGGCAATGGTGGCCTCGACGGCGGCCAGCACGACATCGGTCTTGCCCGACGCGGCCACCCCCTCGAGGAGCAGGTCCCCGCCGGGAGCGACATCGGCGATGGCCCGGATGGCACCTGCCTGCTCAGGCGCGAGGTCCGCGGCGCCCGACCGGGCCGGTGATCGATGGCCCAGGGGATCGCGCCGGCTGGTGAGCCAGTCGAGCTCGACCCACCCCGCCGCCTCCAGGCGACGAGCGGGCGCTAACAGCGCACTGGTCTCCCGGCCCAATCGTTCCCCAAGCTCGGGTAGGGTGGTGGCCTCGCCGGGCCCGAGGGCCTCGAGCAGGGCCTGCTGAAGAGGGCCATCGACCGGGGTTCCGGGGACCGACCGGCGGCGCACCAGGCGCACGCGTCGCGGTCCAGCCGAGGGCGGCCGGAGTCGCCAGGCGGCCCTGAGCGCGCCCGACCGGCGGCGGCTCTCGATCCAGCGCGGAGACACGCGAGGGAGGAGGCGACGGAGCTGGCCCTCGGTGAGGACCCTCCCGACCTGAAGGTCACTCGCGACCGCCCCGTCGCGGTCCAGGGCGGCCGGGTCGAGGATCTCCCAGCGCCGTTCGAGACGCGATTCGAGCCCCGGCGGCAGCATCGCGGCCAGGGTCGTCCCGATCGGTGCCCGATATCGGACGGCAATCGCCTCTGCCAGGGCCATGAGGTCCGCCGTGAGCATCGGCCCAGACACGACCGACTCGACCCGGAGCGCAGTCTCTACCGCCTCCGGCTGGCCGGCGAGCAGATAGCCCAGCGCCAACCGGCTTCCGTACGGGACGAGCACGAGGGAACCTGGCTCGGCGGCCGAGCCGGGCGACAGCCGGTAGGTGAAGGTGCGCTCGGGTCGATCCGCCTGGGCATCTACCGCGACCCGGACGAGCGCGCCGTCGTCCGGTCGAGCCATCAGGCGCCGGTCACAGTCGGACGCGGCGCGGCGGTTCGCGGCGCGCCTCGGCCTGGATCACCTCCCAGATCCGCTCTGCCGCTTCCTCGACGTGGCCTGTCTCATTCACGACGATGTGGTCGTAGTCGGTGGCCGCCGCGATCTCGTCCTCGGCGTTGTGGCGCCGCAGGGCGTGGCTGGCCGCGTCCTCCGATCCGCGCTGCGACAACCGGGCATCAAGCACGTCCATGGAGGGGGGCATGACGAAGATCAGCAGCGCGTCAGGGACGAGGCGGCGGACCTCGCGCGCGCCCTGGGGGTCGATGGTCGCAATCGCGTCGCGCCCCGCGCGAAGGATGCCCCGGATCTGGTCGAGCGGGGTGCCATACCAGTGCCCGTGGACCTGCGCCGACTCCAGCAATCCGTGGTTGGCTCGCAGCCGTTCGAACGCGCTGGTGGTCATGAAGTGGTAATGGACTCCATCGATTTCGCCCGGCCGCCGGGGACGGGTCGTCGCGGTCACGATGGGGACCACCTGCGGATGGCGCCGCGCCAGCTCGGCCACTATCGTGCTCTTGCCCACTCCTGACGGGCCACTGACCACCACGAGCATGGGGTTCGGAAACGCCATCCGCTTGCTCATTGGCGGGATCCCTCATCCGCCGCGGCGGGGTCGTGGACGGCGGCGCCGGCTCCTACCGGCAGCATGGCGGCGGTGATCCCGCTCGCCGACAGACTGGCCGCCAGGTCCGGCGGCAGCTCGCTCCAGGTCTCCAGTCGGGCGCCATCGTGGGGCCGAGCGAAGGCCAGCCGTACCGCGTGGAGGAACTGGCGGCGCAATCCGCCGGGGCCGACGCCGCCTCCGTAACGCAGGTCCCCGACGATGGGCAGGCGCAGGTAGGCCAGATGGGCCCGCAGCTGATGGGTCCGCCCGGTGTGGGGCTGCAGTCGGAGGAGGGTGTAGCCGCCGCCGCTCCCGATCACCTCGTAGTCGGTCACGGCCGCCCGGCCGCGGGCAACGACTGACATCCGCTGCCGGTCACGTGGGTGGCGGCCGACCGGAGCCTCGATCCGGCCATGCGAGGCCGGCGGCGCCCCACGGACGAGGGCGACGTATTCCTTGTCGACCGTCCGCTGCCCGAATTGGCGCATGAGGGCCGACTGGGCGGCATCGGTCTTGGCCACCACGAGCAGGCCAGAGGTGTCGCGGTCGAGCCGATGGACGATGCCCGGACGCCCGACCCCGGCAATCGCACCCAGCGTCTCGCTTCGCTCCGTCGCCCGCCCCAGGAGGGCGTGGACCAGCGTCCCGGTCGGGTGACCGGCTGATGGGTGGACGACCATCCCGGCCGCCTTGTCGACCACGAGCACGTCGTCGTCCTCGTAGACGACCCGGATTGGTATGTCCTCGGGGACGAGCGTCGGGTCCGGCGGCGCGCTGAGCGTCACACGAAGGCGTTCGCCGCCCGCCAGCCGATCGCTTGCCCGTCGCGGGCGGCCATCCACGAGGGCCCGCCCGTCCCCCACGAGGCGCTGGGCGTGCGCCCGCGAAATCCCGGCCACGGTGGCCACCGCCACGTCCACGCGTCCGGCGGGTGCGGTCCCCTCCAGGATCCGCTCCCCGCTCGAAATCATGCCGCGCTGGCGGCGGCGCGCCGATCGAGCAACGACAGGAGCAGCACCAGCCCCAGGATACCGAGCACGACCGATGCGTCCGCCACGTTGAAGGTCGGCCAGCGGAGCGTACCGATGCCAACCGACACGAAGTCGGGCACGGAGCCGTCGATCAGGCGGTCGGTCAGGTTGCCCAGCGTCCCGCCCAGCACCATGCCCAAAAGGACGGCCGCCGGCACGCCATGGAGGCGGCCGGTGACGTGCACCCAACCGATGGCGAGCAGGGTGACCAGGCCAATCGCGACGAAGAGCAACCCGCCACCCTGGAGCAGGCCGAAGGCCGCCCCTTCGTTTTCGGTGTGCCAGAGCTGGATGAAGTCGCCTACCACCGGAATCTGCTCGCCGACATCGATGTTGGCCACGACCCAGGCCTTGGTCAGCCGATCGACCAGATACACCACGGCGGCGATGCCCAGGAGGGTTCCGCTCTCGGCCAACGGCCGTCGGATGCGAAAGTCGCTCATGGCCACCGAGCGTACGCCATCACTCGGAGCGCCGCAGTGACAGGCCGATGGTCACCCCGCCGAGCGTCACCTCCTCACGAGCGGAGGCATCGGTCACCTCCACCGACTCCCCCACCTCGAGGGAGGTCGCCAGGGTCTCGGACGCGAGCCAATCGCGGTGGACCGCCAGTCGCTCAGCGGCGGCCGCCGGCGCCGCGACCGCCGTCACGATGCGGTCGCTGATCTCCAGGCCAGCGGCCTTCCGTAGATTTTGGAGCCGATGGGCGACTTCGCGGGCCAGGCCTTCGGCGGCCAGCGCCTCGTCGACCTGGGTGTCGAGCGCAACGAGCATCTCGCCGTCTTCCGCCACCTCGTGCCCGGCACGGGCTCGTGCCTTGAGCTCAAACTCGTCGGCGGCCAGGGTCACGCCGCCGGCGCGAGCCCCGCCTGCATCGGACAGCTCCCAATCGCCCGCCTTGACGGCGGCCATGATCCGCGCCACATCCTGGCCGTGGCGGGGGCCGATGACCGGCAGCAGTGGGTACAGCCTGCGCTCAACGAGGTCGGCGTCATCGGTGATGACCTCGACCGCCTTGACATTCAGCTCGTCGCGGACGTGGGCCTCCAGCTCCGCCGCGATCCGCGGGTCTGGCGCCAGCGTCCCGCCCGCCGAAGACGGGAGTCGGACGCGGACCCGGCGCAACGGCTGGCGGGTGCGGACGTCGCTCGCCGCCCGGGCGGTGCGGCCCAGGGCGACCACCTGCCGAGCCAGGGCAACCGATTGATCGGTAGCCGCGTCGGCGCGTCCTCGTGAGGCCGGGAAGTCGCTCAGATGGACGCTTTCGGGCGCGGAGGAGTTGACCGCCACCACCAGGTTCTGCCACATGGCGTCGGCCAGATGCGGAACGAAGGGCGCCAGGAGCCGGGTCAGCGTTGTCAGCACCTCGTGGAGGGTGGCGTAGGCGGCGCTCTTGTCGGCGTCCAGCTCCCCCTTCCAGAACCGTCGCCGGTTTCGCCGCACGTACCAGGTCGACAGCTCGTCCACGAACGCTTCGAGCCGCCGGGCCGCGCGCGCCGCCTCATACCGATCGAGGTCAGCCCGGACGTCGACCACGAGCCCGTCGAGGCGCGAGGCAATCCAGCGATCGAGCAGCGCCTGACTGAGGTCGTCGGCATCGCCGGCGCCGGGGATCCAGCCGTCCAGGCGGGCGTAGGTCACGAAGAAGCTGTAGGTGTTCCACAGCGGCAGGAAGAAGCGCCGTACGACCTCAGCGCCGGCGCCGTATCCGAAGTTCACGTTGGCCGCCGGGTTGGCCGCCGCATACAGCCAGCGCATGACGTCGGCGCCGATCTCCTCCGCCGCGTCGTCGAACCAGATCGCATTGCCTCGGCTCTTGTGCATCTCCTCGCCGTGCTCGTCGCGGACCAGGGCGTGGCCGAGCAGGGTGCGGGTAGGTGGCCGCCCACTGAGCACCGTGGACATCGTGAGCAGCGCGTAGAACCAGTTGCGGAACTGGCCGGGGAACGACTCGGTGATGAAGTCGGCCGGGAACCATTCCGCCCAGTGCTCGGGCTCATCGGTCCACTGCAGGGTCGAATAGGCTACGATCCCCGCGTCCAGCCACGGATTGCCGACGTCGGCTATGCGCCGCGCCCGTCCCTCGCACGCGCGGCACGCGATTTCCACCTCGTCGATCCACGGGCGGTGCGCGGTGTGACCGTCGAAGGTGTCCCAGCCGGCAACGGCGCGTTCTCGAAGCTCCTCCTTGGACCCGATGACTTCCCACGCCTCGCAGGACTCACACACCCAGAACGGTAGGGCCAGGCCGTAGTACCGCTTCTTGCTGATCATCCAGTCCCGCATGTTGCGCAGCCAATCGAGCTCCCGTTCTTCGAGGCCGATGCCTTCCGGCAGCCAGGTCAACTGGCGCGTCACGTCGCTGATCTCGTCGCGCAATGGGTCCATGGCGATGAACCACTCGTCCACCAGTCGGAACAGCAGCTGGGTGCTGCAACGCCAACACACCGGGTAGTGGTGGGTGAAGGTCTCGCGGGCCACGAGCAGGCCCTTGGCCGCCAGGTCGTCGGCAACCGCCGATGCCAGGTCGTCGGCCCGGTCGGGCGTGGCGCCTGCGAAGCGCCCGGTCTGCCATCCATAGCCCTCGCGGAAGACCCCGAACTCATCGATCGGGTCCAGGACCGCCAGCCCGTCGCGTTGCGCGAGCGCGAAGTCCTCCTGGCCACATCCGGGGGCGATGTGGACGATGCCCGTCCCTTCGGCATCCGACACCTCGTCCCAGGCGATGACCCGATGCTCGACGCCAGCCTGCACCGGGAGCTCGTCGTACGGGCCGTGGTATGTCAAACCCAGGAGGTCCGTCCCGCGCGCCTCGCCGACGACCGCGGCCGAGGGAGCCGTCCGGGGGCGGGAGCCCCGGCTCAGCCACCAGCGGTCGCCATCCGCGCCCTCCACCAGCTCGTAGGTCAGGTCCGGGTTCACGGCGGCCGCCACATTGCTCGACAGGGTCCACGCGGTGGTGGTCCACACCAGGAGGGACTCGCCCTCGTGGCCGGGGCTGGTCAGCGGCAACCGGATGGTGAGCGTCAGGTGGCTCAGCTCGCGATAGCCCTCGGTCGCGATCTCCATGTTCGACAAGCCGGTGCCGCACCGCGGGCACCAGGGCATGACGTCATGGCCGCGGTACAGCAGCCCGCGTTCATGGCATCGGCGCAGGAACTGCCAGATCGTGTAGTTGTTCTCGTCGGAGTTCGTGAAGTACGAGTGGTCCCAGTCCATCCAGTAACCGAGGCGTTGGCTCTGCTCGGTGATGCGTTGAGCGAAGGTCTCGACCCGGGCCTTGCACAGCTCGACGAAACGGTCGATCCCGAAGGCCTCGATGTCCCGCTTGTTCGTGAAGCCCAGCTCGCGCTCGACCTCGACCTCGATCCACAACCCCTGGCAGTCGAAGCCGTTCTGATACCGCTGCCGCTCGCCGAGCATGGTGTGGAAACGCTGATAGAGGTCCTTGTAGGTGCGGCCCCAGGCGTGGTGCACGCCCATCGGGTTGTTGGCGGTGATCGGTCCGTCGAGGAAGCTGAAGCGCCGGTCCGCGTGCTCGTTGCGGACGAGGTAACGCTCCACGGTGCGCTGGCGGCGCCAGATCTCCGCCATCTCGCGCTCCAACGTCGGCACGTCGAGCGTGCTGTACACCGGCTTGAACACGACCGTCGCCACTCCTCCAACCACACACGAATCCCGCCCCGTACGTGCCGGGACGGGATCGAACTCCCGCGGTACCACCCGCGCTTGGGCGCCGCCAAGGCAGCGCTCCGCTTGTCATGCCACGGCTATCGGGTGGCGGGTCCGGGAGACGTTACCCACGACACAGCCGCGTCGCTTGGCGCCTCCGGCTCGGGAGGGATCACCCGCTGACAGGCTGGCCGCCCGCTTCCACCGTCCGGGCTCGCTGTGGGTTCTGCCGGCGGGTGCCGGCTCCGTCAAAGCCGATCTTCGATTGGACGCCGATGGTCGCAGCCGCCTGCGCGGATTGTCAATCAGCCTCAGCCGATGACTGCCCGTGTCACGAGCAGGAGCGCGAGCATGGCGGCGACCGAGCTCAGGCCCGCCAGGCGCGGCCATCGGCTGTAGGCCAGGAAAATCGCGACCGCGGCCACTGGCCCGCAGAGCAGCAGGGCGGCAGCGAGCGGGTCCATCCCCGATGCCCCGGGTGCGAGTCCGAGGATGACCGCCAGCACCCAGCTGAACAAGGCACCAACCAACGGCGTGGTCACCAGCACGAGTACCGGCGTCAGCTCTGGGCGGGTGATCCGGCGCGCCATGGGCCGCGCAGGCCGTCGACGCGGGATGGCACGTGGCAACGTCGCGGCGGCGGCCGCTGCCGGCACGGCCGCTCGCATGGCCGTTTCCATCGCCGGAGCGGTGACCACGACTGATGCTGCCGCAGCCACGGGCGGCGCTGGAACCGGCGCGGCGGGTACCGGAGCGGTGACGGTGGGCATCGGAACCGGAGCGGGAGCGGGAAGACTGGGCGCCACTCGCCCGCCGGCCGGGGTCAGGGCAGCCACGCTGGCGGTGAAGCTGGCGGCCGCCTGCTCCTCGCGAGCCCCGGCGTACGCGGCGCGTCGTTCGCGGGCAAGCCGCTCTTCGAGCCACATGCGCTCGATCCCGGTCAGCGGTCGAGCCCGCATCGGCTCTTGGTCGAGTGGCGGCCCGGCCATGGGCGCGGCCACGGGCGCAGCCGTGGGGAGCGCGGTGACTGGCGGCGCTGAGGCCTTCTCCGCCGGAGCCGACACGGAGGCTATTGGAACGGGCGCGGCGGCTTCCGCGACTGGGGCCGGCGTGAGGGGCTGAGCCCTGGGTCGCGGGCGTGCCGCCTCCACCAGCACGTCCACGAACGTCTCTTCCGAGGCGACTGCCAACGCCAGTCGTCCTTCTTCGGTTGGCACCAGGATGACCGATGGCGTTGCCCCGAGTCGGATGACGTGGACCCGTTCGCCGCTGGGAAGCGTCGCCCGTCCCACTGCCCAGCCCAGTGAACCGAGGCGCAACCCGAGGTTCAGCTTGCGTGGGCCGGCCGTCGGCACTCGGGCCAGCGAGCCCCGCGCCAGTTGATAACGTCGGTCGACCCCCAGTCCCCGCAGATGCAGAGCGCCAGGCTCGACCATCAATCGAATCGAGACGACCCGCACCGCCAACCACAGGCCGATGGCGGCCACGGCGGCACCGGCGATGGCCAGGGCAATCTCCGGGGCGCCGTCCACGACGAGCGCGGCAAGCCCGACCGCCCCGGCGCCAAGGAGCACGAGGACGACGGGCAACGCGAGCAGGCGGCCGGGGCTGCGCGCCAATGGGACCCGGGCCAGCGGAGCGATCGCCGCGAAGCTCATGCTGGGTGCCTCGTCTCGCCCCTCATCCCGCCCGAATCCGGCGAGGTCAGTAGACCGGCGTCAGCCAGCCGCGGTAGGTATCGGAGCGACCGCGGACCGCGTCGAAGTAGATCGTGTGGAGGCGCCTGGTGATCGGCCCGGGTGCGCCGGTCGCGACCGACCGGTTGTCGATTTCGATCACCGGCGCCAGCTGGGCGCCCGTGCCGCACAGGAAGACCTCATCGGCCTGGTACAGCTCGGTTCGATCTATGACGCGCTCCACGACCCCGATGCCCAGGTCGCCCGCGACCTCCATGATGTGGCGCCGGGTGATGCCCTCGAGGATGTTGTCGGTCACGGCCGGGGTGATCAGGACTCCATCGCGCACGATGAACAGGTTCTCAGCGCTGCCCTCGCTCACATGCCCGTCCTGGGTCAGCATGATCGCCTCGTCAAAGCCGTTCGCCTGGGCCTCGGACTTCGCCAACGCCCCGTTGACGTAGCCGCCGGTGATCTTGCTGCGGGCCGGGATCGCGTTGTCGTCGTTCCGACGCCAGCTGCTGACCTGGGCTCGGATGCCGCTCTCGGTGTCGATGTACTTCCCGAAGGGGAGGGTGAAGATGACCAGGTCCGTTTCGAGATTGTGGAGGCGAACCCCCACCGCTTCGGTCGACTTGTAGAGGATCGGCCGAATGTAGGCGTCCTCGCGCATCTCGCTTCGGCGGAGCAATTCGAGGGTGATCTCGACCAGCTCCTCCGCACTGTGCCGCAACTCGAGCTGCAGGATGGGCGCGGACCGGTGGAGGCGCTGGTAATGGGCCAGGAGGTCCAGCCCGTAAAGCTGCTCCTGCTCCGGGTTCCAATACGCCCGAATGCCCTCGAACACGGCGGTCCCATAGTTGAAGGCATGCGTCGTGACGCTGATCCGAGCTTCGTCGAGCGGAACAAGCTGCCCCCGGAAGAAGGCCCACAGGCCGGCCGTCGAGCGCGGATGGGGATGCACGCCAGTTGAGGACTCCTGCTTCAGCACGGCAATCTCCTCACCGGCCGGGCCGCGTGGGCGGGACGAGGTCTCGGCACCGGCGGAGAGTATACGCCGGCCCTGCGCGGGATCACTCCAGCGCTCCAATCCCCTGCCCCCATCCGTCAGCCGCCACCGGGCGGCGGGAACAGGATGACCGCCAGGATGTACAGCAGATAGATCGGACCGCCGATGAGGAGCCACGAGCCGCTCAATCGGTGCGTCCTCACCATCGGACCGAGGATCAACAAGGTTGCGAGTATCGCCGCGCCGGCCGAGGCGAAGGACAGGGCGCTCTCCGGGCTGAAGACCCAGCTGGTGAACAGGATGCCGATCGCGGTCGGGAAGCAGGCCTGGAAGACCATCGCCCCGGTGATGTTCCCCATGGCCAGGGTGTCCTTGCCGTTGCGCACCCACAGCACACTGTTGAACTTCTCCGGGAGTTCGGTGGCGATAGGTGCCACGATCAGGGCGAACAGACGTGCATCGAACCCGATGGCAATCGATACCTGCTCGAGAACCGTGACGAACATCTGGGCCCCGAGGATGATGCAGCCGAGGGCCACCAGGGTCTGCGCCACTATGATCCAGAGTCGCGGCAAGCCGTGGGCCTCGATCGGCTCACGAACTTCGGGTAGGTGGATCGCCGCCCTTCCGCCCAGGCCCGGTACCCGCGTGGCATGGAGACGGGCCAGCTCTGGTGGCTCGTCGTTGCCTCCCTGGCGGAAATGGGCACGCACGTAGACCACGTAGATCCCGGTCAGCAACAGCACCGCGACGTAATCCGCCCAGTGCCATGCTTCGGGCAGGAACGCCGCGCCAACGGCAATCACGTAGGCCACCAGGAAAAACACCACATCCTGAGTCATGACGTCGACCTTGACGGTCATGGCGGCGGATCGGCGGCCGCGGCGGGCGTAGTACAGGATGGCAAGGCCGGTGATGAAC
>JBOGTA010000037.1:0-14044 GCA_050695855.1 Candidatus Limnocylindria bacterium
CGGTGAGCGAGGCCATCCAGGCCTTTGCCGCCGGTGAGGAGCGCGACAGCAACCAGTTCCTGGGCGCTGCCGAGGACATGGTCGGACTGGCGCCGTACTACCAGTTCTCGGATCTCATCACGAGTGAGATCCAGGCCGCGGTAGACGAGGCGTTCGCCGGCATGGCCGACGGTTCGCTCGACCCATGCGCGCCGAACGCGTGCTACACGGGGGAGCCGGACCCAGGCACCTGATCGCGTCCAAGGACGCCTGACCAGGAGACCGATGCGAGCGGGCCGATCCACGGATCGGCCCGCTCGCGCTATCTGCCGATAATGGTGCGGAGGAGCGCCAGCCACCCGTGACGCCTGAGCCACCCCCGATGCGCGAGCCGTCCATGACGCCGGACCCAACCAACGGCAAGGCGCCCTTGCTTGAGATGCGGTCCATCACCAAGCGGTATCCCGGTGTCGTCGCCAACGACGGCATCAGCCTCGACCTTCGCGCTGGAGAGATCCACGCACTCCTCGGCGAAAACGGCGCGGGCAAGTCGACCCTCATGAACGTCCTGTACGGACTGGCCACACCGGACGAAGGGGAGATCCTGCTGGAGGGCCAGTCGATCGAGATCGCGAGCCCGCACGATGCGATCGAGCGTGGGATCAGCATGGTGCACCAGCACTTCATGCTCATCCCAGTCCTGACCGTGGCCGACAACATCGTGCTCGGCGATGAGCCGATGCGGAACGGGGTCGTGCTCGACCGAGCGTCCGCGGCCAAGCGAATCCGCGAGCTGGGCAGCTCGCTGGGCTGGGATATCGACCCGAATCGGAAGGTCGGCGAGCTCTCGGTCGGCTGGCAGCAGCGGGTCGAGATCCTGAAGGCCATCTACCGCGAAGCAAAGATCCTGGTCCTTGACGAGCCCACGGCGGTGCTCACCCCACAGGAGACGCGCGAGATCTTTGGCGTCCTGCGTCGTCTCAAGGAGGAGGGCTACGCCATCATCTTCATCAGCCACAAGCTGTACGAAGTCCTCGAGATCGCGGATCGCATCACCGTCATCCGCCGCGGGAAGGTCGTCGGCAGCCGCCGACCGGCGGAGACGAACGAGGACGACCTGGCTGAGATGATGGTCGGGCGCAACGTCGAGCTGACCGTCGACCGCGGCGAAAGCCATCCGGCTGAGGCGCTGCTCGTGGTCCGCGACCTCGTGGTCCGCGATGACCGGGGCCACGAAGTGGTGCACGGCGTCGACTTCGAGGTCCGCGCGGGGGAGATCCTGGGCATCGCGGGCGTGGCCGGCAATGGACAGGATGAGCTGGTGGGCGCGCTCACCGGTCTCCGACGCCCGCAAAGTGGGACGGTGACCCTGGGCGGCGTCGACATCACCGGCGCCGAACCCCGCCGGCTTCACAAGCTGGGCGTGGGGTACGTGCCTGGCGACCGGCAGCGTTTCGGACTGGTCATGAGCTTCCCGCTGTCGGACAACCTCGTGCTCAACGACTACTACCACGCGCCGTACGCCCACGGCCTGGTCCGGGACGATGCCGCCATCCAGGCGGACGCCAACGTCGCCATCGCCAAGTACGACGTCCGCTGCCCCTCATGCCGGGTCGCGGCCGAGACCCTGTCGGGCGGCAACCAGCAGAAGGTCATCGTCGCCCGCGAATTCGAGGGAAACGTACGGCTCCTGGTCTTGGATCAGCCGACACGCGGCCTGGACGTCGGCAGCATCGAGTTCATCCACCGCACGGCTATCGCTCGACGGGATTCGGGGGTCGCCATCCTCCTCGTCTCCGCCGAGCTGGATGAGGTCCTCGAGCTATCGGACCGGATTGGGGTCATGTACCGCGGGCGGATCGTCGAGTTCCTCGATGGCCGGACCGCGGACCGCGAAGACGTGGGCCTCTTGATGGCCACCGGGGGACGTGAGAGCGGTATCCAGGAGCAGGTCGTGGAGGAGCTGGTTTCGTGATCAGCCGCATCCGTGCGGTGGTCCTGGTGCCCATCCTGGCCATCGTGCTGGCCCTGATTACCGGCGCGATCCTCATGATCGTCACCAGCCCGTTGGTGACTGGTGAGCTGAGCCTTACCCTCCCCCTCGAGGCCTACCTGGCCATGGCCAGCGGAGCGTTCGGCTCGTTCGACGGTCTGGTCCGGACCCTGGTCAACGCCACGCCCTTGATCCTGGCCGGGCTCGCGGTTGGGATCGGCTTCAAGGCAGGTCTGTTCAACATCGGGGCCCAGGGCCAGTTCCTCATCGGTGCGCTGCTCTCGACGGCCGTCGCCCTCGGCATGAACGACGCTCCGCCGGCGGTCGGCATCCCGATTGCCTTGCTGGCCGGAATGCTCGGCGGGCTGGTCTGGGGCTTCATTCCAGGGTTTCTGAAAGCGTACACCGGCGCCCACGAGGTGGTCACCACCATCATGCTCAACTACGTTGCGCTGGCGGTCATCTCGTGGGCCGTCTCGGGCCCGATGCGCGGCGCGAACGTCACCTTCGCGCGGACCGATGACATCCTCAGCGCTTCCCTGCCAATCCTGCTCGGCCGCGACGGTCACCTGGGAATTGTGCTCGCCGCGGTGGCGGTGCCACTCGCAGCCTGGCTCCTGTACCGCAGCACCGTCGGGTTCGAGATCCGGACGACCGGCGCCAACCCGGACGCCGCGCGCTATGCCGGCATGCGGCCCAAGAACCTGATCGTGTTCACGATGTCGCTCTGCGGTCTCTTCGCCGGACTCGCCGGCGCGACCGAGATCCTGGGCGAGGTGGGCTACATGACCGCCTCGTACTCGACCGGGGTCGGCTTCGACGCCATCGCGGTCGCGCTGCTGGGACGTGCCCATCCGGTGGGAATCCTGTTCGCGGGCCTCTTGTTCGGGGCCATGCAGGCCGGCGCCGGCAACATGCAGATCCTGGCCGGCCTGCCGGTCCAGATGGTCGACGTGCTGCAGGCCGTGATCCTGCTGTTCCTGACCGCCGAGATCGTGGTGCGTCGCATCTTCCGGGTCCGCGGCCAGACCGCAGAGATGGTAGAGATGGCATCGGTCAGTCGCTCATACGGCGGAGAGCGGGCTGCCTGAGGATGGAAGCGCTGTACGACATCCCGGTCATCGGGCTCGTCATCCAGTTCGTCGCCTACCTCGTGGTCCAGTTCCCCCTGGTGGCCCCCATCATCGTGGCCGCCGCGGTGCCCATCGTCCTGGGCGCCCTGTGCGGGTTCATGAACGAACGCAGCGGTGTCGTGAACATCGGCATCGAAGGCATGATGCTGATCGCCGCCTTCACGGCCTGGTGGGCGGCCTCCCTGACGGCCCAGGCCATCCCGGCCTCGCCCGGTCCGTTCGGGATCACCCCGGCCCTGTTCGTTGGGCTGGCCGTCGGCATCCTGGCCGCCTGCCTGACGTCCTTGCTCCATGCCTGGCTCTCGATCAGCCTGCGGGCCGACCAGATCATCAGCGGCACGATCATCAACCTGTTCGCCTTCGGCATCACCGGCTACCTGAACATCCTCGTCAGCCAGAACGCACCGCGCGCCGGCGGCCAGCTGTCCAGGCTGCTGCTCCCCGGCGCCATCACCGAGATCCCTGTCATCGGCCTGATCGTGAAGGCCTTCATCTCGGTAGGCCCCATCGCGTTGACCATGCTGATCAGCGTGGTCGTCCTCCAGTACCTCCTGTACCGATCCCGATGGGGGCTCCGCAGCCGCGCCGTTGGCGAGCACCCGCGGGCCGCCGAGACGGTGGGCATCGACGTCATCCGGCTCCGTTACCGAAACGTCATCCTGGGCGGGATATTCGCGGGGCTGGCCGGCGCCTACCTGACCATCGAGTTCGGCAACGCGTTCCAAAGCATGATGACCAACGGTCGCGGCTTCATCGCCCTGGCGGCCCTCATCTTCGGCCGCTGGACGCCGCTCGGCTCCTTCGGGGCGGCCCTCCTGTTCGCGGCGTCGGTGGGTCTGGAGCGATCGATCAACATCTCACCGCCGACCGGGACCCTGGGTGAGCTGATGACCTCCGTCCCGAGCCAGTTCTACGGAGCGCTGCCCTACATCATCACCATCGTGGTCCTGGCCGGGGTGGTGGGACGCAGCGTCGCACCGGCCGCCGATGGGATTCCGTATCAGCGCGAGTCGAAGGCGGCCTGATCCTCAGCTGGCGGCGGCCGCGGCCATCGGCGCCGCGAGCACGGAGATTCGACCGGCCACAACCCGGGACGCCTCGCGCAGAGCTGCGGCGGCCGCCGAGGAATCGGCATCGGGATGCTGGGCCGAGGTGATCGGTACCCCGGCGTCGCCTCCGGCGCGGACGGCCGGCTCGAGCGGGATGCGGCCCAGGACCTCGAGCCCCAGCTCGCGCGCGATGCTCGCTCCGCCGCCCGAGCCGAACAGGTCGTGCTCGGTCCCGCAGTGGGGGCAGATGAACCCGCTCATGTTCTCCACCACGCCCAGGGTGCGCACGTTGACCTTGGTGAACATGGCGATCGCCTTGCGGGCGTCGAGGAGAGAGACCTCCTGGGGCGTCGTCACGACCACGGCCCCCGACAGCGGGATGAGCTGGGCCAGGGAGAGTGACGCGTCGCCGGTCCCCGGCGGCAGGTCGATGACCAGATAGTCCAGATCGCCCCACTCCACGTCACGCAGGAACTGCTGGATCGCGGAGTGGATCAGGGGCCCGCGCCAAATGACCGGGGCGTCGCCGGTCAGGAAGTACTGGATGCTCATCATCTTCACGCCGTGGCTGACGACTGGGTTGACCCGCCCGCCGACGCCGGTCACGTGACCTTCCTGGGTGCCCATCATCAGCGGCACGTTGGGACCGGTGATGTCCGCGTCGAGCAGCCCCACCCGAGCTCCGTCCCGCGCCAGACTGACCGCCAGGTTGACCGCGACCGTGGTCTTGCCCACCCCGCCCTTGCCGGAGGCCACCGCGATCGTGTTGCGGACCCCGGGAATGAGGTCGGCCATGGGACCGCCGAAGCTGCGCTTGACGTTGGCGGCCCATTCGATCTTCACCGCCCCGGCCCCTACCCCGGATAGCTCGTCGGCGATGTCCGACTCGATCTTGGCCTTGAGGGGGCAGGCCGGCGTGGTCAGCTCGACGGTGACCGTCACCAACGATCCGGAGATGTCCACGTCGCGGACCATGTTCAACGAAACCAGGTCGCGCCCGATCTCCGGATCCTGAACCCGAGCCAGGGCAGCCATGATCGCCTCGTCGGTAAGCACGGTGGTCACGAATCGAGAGTATCAGTTGCGCGGGGCGAGCGCCCGCGGGCCTCAGGCCACGCCGTCGAACAGCCCCGCTTCAGCCCCCGCCGCTGGCGGGGCAGCGGCCACGTGGGAGACCGCCAGCCGATAGTGCTCGGCCGACAGCCACCCATCACGGACGGCGGGATCCCAGCCCGCGAACGGCCCATTCGAGCCGGTCTGCGACACGTGACGTTCGATGGCCGCCAGCTTGAGCGGGGCCAGGTCGCCGAGGGAGAGCGCGACGGTAGGCCCCGCAGCCGGCGCGCGGTATCCAGCACGGGGCCCCATGTCGCCCAGGACCGCCAGGCTGTCGGGTGGCACGACCAGGTGGTAGAGCTTGGCGATGCGCCACGCCACCTGGTCCTCCTCCAGGTTGTCCTCGTAGGCGAGCGGCTGGGCGGCCTTGTCGACGGCTTCGCCGACTGCCCGCGACAGGGTGACGTGGTCCGCGTCGCCGGTCACGCCATCCGGCCCGAAGGTGAGAACCACCTCCGGCTGGTGCATCCGGATCGGCTCCACCAAGCGGCCAACCAGGTGGGCGAAATCGACCGTTGACAGGTCGCCCTCGGCGTAGTCCAGCATGCGCAGCACCCGCACCCCCAGCAGCGCGGCGGAACGACGCATCTCGTCCTCCCGAACCGTGTCGAGATTCCGCCAGCCCAGCGGTTCGAGAAGATCGCGGTTGCGACCGCCCGGAGCTGGCGGCTTGGAGCTGATCCGGGCATCGAAGTAGCCGCGAGTGGCACACACCACCACTACGTAGGCACCTTCGGCGGCGGCGCTGGCGATGGCGCCCGCGAACCCGAACGCCTCGTCGCCCGGGTGGGCGACGATCACCATCAGACTGCGGGCGGGATTCCGCTCACGGATGGGCCGCCAGATCGACGACACGGCGCCGGGAGTCTAGCAGTCTAGACCTCGAGCTCGAGGGCCACCCGCGCTGACGAATCGCGGCCCTGATCCCGGACCGCCGGGACGCGCTCAGCCGCCGGAACGCGCTCCACGAAGCTCGCCTGATGGCCGGCCTCGATGGCTCGCTGGACCTCCTCCAGGCTCAGGATGTCATGGCGCAGGACCAGCGCGAATTCGTCGCGCAGGTAGCGCTGGAGGATCTCCGGACCGTCGGTGGAGAGCGTGAACGGCACGTCGTGGGCGACGAGGTTGCGAAGATGGCCCCGCAGCTCGGCGAGGCTGGCCACCACGCGGGTGCTCAGGTTCGAGGAGGGGCAGACTTCGAGGACGATCCCCCGCTCGCGGAGGATGCCCATGACCCGCGAATCGGTGGCGCTCCGGATCCCGTGACCGATACGCGACGGGTCGAGGGCCTCTACCGCCTCCTCGACCTCCTCGGCGCCCCCCGTCTCCCCGGCGTGGACGGTGACGCCCAGGCCGGCACGGCGGCACTCGGCGATGATCTCGCGGTAGTCGGCGAACCGGAAACCGGGCACCACCGGCCCCGCGATGTCGATACCCACCACCCCACGCGCACGCCAGCTGATGGCCTTGGCGGCGAGGATCTCATTGAGCTCATGGCTGAAGGCCCGATCCAGGCAGAAGATCAGGCCGGCCTGCACCTGCGGGTACTCGAGGATGGCCCGATCCATCCCCCGCACGGCGGCCGCGATAATGTGGTCCAGGTCCTGTTCACCGCCGCGGTTGCGCTTCATCGGGTTGAAGCGCAGCTCCAGGCGGGTGATGTTGCTGCGCCGATAGGCGCCGCCGATGACCTCGTACACACTGCGCTCGACCGCGATTGGGCTGGACTGGATCAGCTCGGTCCAATGGAACAGCTCCAGGTAGGACTCGAACGTTCGCCGGCGCCGACGGCCGAGGGTGATCAGCTCACGGAAGGCCCAGTAGTCCTTTGTCGGCAGCCGGATCCCCTGCGCGTGGGCGATCCCCCACATGATGGCCGGGGTGACCGCCGCCCCCAGGTGGACGTGGAGCTCGCTGAGCGGTGTGTGGGGGTCTATCCGGGGTCGGGCCATGTGCGTCCCAGGCGGGCTTTGCGGGAGTTTATCAGGCGGTCCGGCGATGCCGAACCGCGATAGAATCGGCGCCCGATGGACCTCAAGGGCCTGATCGAGTCGCTGGCCACTGGCTGGGCCGAGCGCCTCACCATCCTCGTTCCGCTGGCTCTCATCGGCGCGCTCGGGCTGTATGTGGCCTGGCTGCTGATCGGGTATCTGCGCGCGTCGCAGGCCGGCATCGAGGCCGACGCGGTGGTCGGCGAGGCGATTCCGCTCGACTCGGCTCAGCCGGTCGCCCTGCCGGCAGGCGCGCCCTACTGCCTGGTGGACGGCCTCGTCCATCCGGTGGGTGCCGAGTACTGCGCCCGCTGCGAGGCCGACCTGGCGCGCGACTGCGCCACCTGCGGCACCACCATCCGGGCCAGCGACGCGGTCTGCTACAGCTGCGGGGCTCGCCAGTAGCGGCGACTCAGTTCCCCATCAGGCTGCGGACGTAGGCGCGCATCTCGGGCACGTTGGCGATCATCACCCATCCCCGACTGCTTCCCGGCTCAACGCCGGCGTAGAGGGCGAATCGTGGCGGCGACAGCACAGTTGCCGCCACATTGGCATTTGCCCCCTGGCCCACGATCTGGAGGAGGGTCGGCAGGTCGGTGAGCGGCGCATTGGTCCGCAGCGTCGTGAGCAGGGCCAGGATTTCCCCAAGGTCGAACTCTTCGTCCATCAGGGCGATCCGCGAGGCCATCGCCGCGATGAGCTGCATCTGGCGCGCGGCCCGGGCGTAGTCGCTGTCGGTGTAGCGCGAGCGGGCATAGGCGAGGGCCGTCCGTCCGTCGATGCGCTGCCAGCCCGGCTGGATGCTGAGGCCGATCTGGCTGTCATTGATCGCGTACGGAACGTCGATCCACAGCCCGCCAAGGGCGTCCACCAGCTTGGGGAAGTCGGGCATGTTCAGCTCGATCCAGTAGTCGATGGGCACCCCGTACGTCTGTTGCAGGGACGCGGCGAGCCCGTCCATCTCGTAGCTGAAGCGAATGGCATTGGCTTTCAGGTGCCATATCGCGCCATTCCCGAGCGGGATGTCGACGGTGTCGCGCGGGAGCGCGACCATCGTCAGCTGGGTGCGGTCGGCGCTGATCGAGGCCACCACCATGGCGTCGGTCAGCGGTCCGTAGCCGTTGGCCACCCGATCCGGGGTCGAGTCGCTGCCTGCGAACAGGACGGTGATGCGCCTGGCCAGCAGTCCCTGGTTGATGGGGACTGGCGTGGGCGTGGGCTCCGGAGTGGGCGTGGGTGCCGGCGTGGGGCGGGGCGTGGGCGACGGCGTCGGAGTCGGGGACGGCTCCACGCTGGGGCTGGGGCTTGGGCTCGGCGATAGGAGGGTGCAGCCGGCCACCCCGACCATCAGGATGAGGCTCAGGATCCGGACGAGGCGAGGTGCGCGCGGCATCGACCGCGGATCGTAGCCGCCCACGGCGGTGGCCGCCAGATGGCCGTCCTCCGCTGCTAGGCTTCGATGGTGGAAAGCACCGAGGTCCGGGTCGAGACCGCCGGCCGCCGGGGGATCCATGACTTGACCGATGCGTGCGCCCGATTCGTTGCCGACGTCGCGGCGGGGGGCGACGGGATCCTCCACCTCTACGCGCCCCATGCCACGGCCGGGCTGGTGGTCATGGAGCTGGGCGGCGGCTCCGAGGACGACCTGGTCGACACGCTCGACCGCCTCCTGCCCCGCGACGATCGTTGGCGACATCGGCACGGGACCGCCGGGCACGGCGCGGACCACGTCCTCCCCCTGCTGGTCAGCGCGTCGCTCAGCATTCCGATCATCGGCGGCCGGATGGCCCTTGGAACTTGGCAGTCGGTTGCCCTGTTGGACCCCAACGCCGATCACATCGAGCGCCGCGTGCGGCTCTCGTTCCTCCCCGCCTAGGCGCAATGGCCCCTTAGGCCACCGACCCGACGCTGGCCATCTGGGTGACCTGGACCATGACCATCGCCGGGTCGGGGGTGGGGGCATCGCAGGCGTACCCGCGGCACACGTACGCGGTGGGCACGCCGTCGCGGGCGACTTTCCCCGCGAAGAGCGGCCGGCTTTCAAGGAAGCTGCCCGGCGTCAGGCCGGCGATGACGAGGTCCGGCGCGTAGGGTGCCGCCGCGGCGCGGCGCAGGGCAAGGGTACGCGGGTCGGCGGGGTCACCGGCCACCACCACATCCACCGCCGGGCGCAGCGCGCGATCGGCAGCACTCAGCATCCGACCCAAGGCCGACGGCTGGCGGTCGAGCGACGGGCCTGCCGCCGCCAGGATGCGTCGCGCCCGGCGGTCGTGTTCCGGATCGCTCCCCACCAGGGCCAGGCGGAGCCAGACGTCGGCCGCGATCGCATTCGCGCTCGGCATAGCCCCATCGAGCAGGGACCGCGGCCGGACCACCGTCTCCTCGTGCTCCGGACCGGTGTCGTACAGGGTCCCACTGGCCTCGTCCCAGAAATCGGCCGTCAGGCGGGCCATGAGCGCCTCGGCCAGGGCGAGGTCGCCCGGTTCACCAAGCGCTCCATACGCCCCCAGCAGCCCGTCGGCGACGGCCGCGTAGTCCTCCGCAAAGCCCGGAGTGTGTGCCACGCCCGCGCGAGCCGTGCGCCACAGCCGGTCCCCGTCGTGGACCAGTACCTCCCCGATGAACGTCGTCAGCCGGCGGGTGGCGGCAGCGAAGCGCTCGTCGCCGAGGACCAGCGCGCCGAGGGCGAAAGCCCGCAGGGCGAGCCCGTTCCACGCCGCGAGCTGCTTGTCGTCGCGGCCGGGGCGGACGCGCGAATCCCGGCGCGCCAGCAAGGCGGCCCGCGCGCGGCGGAGGACCAACGGATCCGGCGCCGAGGCGGCGGTGACGTGCAGGATCGTATGTCCCTCCCAGTTGCCGCCCGCCGTGACGTCCCAGTAGGCCATGACAGCCGCCGCCTCCTCGGGCGTCAAGGCGGCATCGGCCAGGACGGCGCTGACTTCCGCCG
The DNA here is from genome assembly GCA_050695855.1 of Candidatus Limnocylindria bacterium. GTDB lineage: Bacteria > Chloroflexota > Limnocylindria > QHBO01 > QHBO01 > DASTEQ01. The sequence goes on from JBOGTA010000037.1 coordinate 10,209, forward strand.
CATCCCAAACGTAGAAGCGACCCTCCTCGCCCTCGCTGTCGGCGTCGAGCGCGGCCGCGAAGCCGCCTGCATCGGTGCCCAGCTCGGCCAACATGAAGTCGAGCGTGTCGGTGGCGACGCGGGCGTATCGGTCCATCCCAGTAGCCCGATGGGCCTCGAGGTAGGCATGGGCCAGGAGCGCGTTGTCGTACAGCATCTTCTCGAAGTGCGGCGCCAGCCAGCGGGCATCGGTGCTGTAGCGGGCGAAACCGCCGGCCAGCTGGTCCCAGATGCCGCCGTCAGCCATGCGGTCAAGGGTGAGGGTCACCATTCGCAGGGTGGCCTCGTCGCGGGTGTCCCGCCAGCGACGGAGCACGAACTCCAGGGTCATGGGGGCCGGGAACTTGGGCGCCGGCCCGAATCCCCCGTGGACCGGATCGAAGGAACCCGCCAGCCGGCGCAGCGCGGCGTCCAGCTGTTCCGGTCCCGGTCCGGGTCCGCTCCCGCCCTCGACAGTCATCTGGTGACGGAGGTGGGTGGACAGCTGGGCCGCGATGCCCGCCACTTCGTCCCGCCGCTCGCGGTACGCCTCCCGCACGCCATCGAGCACGGTGCTGAAGGCGGGGAGGCCGTGCCGATCGGTTGGCGGGAAGTAGGTGCCGCCGAAGAAGGGTTCGAGGTCGGGGGTCAGGAACACGCTGAGCGGCCAGCCGCCGGATCCGGTCATGGCCTGGACGGCGCCCATGTACACGTCGTCGATGTCGGGGCGCTCCTCGCGATCGACTTTGATGGCCACGAATTCGCGATTCAGCTGCTCGGCGATGGCCGGGTCCTCGAACGACTCATGGGCCATGACATGGCACCAGTGGCACGCCGAGTAGCCGATGGACAGGAAGATGGGCCGATCTTCCTCGCGAGCCCGGGTCAGGGCCTCGGCGCCCCAGGGGTACCAGTCGACCGGGTTGTCGGCGTGCTGGAGCAGGTACGGGCTGGTCGCGGCGGCGAGACGATTCACGAGGGGCATCGTATCGGAAGCTCCCCGCAGCCGAAATTGACCGGCGCCGGAGCCGCTGCGCATACTACCCCCGAGTATGGACACCCACGAGCCGAGCGCCGGCGGCGCGCACTTCCGGCACAGCTACACCCGTGACCGGCACGAGCTGCTGAACCGACTGCGCCGGATCGAGGGTCAGGCGCGGGGGCTTCAGCGCCTGGTTGAGGATGAGGCTTATTGCCTGGACATTCTCCAGCAGGTGGAGGCCATGACCGCCGCCGCCGATCAGGTCGCGATGCTGGTCCTCGAGGACCACATCGACGGCTGCCTGACCCACGCCATTGACTCCGGAGAGGGCGAGCCCTACGTCCGCGAGGTGATGCAGGTCGTTCGGCGCGCAATCCGCCGGCGGACCGGCCGGCGCGCCAGTCGGACCGCCTGACTCGTCCAAAACCGCAATCGGGAGTGCCGCAGGGGGGAACCACGGCACTCCCGAGATTCGACTATACGAGCGGCGGTCAAGCCAATCAGGTCACGACCCCGCCCACGCGACGACGCCGGGACGGATCACTCGCCGAACATGGTCAGCTGCTTCCCGCCGCGCTCGACCAGTGGGTCCAGACCGATCATCGGTTCCAGCCATTCGATTCGGGCGCCCTCGCGTGCCACCAGGGCCTCCAGATGCGGCCATTTCAGGACGTGCCAGTTCTGGCGTTCGACCTCCTCCCGCAGCCACGGGGAGCGGGCCAGCTTCAGCCGCAGCAGCTCGGTGCGCTCGGCGGGGATGACCAGGAAACGAGCCTGTTGGTCCGAGGTCGGGATCTGGCTTCCCCGCCGCAGGACCGCCTCTCCGATCATCGCCGTCCACTCCACCTCGAACAGGTAGCTGGAGCGGTTCCTGACGTACCACAGCCCGTCGACGGCGCCCAGCACGTCGGCCGGCGCCCGGATGACCAGCGGCAGATAGGTCCTCCGCTCGTCTTCGCGCAGGAGGTCGCCGAGGGTAGCCCCCCGCCAGGTCCGTTCCTGCTCGCGGCGGCTGACCCAGGTCCGGAGGCCGAGGCGGTGGCCAAACTCCACGACGGTGGCCAGCACCCGCGTGTGGTCGGCGATGCGGGTCGCGAGGTCCTCCTCGCTCCGGAGCTGGCCGCGGTCGCCAACCGTGGCGTAGGCCCCCAGGCAGGCACGGACCAGCTCCTCGTCGGGTGAGGTGGTGCCCGGGAACAGCGCGTAGATGCGGTCCAGGAATCCGGTCTCGTCCAGCCGGCCGGCCGTGGTCAGCAGCGAGAAGGTCGCCCATTCCACCCGGTCAGCCAGGGTCCCCTCGGCGAGGGTGGGCTCCCGCAGCCACCAGGTCGGGCGCTGCGCATCTCCCACCCGTTCTAGGCTGGGGTGATCGTCGCGCCACAGCTCTTCGCGAAGGAGGACGGCCAGCAGCGCAGGCCCGCCTCGCTCCACGCGGCCAATCAGCTCATCACCGGGGGGAGCGGCGACCGCCTCGTCCTCCTCGCTCGGCCGGGCCTGGACCAGGCGGCGGAGCAGCCCGGACCGTTCCATCTCGATCAGCACCGCGCAGGCGATCCGTGCCAGGCCGGCCGGCTCCCCGCGGTCACGCAGCAGCTCGACGGTGGCCCGTTCGATGGCGCCCGCCAGCTCCGGGTACGTCAGGTGGCCGTTCTCCGCTCCAAGGCGCAGGGGCCTGGGTCGAACCGCTTCACGCAGCCGGTCCTCGGCCGACGCCCTCCGGAAGTGGAGCGCCACACCGTCGCCCACCCGGCCCGACTCGCGCGGAATGGCGTCAACTAGCTCCAGCTCGGCCCCGGCGGCCGCCATGGCCATGGCCAACACGCGGTCGGGGTCGTCTCCCTCCAGGAGGACGCAGAACCAGCCCCCCGGCTTGAGGGCTCCGGCCGCCGAGGCCATGGCGTGGCGGTACGCGGTCACCTCGGCCCCATCGGCACGCGCCGAGCTGCCGCCGAAGAGTGGCTCCAGGCGCAGGGTCTCGGCCGCCTCCCGCCCGAGGAGCCACGCGGTGGCGAGGTATTCGAAGCTGAGCTCGTCGACGCTCTCGGGCGGCGGGGGCGAGCCGACCACCAGGTCCACGCTGTCGGCGGGCAGGTACTGTCCCACCACCGCCGGTCGGCATCGGATCCACAGCAGGTTGGCGGCGTTCATCCCGCCCAGCTCGTCTAGGTCCGCCGCGAACCGTACCGGACGTCGATCGCGGCCCAGGGCCGCCAACGCGGTCCGGACGTCCTGGTAGGCGGCCTCGAACAGGCGCCAGACGTTGACCTCGCGGTGATGCCGGGAGGCCGGCTGCCGGACGTGGCCACCGCTGATCCGCAGCGACGCCACGCGCCCCGGATAGCCATTCAGCCGGCTGGCCGGCAAGAGGCAGCCCGCCAGCGCCAGCCGGAACACGGCCGACAGCGGCTGGTCGTGGAACTCCGCGTCGATCTTGTTGGCGATCGCCTGCAGCGCGTACAGGTTGCGCGCGGTGTACAGGTCGAGGACCTCGTCCACGACATCCTTCCGCTCGTCGAGCACGGGGAAGCGATCGCGCATCTGCTGGTAGGCCAGCCCCTGCCGCGCATCGGTCCCCACCAGCGCGGGCACCGGGGCCGGCCGCACGGTGGAGGCATAGCGGGGACCCTCGTCGGACGTCAGCGACACCGGTGGGTCCGGCGCCCGCGCCGGCGGTGGGGGCGGCCCGCCCGGCTCACCGAGCGGGGCCAGGAGCGGCGGTTCGACCCGGATCGGATCCCCGGTCAGGCCCACCGGGGCCGGGGGCAGGTCCTCGTCCGCATCGGCGGCTGGCTCGACCACCGGTTCGTCATCCTGCGGCCGCGGTGCTTCCAGGCCC
>JBOGTA010000038.1:0-25307 GCA_050695855.1 Candidatus Limnocylindria bacterium
GCCGCGGTCCTCGGCTGGCTGGTGCTTTCCGCGGCCGGCCGCGGCGGCGAGGTTCTGACCGCCTTATTCGACATCCGCGTCCTGGTCGCGATCATCCTTCTCAACCTTGGCCTCCTAGGCTGGCGAGCCGTAGCCATCTACCAGGCGCACGTCGCGCGCGAGGCGCCCGGGCTCCGTCGCTGGACGACCTGGGTCACCGCAGCGCTCCTTCTTTCGACCCTCGGTATGCACCTGGTCCCGGCCTGGTATGCGACAGCCACGATCGACACACTGAACAGCGTCTCGCGCGGCGGCGGTGGTGGGGGAGGCGTGCTCAACGCTCCCAAGGACCTCCTCGACCCGCAACCCGAGCGCACGGCGCCGCCGACGCCCTACCGGGAGCCGGAGGCGACGCCGGTGGGCCTCACCGGCCGGTTTACCGTCCTGCTGGTCGGCATTGATGTCGGCCCCGGCCGGCGGACCTACAACACCGACACCATGATCGTGGCCACCCTGGACCCGCACACCGGCGCGTCGCTGATCTCCATTCCGCGCGACACGTATGGCGTACCGCTGGGTGATGGTCGGGTGTACTACGCGAAGCTGAATTCGCTGCTCGCCTACGCTCGGATCGACCCGGGCACCTACCCCCTCGGTGCCTCGGAGACGCTCAAAACGGCCGTCGGCGAGCTGCTCGGGATCCACATCGACTACATCGGCGCGGTCGACTTCCTGGGATTCACCGGCGCGGTTGATGCCGTGGGTGGCGTGGACGTCACCGTCGATCGGGCCGTGCACGACTACGGCTACCGCGACGAGTACAACAACCTGGTGGGGTTCCACATCGAGCCGGGCACCTATCACATGGATGGGTACACCGCGCTGGCCTACGCCCGTTCGCGCAAGGGAGCGGGAGACAACGACTACACCCGCGCCGACCGGCAGCAGCGGGTGATCGCGGCGATGGTCGCCAAGATGAAGAGCGGAAGCTGGCTCATCAATCTCCCGTCGCTGCTCGGTGCCATCGGCGATACGGTGGCGACCGACATCCCGGTCGAGCTGCTGCCGCACCTGGCCAGGGCCCTGCTGGACGCTGACCTGTCCACCATCGACCGCTTCGTGATCCAGCCACCGTTCGTGGCATCGGCCCGGCTGACCGATGGCACGTTCATCCTGGTACCGGACATCGACGCCATCCAGGCCGCCGTCCACGACATGCTGGCCCAGGACCTGGGACCCGCGCCGGCGCCCGACTGAGACTCGGCTGGGCCCAGCCGGGCGCCGGGTAGACTCTGGGGCATGCCTGGATTCTCGACCCGGGCCATCAAGGCCGCCGGCCTCACGCCGGAGGTGGCCCAGCCGCCGGTCACCGTCCCGATCTATCAGACCAGTACCTTCGAGGTCGCGTCGGCGGCCGAGCTGGAAGGCATCCTCGAGTTTCGCCAGGCAGGGCATTCCTATACCCGCTACTCGAATCCAACCCACGCCGTGCTCGAGGGTGCCCTGGCCGATCTCGAGGCCGGCGAGGCCGCGATGGCCACCGCATCCGGGATGGCCGCCATCCACGGAGCCATGCTTTCACTGGTCCGGGCCGGTGACGAGGTCCTGGCCCCGGCTGCGGTGTACGGTGGGACGCTGGGCATGCTGGCCACCGTCATGCCGCGTTACGACATCAGTTACCGCCTCGTCCGCTCGGGAGACACCGAATCGGTCCTGGCGGCCATCGGTCCGCGCACCCGCCTCGTCTGGCTCGAGACCATCGCGAACCCGACCACCGAGGTGCCGGACATCCCGGCCATCGTGGAGGCCGCCCGGGCCAAGGGGATCCCGGTCGTCGTCGACAACACCTTCGCCTCTCCGTACCTGTGCAACCCGCTGACCCTCGGCGCCGACCTGGTGATCCACTCCCTCACGAAGTACGTCGGCGGCCACTCCGACCTCATCGCTGGTGTCATCGTTGGGGGTGCCGACCGGATAGCGGCCGCCAGGGAGGTCGTGGTCAACACCGGTGGCAACGCCAATCCTTTCGAGGCCTTCCTCGCTCTCCGCGGCCTCCGCACCCTGGCGGTGCGGATGGACCGCCATTCCGATAACGGATTGGCCGTGGCCCGCGCCCTGGAGGGGCAGCCGGGCATCGCGCGGGTTCTCTATCCCGGCCTTCCGTCCCATCCCCAGCATGACCTCGCCCAACGTCGCCTGCGCGATGGCCGCGCCGGCGGCATGATGGCCATCGAGCTGTCGGGCGGCCGGGCCGCCGCCGAGCGGTTCCTGGAGCGGGTCCAGGTGGCCATCCATGCGACCAGCCTGGCCGGCGTGCAAAGCCTCGTCAGCCATCCGGCGTCGTCCTCGCACCGCCAGTACGGCGACGCGGAGCTGGCTGCGGCCGGGCTCTCCCCGGGCATGCTGCGAGTGTCGATTGGCCTCGAGGATGCCGATGACCTCGTGGCCGACCTGGCCGCCGCGGCCGCCGACTGACTCCCGATGCCTCGCCTGATCGACGTTTGGCGAGCGGTTGATCCGGAGGCCCGGCTCGTCGCCGGCGATCGATCCGCGACGGTGGCCATCCTGCGCGGCGTCTCCCGTACCCGCGCAGCGTCGCCCCACTTACCACCTCCGACGACGTCCCATCTGTTGATCGTGGATGGGACCCTTCTCGGGTCCCTGCCCGCCGACCGGCTCATCGCGGAGATCGCCGCCTCGGGGAGCGAGCCGGCGGCCCTGCTGGTGGCCGATTCGCCTGCGGACGGTGGCGCGGATTGGCCAGACGCCGCGTTTCCGATTCTCACCAGCCACCGGTCGGCGGCGAGCCTGGCCACCGCTGCCGGCGCGTATCTCGCCGACGAGGCGGGCCTGCTGGCACGGCTCCATGCCGAGCTACGTCTGGCCGCCGCCGAGGCCGCCCTGGCCGACCCCACACCTGCCGCCGCTGCGGGGGTCGTGGCGCATCGGATCCGGCGCGGGGTGGCGGTAGTGGCCGACGGCGAGCTGGTCGCCCTGCTTGCGCGACCCGCTGGACGGGCCCTCGCCGCCCGATTCGCGGCGGCCTTCTCTCGCCTCTTCGGCGCTCCCAGTGCCCGGGCGGCGGCAACGCGGCGCCTTCGGGACGGCCTCTGGATCCACGAGCACCGTGTCCGCCCCGGCGCCGCGGTGTGGCTGTTCGACGACCTGCCACTGGCCCGTGTCGACGAGACCGCCGCCGACGCGCTGGGCGTTACGCTCCGCGCTCTCCTCCGGCGGCCACCATCGCGCGCGGGGCGCTCCTCGGGGCGGGTGCCCGCCCAGACCCCGCGCGTCGTTCCTTCTCGCGCCCGGGACGATGCGCCCCTGGCTGCCACCCTGTTAGCGGTGGCTCGCGCCAACGGTCGGGTGGCGCCGGCCGCTCGCAGCCTGGGTGTCCATCGCAATACGGTTCTGTACCGGCTGCGGATCGCCCGAGACCAGCAGGGGATCGACCCCCGCCGGCCGGAAGACGCCCTCCGCCTGCTCCGCGAGGCCGATCGCCCGGCCTGAAGGATGGCTGTGCAGAGTGCACAAACGATCACCGCCGATCATCAGCTGCGTGGCGTTCCCCGGGAACCAGCCACGGCCTAGGCTCGCATCCTCATCGGTCTGCCCACCAGGAGGAGCAAGTCCATGGCCCGCAGAGAACTCACCGCTGCCCTGAAGCTGGCGGAGGATCGCAACCTCCGTTTCGTCAGCCTGCAGTTCACCGACATCGTCGGGCACGTGAAGTCGGTGCAGGTGCCGATGCACCAGCTCGAGGAAGCGGTCGAGCATGGAAAGTGGTTCGACGGCAGCAGTATCGAAGGCTTTGCCCGGATCGCCGAGTCGGACATGTTCCTCGTCCCCGACTTATCGACCTTCTCGCCCATCCCCTGGGAGCCGGGTCTCGACGTCGACGGGCGCAAGCTGGAGACGGGCAGCGCTCGGGTCATCTGCGACGTCTTCACCCCCAACGGCGACCCCTTTGCCGGTGACCCTCGGCAGGTGCTTCGTCGCCAGCTGGCGAAGGCCAAGGCACTGGGGTACACCTTCAATACCGGCCCCGAGCTCGAGTTCTTCCTGCTCCGCCTGGGGGACGCGCGGATCGAGCCGTTGCCCCATGACGCGGCGGGGTACTTCGACCTCTCGGCGGACCTCGCCACCGACGTCCGGAAGGAGATGATGAATGACCTCGAGGAGATCGGGATCGAGGTCGAGACCGCCCACCACGAAGTCGCTGTCGGGCAGCACGAGATCGATTTCAAATACGCCGATGCGCTGCGCACCGCCGACAACGCGGTAACCTTCAAGACCACCCTGAAGGCGGCCGCCAACCGCCATGGGCTGCACGCCACGTTCATGCCCAAGCCGATCTTCGGCATCAACGGCTCGGGGATGCACACTCATCAGTCGCTGTGGGACGACAAGGGCGCCCGGAACGCCTTTGCCGATGCCAAGGACCCATACGGGCTGTCGGCGATCGCCCGCAACTACATTGCTGGCACCCTGGAGCACGCGCGCGGCATGATCGCGGTCCTCGCTCCGCTGGTGAACAGCTACAAGCGCCTGGTTCCCGGTTACGAGGCGCCGGTCTACATCGGCTGGGCACGGATCAACCGTTCGGCGCTCATCCGGATCCCCCAGATCAGCCGCGGCCAGCTCGACTCGACGCGTATCGAGCTCCGCTGCCCCGACCCGTCGTCCAACCCCTACCTGGCCTTCGCCGCCATGCTGGCAGCCGGCCTGGACGGGATCGATCGGAAGCTACCCGCCCCCGAGCCGGTCGAGGAGAACCTGTACCACCTCGATGAGGCGAAGCTCCAGAGCCGCAAGATCCGCCAGCTGCCGGGCACCCTGAGCGAGGCGCTCGACGAGCTGGCCGGCGACGAGGTGATCCGCGAGGCGCTTGGCGACCACGTGTTCGAGCGCTTCGTGGAGGCCAAGCGCGAGGAGTGGGACGCCTACCGGATGCAGGTTACGGGCTGGGAGACCGCCCGCTACCTGGAAGCGTTCTAGGTCCTCACTCCGCTGGTCACGACCCCAGCACCGCGTCGGCCAGGTCGGCCGAGAGCACCCGCCAGTCGTAGCGCTCGACCGCGCATCGGCGGGCGTTGGCGCCGAGCTCGGCGCGCAGCGGCTCCGAGCGGAGGAGCGTGAGGATGGCCTCTGCCAGGTCGTCGGGGCCGTCCGACGCGGCGACGACCCCGGACCGGCACGCCTCGACGATCTTCCGTGTCTCGACTCGTGGCGTCACCGCCAGCGGCCGTCCGGCTGCCATCGAGTCGAAGAGCTTGACCGGGGTCGATGCGTCCATGTAGGCGCCGACGGGGTGCGGGATCACGAGCACCGCCGCGTCTCCCAGGAACACGCTGAGCCGTCGGTAGGCGACCTCGTTCAGGGTGACCCATGGGTCGCGTTCCCGCACCTGCGAGGCCAGGGCACGGAGATACCGATCGCTGGCGGGGCCGGTGGCCGTCAACGCGAGCTGGAGGGTCGCCTCCGGGATCTCGGTCCGGACGCGGGACATCGCGCTCAGGAGCAGCTCGATGCCACGCCCGGGGGCCGCTCCGGAGACCATCCCGACCACTGGATCCGGCGGCGCGGGCCGCGGGACGACGTGCGCGGTATCCGTCCCGTTGGTGACCACGATGACCCGGTCGGCGGGCAGTCCGCAGAGCCCGGCGAACGACTCGGACGGCACCACCAACCGCTCGAAGCGCTCGACGTTCCGGTCGAAACGGCGGTCAAGGTCCTTTCGAGCGGCGGGAGTCAGCGGGATCCGCAGGCCGTCTGCCTGCAGCCCGGGATGGTCGTGGACGTCGAGGAGCGCGGCAGTCACCGGCCCCCGCAGGACGGCCATCGCCGCCCGGGGCAACAGCTGGGTGGAGGCGACCCCGACCGGGCGCTGCCAACCGCCAGAGGCCGCGACGACCGTGCGGGCCAAGGCCGGGATGCCCCGACGGCCATATGCCGAGATCACCCGCGCGCCGGTCCGGGCGGCGAGGATGGTGAACACGTGTTGAGCGCGGACCGCCCCACCGCTCCCTCCCGACGAGGGAACGCCGGCCACCACCCAGGCGGGGTGGTCCTCGGAGCGCGGCTGGGTCAGCGCCAGACTCCCGGCTCGGCGGCCGGGCTGCCGGCGCCGCCGGCGGTGACCGCCTGGTCGATGATGCGCCAGGCGTCATCGGAACCCAGCCAGCCAAAGACCTCGACCGGGCGACCCTCGAGCTCCTTGTAGATCTGGAAGAAGTTTTCGATCTCCCGCAGTCGGTGGGGAGAGAGGTCCTCCAGGGCGTGGGTTTCATCCCAACGTGGATCGTCAGCGGCCACCGCCAGGACCTTGTAGTCGTGGCCCTTGTCGTCGCGCATGTCGAGAACGCCTACCGGCCGCGCCCGGACCACGCAGCCGGAGAAGGTGGGCTCGCTGATCACGACCAGGACGTCGAGTGGGTCGCCGTCATCGGCCAGGCTGCCCTCGATAAACCCGTAGTCGCACGGGTAATGAACGCTGCTGTAGAGGATGCGGTCGAGCACGAACCGATGGCGCCCATGGTCGAACTCGTACTTGTTCCGGCTCCCGGACGGAATCTCGACCACGACCTCGATGGGGGGACGCTCAGTGGCCACGGTTCCAGTATGCGGAAAGCCGGGGCCCGCGTAATGCCGGGGCCCGCGGCCTGCGCGACCGGCGAACCCGGGTACACTCGGACCGATGTGTGGACCGGGCTCCCGTTGAGTAGGGGCCGGCTCTCCCGTCGGCTGCTGGTCACCGGAGGAGCCGGATTCATCGGCTCGCACTTCGTGCGCCGCGTGCTCGCCAGTCACGACGACGTGCAGGTGACCGTCCTCGACAAACTCACCTACGCCGGCAATCCGGCCAACCTGGCCGATGTCGCCAACGATCCGCGGTATCGGTTTGTGCAAGGGGACATCAGTGATCCGGAGGCCGTCGAGCCGGTTGCCGGCGAGGCTGACGCCATCGTCAACTTCGCGGCCGAGTCTCACGTCGACCGCAGCATCGAGGAGCCGGACGCGTTCATTCAGACCGATCTGCACGGGACGTACGTCCTGCTCGAGGCGGCCCGTCGGCATGGCACCGGCCGATTCCTGCAGATCAGCACCGACGAGGTCTATGGCAACGTCCTGGACGGCGCGTCGAGGGAGGACGATCCCCTGCGCCCCAGCAGCCCGTACTCGGCCAGCAAGGCGGGTGGCGACCTCCTCGTCCTCGCCTACCAGGCCACCTACCGAGTGCCGGCCATGATCACCCGTTCGACCAACAACTTCGGCCCGCAGCAGTACACCGAGAAGGTGATCCCCCGTTTCATCACCAACGCCCTCGAGGGTCACCGCCTGCCGATCTACGGCGATGGCCAGCAGACCCGTGAGTGGCTGTACGTGACTGACCACTGCGACGCGGTCGAGCTGGTCCTGGAGGGGGGCGAGCCGGGCCAGATCTACAACATCGGCAGCGGCTTCGAGCTCGACAATCTCGAGCTCGCTCATCGAATCCTGTCGCTGACCGATCGGCCTCCGACACTGGTCGAGCATGTCGAGGACCGCCCCGGCCATGACCGCCGGTACGCGGTCGACTCGACGCGGCTTCGAGACCTGGGCTGGGAGCCGGAACACCGCTTCGAGGCGGCGTTAGCGACGACGGTCGCCTGGTACCGCGACCATCCCGAATGGTGGCGACCGTTGAAGAGCGGTGAGTACCTCGCCTCGTACCGCCGCGAGCTTCGTCAGCGGGCGCGCCGCAGCGCGAGCCGAAAGCGCCAGTAGGCGGTCCGCAGCCGGCGCTCGGTGCGCCGCAGCCAGGCACCCCGGGCCAGGGCGTCGTCCACGGCCCGTGGCCGCGGGCCGGGTGGGGGAGAGATGCCGGCCTCCGCCAGCGCATCGTCGAACGAGCGGATGAACGCGGCATAACCGTACCGGCCTGACTCGATCAGGTCACGGCGGGCGTTGGCCACGATCCGCGCCCGCTGGCCGGCGTTGCGGAAGGTCTGGATGACCTCATCGAAGTTCGAGAAGTCCTTCCGCAGCTGGATGTAGTGGGTCCCGGACGCCAGGATGCCGGAATACGACCCCTCGAACAGGATCTGGCAGGTGTCGAAGGCGGCCGCCTCGAAGTGGCGCGGGCTGATGGTGCGGTAGGGAATATTGTCCTCCCAGGGCTGCAGGACCTGCGCCTCGACCTCTTCGAACGAGGCGCTCGGGTGGCGAGCCAGGAAGGCCTCGGTCGCCGGACGCACCTGGTCGTTGATATCGAAGATGGACACGCCGGCCTCGACTCCGAGCACCGCTCGGCTCGAGCCCAGGAAGCGATACCAGGCGTCGCCGTACAGACGATCTGCCTCATCGGTGGCGATGTCGAGGTTCAGCCCCAGGTCGGTCGCCCGCGCGGCGAACTGCCGGCCGATCTCGCTCTTCTCACGCGCCCCGCGTCCCAGGTAATAGGGCAGCGTGCGGGCCCGATAGCCGATGTCGATGTGCCGCTCCGCCTCCGGTCGCGCGAACCTCGCTGCCCGGTCGAGGAGGGTGCCACCGACGTAGCCGGGGATCGTCGAGATCAGGCGGGGCCGGCCCGGCCCCTGGCCGTAGACCCGTTCGGCGTCTTTGGGCTGGAGCAGGGTGTAGACCCAGTCGATGGCGTGCTCGTCGAGGAAGGCGAGTCGCTGGCCGGTATGGGCATGCTCGTCCTGAAAGAACGCCACCCGCAGGCTGTCCCGGCTGGATCGCAGGTATTCGAGAAAGGCGGGGCTCAGCTGGTAATGCGCCGATCCGAAGAGGGAGTAGTGAAGAACGACCGCACGGAAGCGGAGGCCACGCAGCGCCGTCGGAAAGCGCTCGGCGGTGTTGACGTTCCAGACCCGAAAGCGGGAATGGCGCTCGAGCGCGGTCGCGTGCTCCAGGACGGTCTCGGCGTAGGGTGGGATGAAGTGGTAGAGGACCAGGACGCCGTCGACATCGCGCCGCGCACTCGGCATCAGGTCGCGGACCCGGCGCCCGCCGTCGTGCCGCGGCCCAGTCGGCGAGCGATCTCGGCGCGGGCCTGGGCGCGTTCGGCGGGGCTCACGATGGCCAGCACGAGGCCCACCACCAAGACGGTGGCGAGGACCGACAGGCCCAGCTCCGCCGCCAGCGGCCAGGACCGGTTCCAGAGAAAGAACACGGCGGTCGTGACGTAAATCGCGGCGAACGCGGCGAGCCGCCGCCATTCGTACGGAACGTGGAAGCCCACCCGTGCCACGTTCCACCCATGCTGGAGGACGACCATCGTCACGAATCCAAGCACCACCGCAATGGCTGCTCCAGCCGCTCCCAGGGGCGGGATGAGGAGCAGGTTGAGGACGACTGAGACAGTGGCCGCCGCCCCCTGGATGACCACCCCGGCCCGCACTTTCTGGGTGAAGTACATGCCCGCCACCAGAACGCTGTGGACGCCGATGAGGAACTGCGCGGCGGCCGACGGGCCGACCGACACATACGCTCCCCAGAACGGTGGCTGGGTCGCCAGTCGAATCAGCGGCTGGGCCCCGATGAAGAACAGCAGCGAGACCGTGCCGGCGCCCAGGACGTAGTAGGTCATGACCCGGGCGAAAAGCGCGCCGGCCCTGTCCTGTTGATGCATGAAGGACGAGAAGAACGGGAACCACGCGCTGGTGAAGCCACTGACCAGGAGGGTCATCAGCAGCCCGATGTTGAATCCGACGGTATAGATCCCCAGCTCGTCCAGCCCGGCCCCCGCCTGCAGGAGCGCCTTGTTGGCCTGGAGCATGACGAAGATGGCGAGGAACCCGGGGATGAGCGGGATGCCGACCACGAGCAGCTCTCGAGCGATCGTGGGGCGGACCTGGAAGAACAGCCCCCGGAGCGACACGACCATGGCCACCACCAGCGTCAGCGCCTGGGCGATGGCCGCCGACTCGATGAAGCCGGCCACGCCACGGCCAAGGCCCACGATCAGGACCACGCTGAGCGCGATCGACAGTGCCGACGAGCTGAGGGTGATGGCCACGAACGTCTTGGCCCGCTCCTCGAACTGCAGCCGCGCCAGCAGCGGTTGGGTGGCGATGCTCGTGGCAGCGGTGAGCAGCGCCACCGTCACCAGGTACGAGAGATCGTAGGTTGATTGGCCGGTGGGGAACAGCAGCACCGCCAGCCGGTCGGAAACGGCCCAGCCGCCAATCGCCAGCAGCGCCGCGCTGGCGGCGAGCGTGGTGAAGGCGGTCCAGATCGTGGCGGCCCGGTCTCGCGGCTCTTCTCGGCCGAAATACACGATTCCCAGCGCGCCCGAGATCCCGAGCGCAAAGATCGGGGTCAGGAAATAGGTCATGACGCCCAGGATCGAGCTGATACCGTAGTCCGCCGGCGTCAGGTAGCTGGTGTACAGCGGCAGGAGGAGCAGGGACACCATCCGCAGGAGCACCTGCCCGATGCCGTAAATGGCGGTATTGCGACCGAGGCGGAGGATCTGCGACCTCATCGCCGGAGCGGGCCTTCGGACGCTGGTGCGCCGGGCGCAGCGGGGCCCGTTGACCCCATCAGGCCGCGGCGAGTCGCCGCCGGTGTCGCCTGATCGAGGCCTCGATCATCGGCAGGTTCTCCTGCGTCCAGGCAACCGTCCTGCCGATCCCCTCGTCCAGCGTCACCTTCGCCTTGAATCCGAGCCGATTGCGCGCCTTCACCGTGCTGCCCAGGCGGTTGCCGGAGTGGTCCCAGCTCCGCCGAGGCGCCATCTCGATCGGCGCCGGCCGAGGCAGGCAAGCGTTGATCGCGTCCGCCAGCTCGCGGATGGTGGTTTCCACCCCGCTCGCCAGGTTGTAGGCCTCGGCCGGCTGGCCTCGGACCGCGCACCGCAGCAGGCCATCGACGATGTCGTCCACGTAGATGAAATCGCGCGACGACCGCCCACCGTTTTCGAGGACGAGCGGCAGACCGACGATCGCCCGGTAGACGAACGTCGGCGTGACGTTGCGCCAAACGGTAGCCGGCGTCCCGCGCCATCGCCCAGCACCGAGGATCTCACCGGGACCGTAGACGTTCTGGAATCGGGCGTGCACCACCGGAAGGCCGTGGCGGGAGTGGAAGTAGTTGCCGTACATCTCGCCCACCACCTTTGAGATTTGGTACGGGGAGTCGAGGTCGAGCGAGACCGGGTCGTCCTCCAGGGTCGGTTCGGCGGCTCCATATACCTTCCGGGCGACAGTGCAGCCGGCCGAGGCATAGACCACCTTCCGCAGGCGTCCGAACCCGATGAGCCCCTGATAGAGCCGCAGGGTGGTCAGGAGGTTGTTGCTGTGGTCGGCGCTGGGGTCGGCCATGGAATTTTGATTGCCATGGAACGTCGCCAGGTGGAAGACGAAGTCCAGGTCGTTGGCGAGCTCGGCCAGGATCTGGGGATTGGCGATCGAGCCGCGGACGAAGGTGACCTGGGGCAGATCGAGCACCGCGGTCCGGTTCGACGACAGCAGGTTGTCCACGACCATCACGTCGGCCGCGCCCCGGTTGACCAGGGTCCGGACGAGATTCCCGCCCACGAATCCGGCGCCGCCGACAACGAGAGCCCGCGCCCCGCGGAAGTCGTCGGCTATCGTCATGCGGCCGTCAGCGCAACGGGATGGTGCTCGTCCAGCTCCCGCTGGCGGCTCATCTGGCTGGCGACGAGGTGGTACACGCCGCCGATGCCCGCATACGAGCCTCGGAAGCGCGGGTACCCATCCGCATCGAGGGTCAGGTCGCGAAGGAACGCGCGATGCTCGTCGGCCAGCCGCGAGTCGGCCACGGCTTGCT
Organism: Candidatus Limnocylindria bacterium; assembly: GCA_050695855.1. Lineage (GTDB taxonomy): Bacteria > Chloroflexota > Limnocylindria > QHBO01 > QHBO01 > DASTEQ01. The sequence goes on from JBOGTA010000038.1 coordinate 11,758, forward strand.
CTCGGAGTGACCTGAACAGCTCGAGCTCCAGCCTGGCGAAGTACCCGCCCACGAACCGCACGTCGAATCCGGCGGCCTCGCAGTCGCGCGTGAACGCATCTGGCTCACACGCGCGAGAGATGGGGCACTCCTCACCATCGGTATTTCTTCGAAATGCCTCGTCAACACTCAGCCCGGCGAAGGCACCCTCCAGTACCTGCCTCTGGTAGGCGGTGTACAAGTGGTAGTAGATGCTGGAGCGGTTGTAGACCATGATCGCGGCCTTGGCGCCCGGCTTCAGGACCCGATGGAATTCGGACAACAGCGCGCTCGGGGCGGAGGTGTGGTGGAGGACGCCTTCGCAGTACACCAGGTCGACCGACGCGTCGTCGAGCGGGACCGTAACGTTGCCGTCTCCCACCTGGATGAGCGTCACCCGCTCGCTGGCGATGCGGTGGAGTGCCAGCCGGCGGCGTGCCAGCTCCAGCGCCTTCCGCGATACATCGATCCCGATGACGTGCCGAGCCTTGCCCAGGACCAGAAAGCCGACGAGGTCGTTCCCCAGCCCGCACCCGTAGTCGACCACGGTTTCGTCCGTGTGATCGCCATAGAGCTCCATGAGCGGTTCGAACAGGGGGTATTCCCGGGCGCGCCACCGGAGATGGGCCAGGGATGCCCGAGCGGTGTGGAACGGGGGCGCGTACACCGTGTGCTCCCCCCAGTACGTGTCGACAGCGGTGGGCGGTGTGGCAGCCCCGATCCTGACCGGGATGGCGTCGGGGTCGCCAGGGCCCAAGACGAGGCCCTCGATGCGGTCGATGCCGCGGCGCGCGGCGGCGAGTCCGCGCCGTACTCCGCGGCTGATCGATTCGGCCAGCCCCCGGTTGGTGGACCTCGGCGCGAGTCGATCGGTTCGGCCACTCACGCCCGCAAGCCTTCGAGCTTGAGGTGGGTGTAGGTGTCGGTGATGCCGAAGCGCTGGTAATACTCGATGGCCTCCCGCACGCCACGCCCCAGCGGGACCCCCGCGCGCCAATCGAAGTCTCTCTCGGTGCGGCTGGGGTCGAGCAGGATGGTGAACGCATCGTCGGCCCCTCGCGGGCGGACCTCAACCGGCGCCTCGAGCTGGGTGCCGAGGGCCGCCACCGTCGCGTCGAACAGCTCCTGGATGGAGTGGTCGCCGCCGGACGAGACGTGGTACGCGCCCGCTTTTCCCCCACCGTCGACGGACTTTTCAAGGACGTCGATCAGGTCGCTGACAAACACGAAGTCCCGACGGGTGTCCATCACGAAGCACGGCTTGTTGGCTGTCAGCCTCGAGTAGAAGGTGGGCAGCGGTCCGCTCAGGTTACGAGGGCCGTAGGCATTGGCCAGCCGGAACGACTGCCAGTCAAGGCTGCTGAGGGCCACGTACTGCTCGCCGGCCGTCTTGCTGACGGCGTAGCTGCTGGCCCCCGGCAGAATCGGGTGGTCGAGGGTGATGGGCTGCTCGAGCGGATGAAGCCCATAGCACAGGGCGGTCTGGAGATAGATGAGCCGCCGGGCCTGGACCGATTCCGAGGCCCGCACCACCAGGGCAGTTCCCAGCACGTTGGTCGCCGCGTCAGAAGCCCAGTCCTCAGGGTCCTTGTAGGACGCCGCCGCGTGGACCACGACCTCCGGCCGGAATCGTTGAAAGGTATCGCTGATCAGGCTGGGGTCGGCCACGTCCCCCTCGACCACCGTCAGTCCTGTCGCGGTATCCGGCAGGTTGTCGCGTCGGCCGGTCGCGTAGTTGTCGATGACCAGGACCTCGTCCGAGCGTGCCAGCAGCCGGTCGGTCAGGTGTGAACCGATAAATCCGGCCCCGCCGGTCACCAATACCCGCATGCTCAGCCAGCCCTCCGCAGCTCAGTCCGCATGGCTCCGAACGACTGGGCCCTGTCGTGAAACTGCTGTTGCCAGAGCTCCAGCGAGAAGAGGCCCCAAAAGCCGCGTCCGAATGCGGCTTCACCATCGAGCGAAGCCAGCACCGCCCGGTTGTCGACGAACTCCCGATCGAACGCGGCCCGCGACGAGAGGATGTCGCCGATGAACTCGCGGGCCGGCCCCTGGGCCCACTCGGTGAGCGGGGTCGGGAAGCCCATCTTATCGGTCCGATCCGCGATCTGTCGCGGCAGCTGCTGGCCGAAGGTGGCCACCAGCAGGCGCTTCAATCGGCCGCCCTGGAACTTGATGTCGGCCGGGATGGTGGCGGCCAGCTCGACGATCGGGTGATCGAGGAATGGCAGCCGTGACTCCAGGCCGTGGGCCATGCTCATCCGATCCTCGACCTGGAGCAAGGCCGGCAGCAGGGTCTTGAAGTCGAAGTGGGTCATCCGGTCGAAGTACGACTCACCCTCGATGTTGTCGGCGTAGTAGATCGACCGGAATGTCTCAAACGGCGAATACGGGCCCAGCTGGTCCCACCGGATCTCATCGTGGTGCGTATTGCCGCGGCTGACCAGCCGGAAGTAGCGGCGGTCCATCGGCTCGAACAGCCCTTCGGACCAGAACTCCTGGAGCATGGGCTTGTACTCGCGCAGGGTGGCCAGGTTGGGCAGGATCGATTCGTAGCTGACCACGAAGTTGCCGTTGTTCAGGGTCCCGTCGATGGCGGCCTTCAGGCACTGCTCGAAGTAGGCCACCAGGTAGCGGGCGTAACCGCCGAACAGCTCGTCCCCGCCCTGCCCGCCGAGCACCACCTTGCGATGGGCTCGAGCGTCGCGCGAGACGATGAACTGGGGGAAGGCGCCAGGCCCGGCGACCGGATAATCGAGGTGGTAGATGACCCGGTGGATATCCCTGATGAAGTCATCAACGGTGATATCTGAGATGTGGAGGTCGAGCCCCCGGTCGTCGGCGAGCGCGCGCGCGTACTCGCTCTCGTCGTACGCGGTGCCGAGCGGGAAACGGCCATTGAAGGCCATCATCCCCACCTCGCCGGCATCGGCGGCCAGCGCCGCTACGATGCTGGAGTCCAGCCCGCCGCTGAGATAGGCGCCGACCGGAACGTCCGCGCGTAGATGGACGCGGACCGAGTCCGTAAGGCGGGCCAGCAGCTCCTCTTCGAAGTAGCGCGATGTGTGGTCGTAGTCGGGCGCGAAACGCACGTCCCAGTAGCGCTGAATGCGAATCTCACCGCCGGAGACCAGCAGCGAGTGCCCGGCGGGCAGCTCCCGAACGCCCTTGAACAGCGTCTTGCCGTCGAGGCAGAACTGGAACGTCAGGTAGTCGCGGAGGCCCTCTGGATCGGTCTCGATCGAAGGCAGGAAGGGGAGGAGGGCCTTGGCCTCCGAGGCGAAGAGGAAGGCACCGTCCACCACCGCGTAGTAGAACGGCTTCATGCCGAACCGATCCCGCGCGCAGAACAGGGTGCCGCGCGCGGCGTCCCACAACGCGAAGGCGAACATCCCGCGGAGGTGGCTCAAGGCGTCGGGGCCCCATTTCTGGTAGGCGCGGAGGATGACCTCCGTGTCCGAGGTGGTCCGGAAGGTTCCCGCGCCCAGCTCATCGCGGAGCTCGATGTAGTTGTAGATCTCGTGGTTGGCGGTGATCCAATCACCGCTCTCGCCTTGCATCGGCTGGTCGCCGGTGGTGAGGTCGATGATCGCGAGTCGGCGGTGAAGGAAGCCCACTTGGCCCGACGGGTGGCGCCACGTTGCCGACCCATCCGGGCCGCGATGGCTGATCAGCGAGTTCATGACGTCGAGATCCCCATCCAGGCCCGGGACGGGCTTCCCCGAGAGGCTCATGATCCCCGCGATCCCACACATACGCCGCTCCTAGCTGGCCCGCAGCCGTCGGGCTCGGCGCGCCGCTCGCGCGTTCATGACGGTCGACAATAGCCCGGTCCGTCGCAACACTTCGCGGACCACCGGTCGGACCCGCTGCCGGATCCGTACCCATCCCCATGACGGCCGATCGGCAGCGTGCTCCCAGGCCGACAGCCCGCCTACGAGGATACCCTGTCGCTGGGATGCACCCGCCTGCTTGAGCGGGACGGCGGCCAGGACGGTGGAGACGAACGCCTCGTATCCGTATTGCCCGGCGGCGACGATGTCGGAGTAGGCCTGCTCAGCCAGGTCCCGGTGATCCCCACCGCGGGCGATGTCATCGACGATGTCGGGGAGGTTGGCGAAGTCCGCGCGCAGCGGGATGTAGTGCCGTCCGGCGTCGAGGATTCCGTTGTACGTCCCCTGGACCAGGATCTGGGGCGTCCGGGTCGCCGCCGCTTCGAGGTGCCGTGGCGAGACCGTGCGCAGGTTCAACTCTCCGTCGCGCCCGGCGAAACAGTGTTGCTCGACCTCCTCGAACGCGACGTCCGGGTGGTCGGCGACGTATGCATCGGCGCATGCGCGAATCGTCCCGTCGCGGTCGAGGATCCCGGCGCCACTCTCCACTCCGATGGTGTATCGGCTCCGCAGCAGGAACGAGAACCAGGCGTCCCCCAGCAGGGTGTCCTTCTCCTCCATCGAGATGTCAAGCCGAAGTCCCGCCCGACGGCCCTCCGCCGCTACCGCATCTGCGATCCAGCCTTTGGTCATCCCGTGCCGGCCGAGCCAGGGCTTCGGCTTCCAGGCCCGATACCCGATGTCGATGTCGCGGGCGGGGACCTGGGATGCGAGTCGTTCGATCCGCTTGACGGTTCCGGGCTCGAGGTAGCCCGGCAGGACTCGCGTGAATCCCACGCCCTTGCTGACCAGCGGTCCATAGATGGTGGCCCATTCCTCCTCTGGGGCGCAGCTGAAGACGTGATTCACGTCCAGGTCGTCGAGAACATCGACCAGGAGGTCGGTGTTGATGAACTCGTCCTGGGGAATGGCCACGCGAGGGGCCCGGACACGCCGGACAGGACGCATCCGGCGCACCACGTCGCGGAAATCATCGGGCTGCCAGCGATCGGAGAGCAGGATGGTGTGCAGGACGACGAGGTCGATGTCCAGCCGATGAATCCAGCTCGGCACCGAGCGGACGGCCATGTTGATGTAGATGCACGGCCGGCCGCCGTAGCGGCGGAAGGAGAAGAGGTGGTCGGCGATAGCGTGGCGGACCGGCGCCAGCCGCGAGTGGTAGAGAACGAGGATGGAGCCCAACGGCCTAGTTCCCGCCGGCGGCGATGCGCTCGACCGCGGCCTGGATGGACGGGGAGATCGACGGCGTCGGCCGCCGTAGCGATTGGGGTACCACGTGCCCGAGCAGGCGCCGCAGCGGCGGACGCTTTGCCGGCGCGGCGCGCGCGGCCAGCCGAGCCTCGAAGGTCGCGACGACGTTCGGCTGCTGGGACTCGACGAAAGCCCGAAGCAGTCCTTTCTGCTCGACCTCGACCTGCGGGTCCGACCAGCGCCGCTCGGGCCGGTGGATGTCCTCGTGGCAGTACACCAACCAATTCGCCACGTTGAATCCGAAGTCGAGGCCGTACGCTCGCTTCAGAGTTAGATAGTCATGTGCCACCCAGTTGTGGAGCGAGGCGTACAGACCAGGCACCAACATGTTCGGCAGGACGGACGCGACACCGCCGGCGATCGAGCTGAGGAATCCGAGCGCGGCGGCATCGCTCGTGTCACACAGCATGCCGTTCGAAACGTCGGTGTTGACGCTGACCACGCAGCTCGCGGAGTGCTCGATCGCATTGTGCGCCTCGGTCAGGGCCAGCACCATGGATGTGTAATCGGGGTTGATGTTGTGGAACAGGGCGCCGTACCGATCGACGATTCGTTCTACCAGTTCGCGACGATAGGCACCGAACACCAGCTTCCCCCGACCGTAATCGGCCGGACTCTGCTCGGTTCGCGATTGTCGGGCCGCTCCGCGCATGTCGAGCTCGTCCGCCGGGGAATAGGGTCGAAACAAGCCCCGAACGCTGGATCTCACACGGCCGTATCTGCCGTCGCCGAAGTAGTCCGGATAGCTGGTCGGGAAGTAGAAGTCGCTGGTCCAGCTCACGATGTCGGGACCACCGGCAGCGTCGATCGCCTGCTCGATGTGGGTCAGGGCGTCCGGCAGGACGAACATCTTGTCAGTCAGGTAGCAGACGTACTCGCCGGCTGCGAATGGCAGCGCATGGTTCCAGTTCTCGACCATCCCCAGCGGTTGTGGGGGGCGCACGTATCGCAGGTTCACCAACGTGCTTTCGCGGCAGACCTGCTCGCAGGACAGCTCCGGGTCGAGGTAGTTGTCGCAGATGATGACTTCGAAATCGTCGTGGCGCTGGGTCTCCAGGATCGCCAATGCCTGCCGGATGAACTCCGGACGGTGCCGGGTGGGGTATACGACCGAGAACCTGGCGCCCATTTCAGCGCACCCGCCTCAGATAGCCGCCGGGCGCGACGCTGATGAGCAATTTGTCCTCAATGCGCCGATCAACCTCGAACTGGGGGTGCGACCCGAGGTACTCGACCACCGCGGTCTTGGGGTTATCGCCGGGCCCCCACGGACGATCCGGATACATCCCCTCCGGAAGATCTTCAATCACGGTGTCGAACACCACGCAGTAGCTGCCCACCGACGTCATCGGCGCGTAGGCTTCCAGCTCCGCCAGCACATGGGCGTGGGTGTGGTTGCTGTCGAGACAGACCAGCACTCGGTCGCGACTGGCCGCGGCGTCCTTGACCTGCGCGACCACCGCGGGGTCGACGCTCGATCCCTCGATCATGGTGATGCGCCGCGCCAGTGGATGGGCCTCGATGGCCGCCCGATTGTGGGCACGGATGTCGATGTCGACGCCGACCACGCGCCCGTCCTGCGGGCCGCCGCATGCGGCGTTCAACTCCAGCAGGGATGACCATAGGATCAGCGAGCCGCCATGCGCGATGCCGGTCTCGACGATGAGGTCTGGCTGCACCGACCAAACCAGCTCCTGCATGGCAACGATGTCCTGCGGGTACTGGATGATCGGTCGGCCCAGCCATGAGAAGTTGTACGAGTACTTGGGGCGCGTCGACTCGCGAATGAAGTCATCGGCCGCCCGGCGCAGGGCAGCATTCGCTCGGAGGTCGGCGATGCGGGCCTCAACCTCCTCGTCAAACGGTTTCATCGCGCGATTCCAGAATGCGGGTCAGCTTGTCACGGTCGCCCCAGAATGCCATCGGCTCGTACGCCGGATACGGGAAGTGACCGAGGTTCAGTTGGATGGATGAGCCGCGCCTGCGGATCGCGGCTTCGACCAGCTCGCGAACCGTAACGGGATAGCCCGAGCTGACGTTCACGATCCCATTGTCCCTGCCGTTCATGGCCAGCAGGACGAGGAAGCGTGCGGCCTCCTCCACCGGCAGGTAGTCCCGCAGCTGCTCCCCGCCCGACATATCGAAGGTGGCATCGCCTCGCGCCATCGCCGACTCGAGCTGCGGCAACAGCGAGCCCGCAGCCTGGCCTTCGCCGTACAGGTAGAAGAGGCGGGCCCAGGTGAGGTCGAACGGTTGCTCCTGTCGCCGTCGCTCAAGCTCCATGCAGAGCTCGTCCTTCGCCCTTCCGTAGGCCGTGACCGGTGCGGTGGGCATGTCCTCGCGAAGCGCACCCGACTGCATTCCGTATTCGAGGCAGGTGCCGGTGACGGTGAGGCTGCCCAGACCGGCCATCAGCATTCCCTCCAGGAACCGGCGTTGCGCGGGCAGCTCCTCATCGAGATGGCGCTGCGCCGAGTAGTTCGGCAGTCCGCCCCACGCCAGGTGGATCACCACCTGCGGCTTACCGATGTGTTCGTAGGCGTCGGGTGGAGCCTCGGCGATGTCCATCGCGACCACACGGTGGCGGGAGAGTCGGCTGGGGACGGGCGAGGCGGGCCGGCAGACGAGCGTTGGTGAGATTCCCACCTTCTCGAGCTGCGCCACGACGTGGCGACCGATGAATCCGGTCGCGCCGGTGACCGCCACCCTCATGGCCAGATCTTGAGCTCGGGCACCGCCGTCACGAATCGGCCGCCCCAATCGGCGACGTCGGCCTCCTCGCTCATCACCTCGTCCCTGAGGTTCCACGGGAAGATCACGACGTAGTCCGGCCGCACCCGCTTCAGCTCGTCCTCGCCGACGACGGGGATACGGCTGCCGGGTAGGAACCTGCCCTGCTTAGCGGGGTTGCGGTCGACCACGAAGGCAACCAGGTCCGGCCGGACGCCGGCGAAGTTCAGAAGCGTATTGCCCTTGGCCGCCGCTCCGTAGCCGGCCACGACCCTTCCTTCTTCCCGGGCGGCCAGCAGGAACGACAGGAAATCGTGCTTCACGTTCAGCACCCGGTCCTGGAACCCGGCGTAGTAGGCCGGATCGCGGAGACCGGCTGCGGCTTCGGCCGCGAGCAGCTCGTCGACCGCCGGTGTGCGGACGTGAGGTCCGGTGTCGGCGCGCTGGGCGAAAACGCGGAGGCTGCCGCCGTGGGTGGGGTGCTGCTCCACGTCGAAGATCGCCAGGCCAGCGTCCCCGAGGATGCCTTCGACCGCGGTGAGCGACAGGTACGAGAAATGCTCGTGGTAGATGGTGTCGAACTGGCACTGGTCGACCAGCTGCCTGAGGTGATGGAATTCAAACGTCGCGACGCCGCTGGTCTTGAGCAGAGTGGCGAATCCGCGAACGAAGTCGTTAATGTCCGGCACGTGCGCCAGAACGTTGTTCGCGGTCATGAGGTCGGCCTGGAGACCGGTGCGCGCCAGCTCTGCGGCGAGCTTGGTGCCGAAGAAGGCTTCGACGATTGGAATGCCTCTCTCGCGCGCCGCGGCCGCGGTGCTGGCCGTGGGTTCGATTCCGATGCATGGGATGCCGCGTGCGCTCACGTACTGGAGCAGGTACCCGTCATTCGCCGCCACCTCGACGACGTTGCTGTCCGCATCGAGCGCGAACCTGGAGACCATCTCGTCCACGTAGCGCTCCGCGTGGCTCAGCCAGCTCGTCGAGTAGGAGCTGAAGTAGGTGTAGTCAGGCGCGAAGAGCTCTTCGGCTCGCACGAAGTCCTCAGTCTGCGCGAGCCAGCAGCGCTCGCAGACCAGCACTCGCAGTGGCATCCACGCCTCCGGATTACGCAGGGCCTCCCGGGTCAGGAATCCGTTGGACGGCGGCGCGCTCCCCAGGTCGACCAGCAGGAGAGTGGCATCCGCACCGCAATGCCTGCATTTCATACGACGACGCCGTCGAAATCGGGGCCAATCAGGGGATGCGATGCATCGCGGGCCGAAAGCTGCCCGACGGCCAGCGGCCACCCAATCGCCAGCCGCGGATCGTCCGGATGCAATCCGCGTTCAGCGGCGGGGTCGTAGGCCGCCGTATGGAAATAGAGCAGCTCGCAGTCATCAACGACTGTCTGGAAGCCGTGAGCGAAGCCCTCCGGAATGAAAAGCGACCGCCGGTCCTCCGCATTCAGCAATTCGCCATGCCACTGGAGAAAGGTGGGCGAACCGCGGCGAATGTCCACGGCGACGTCGAAGATCGCGCCGCGGAGGCAGCTCACGATCTTCGCTTCGGCCGATGGCGGTACCTGGAAGTGCATGCCTCGCACCGTGGCCTTCGCCCGGGTGAGCGAGCGGTTCACCTGGACGATGGCGCGAGATCCGACGACGCCGGCGAGGTCCTCACTGCTGTACATGCGCTCCAGCCAGCCGCGCTCGTCGACGCGGGGCTTGCGCTGCAGCTGGAACACCCCGGAGAGGGTCGTTTCCCGAACCTCGAAGCGCTCGGTCACCCAACCACCGCCTGGGGGTACTCCGCTATCTGCTCCTGGCACACGGCCTGCATGTCATCACCTCGCTGCCAGGCGCGGTGCCACGAGACGGTCTGTCCGAGGGCGTGCTGTAGCGACCACTGTGGCGCCCAGCCCAGCTCGGAGCGCGCCCGGGTGCTGTCGAGGCGGAGAAGTCCGGCCTCATGCCCACCTGGGGCGGGGTCGCGTACCACCTCAGCCGGACCGCCCCACAGCGCCGCGATGCGCCGCGCGACGTCGGCGACGGTGGCGTTGTCGCCGTCGTCGGGTCCGAAGTTCCAGGCGCCGGCGAAGCGCTCGCCCCCCTCGCCGAGCAGCCTACAAGCCAGGGTCAGATACCCCGACAGCGGCCCCAGCACGTGCTGCCACGGCCTCACCGAGTCCGGGCTCCGGAGGCGGACCGGCTCGCCGGCCGCAAACGCGCGCAGGCAGTCAGGCACGAGCCGATGCGCGGACCAGTCGCCGCCACCGATGACGTTGCCGGCTCGGGCACTGGCGACGTTCGCGGGATGGCGCCCCTGCCCATAAAAGCTCGATCGATAGCTGGCGACCACGATCTCCGTCGCTGCCTTGCTGGCGCTGTACGGGTCGTGGCCACCAAGCGGGTCCCGCTCACTGAAGGCCTGACCAGTCTCCAGGTTCTCGTAGACCTTGTCCGTTGCCACCACCACCACGGCATGCACCGAATCGGCCGAGCGGATCGCCTCGAGCAGGTTCGCGGTGCCGAGAACGTTCGTCGCGATCGTGCCGAGTGGATCGCGGTAACCCTCGCTCACCAACGGCTGGGCGGCGAGATGGAAGACGACCTCCGGCCGGTACTGCTCCAGGGTGGCGGTCAGCGCCGCGACGTCCGAGAGGTCGGCGCGGGTATCGGATGCCAGCACCTGCGCGACCCGTGCCACCTCGAAGATGTTCGGCTCCGTCGGCGGGGCAAGGGCGTAGCCGTGCACCCGCGCGCCACTTGCCGCCAGCCATAGAGCAAGCCATCCGCCCTTGAATCCCGTATGGCCGGTGAGCAACACCGAGCGATCGCGGAGGGCTACCAGATCTTCCAAGGCGCCCTGCCGGAGTCCCACAGATTCTCCAGCAGCTCCTTCTCCCGCAGCGTGTCCATCGGCTGCCAGAATCCCTGATGGGGGAAGGCCATCAGCTCGCCATCCGCGGCCAGCCCGCGCAGCGGCTCGGCCTCCCAGCTCGTCCTATCGCCAGCGATGCGGTCGAGGCAGCGCGGGGAGAGCACGAAGAACCCGCCGTTGATCAGGCCACCGTCTCCCAGCGGCTTCTCGGTGAAACCACGGACGCTGTTTCCGTTCAGCTGTAGCGCCCCGAAGCGACCGGGCGGCTGCACGGCCGTGACCGTCGCCAGTTTGCCGTGCCCCCGGTGGAAGGCAACGCTGGCGGTCACATCGACATCGGCTACGCCGTCGCCGTAGGTGAAGCAGAAGACGTCATCGCCCTCCAGGTAGCTCGCGACTCGCTTCAAGCGCCCTCCGGTCATCGTTTCGTCGCCGGTGTCCACCACGGTGACCTGCCACGGCTCGACGTCCTGCTGGTGCACCGTCATCGAGTTGCGCGCCATGTCGAACGTGACGTCCGACATGTGCAGCACGTAGTTGGCGAAGTACTCCTTGATCAGGTATCCCCGGTAGCCGCTGCAGATCAGGAAGTCGTTCACTCCATGGGCGGAGTAGACCTTCATGATGTGCCACAGGAGCGGCCGACCGCCGATTTCGATCATCGGCTTCGGTCGCAGATGGGTCTCTTCCGAGATGCGCGTACCACGGCCGCCCGCCAGGATGACTGCCTTCATGGTGCCTCGGCCTTCAGCTGCCGCCGGAACGGTGGTCCTGGAACGCCCGGAACGCGGCGGTCGATGCCCACCGGACCTGCCGCCAATGGGCGGGGACTGCGGAGCGGCGCCGTCGGCAGGATCTCTGGCATCGTCGTGAGCCCTATTCTCCACCATCGAGGCTGACACCCGAGCACGTGCACTAGACTTGGCCCGTGAATTTCCGACCTGTCGTTTCCCAGCTCACCGGCTACCCGCGCATCGGGCCCAATCGCGAGCTGAAGTGGTTGCTCGAGCGAGCGTGGAGTGGCCGAACCGCGGGTTCCGAGCTCGAGGATGGGATCGCGAAGCTCCGCGAATCCCACCTCGACGAGCAGCGCCAGCTCATCGGCTCGGCGGTCGACGACTTCTACCTCTATGACCAGGCGCTCGAGACCGCGATGATGCTCGGGCTCGTCCCCGCCGAGCTCGCGCCCCAGCTGTCGCCGGACCCGTTTGCGGTCCTGACCGCCCTGGCCCGCGGAACGCCCGACCGCGAGGCGTGGGAGATGACCAAGTGGTTCGACACCAACTACCACTACGTCGTCCCCGAGATCACCGGCCCGGTCGGCCCCTTCGCGCCGCTTCCCTGGCGGCGGCCCACCTTCGATTCCGATGTGACCTGGACCGTGCTCGGTCCCTACAGCTTGGTCAAGCTCAGCCGGCTGGGCACCGAGAATGGGAGCGCCGTTGGAACCGCCCGGGGTGTCGGCGCCGCCCTCTGGTCATGGGTGAGCGCTCAGGCTGGCGAGCACCCGGGATTCCGCCTCCAGATCGATGAGCCCTACCTGGGGCTGGCCATGACGCCAGACGACCGAGCGGTGCTGGACGCCGCGTACCACGGAGCTGCCGACCTGGGACTGCACGTGACCCCGATCGTGACCGTGCAGTTCGGCCGCGCAGCAGAACAGGCCATCGAGGCATTGGGCCAGCGAGGGATGGCGGTCCAGGTTCCCCTCGACGCGGTCGGAGCGCTGTCCGCGACCCCTGCCTGGAATGCCCAGCCTGAGCACGTGATCGCCGTCGTGGACGGTCGCAGCGTGTGGGCCGACACCTTCGACCCGGTGGCGCAGGCCCTCGCCCAGCTTCCCGATGACGGCCGAACGATCCGCCTGGTGCCGACCACCAGCCTGATGTTCCTGCCGTACACGGTGGAGGGCGAGGGCGGCCTCCCGCCCGGTTTCCAGTTCGCCCGGGAGAAGGCCAAGACCCTGGCCGGCTGGCCGGCGGCAGTCCGCAGTGGGGAGACACCGGCGACCGTCGCTCCGCCACCCACCATCTGGCCGGATGTCGGGACCCTGATCTCGCGCGCGCCTCGCGCAGAGCGCGCCGCCGCCCAGGCCGACCTGGATCTTCCGAAGTACCCGACCACCACCACCGGTTCCCTCCCCCAGACGGCCGAGGTTCGGCATCTACGCACCCAGCTCGGCCGCGGCGAGCTCGATCGCGCCGGGTACGACGCGGCCATGGCCCGGCTGATCACCGATGCCATCGGCTGGCAGGAGCGAATGGGACTCGACGTCCTGGTCCACGGCGAGTTCGAGCGGACCGACATGGTCGAGTACTTCGCCGAGCAGATGGACGGCTACCACACCACCCGCCATGGGTGGGTGCTGTCCTATGGCAGCCGCTGCACGCGTCCGCCCATCCTGGCGGCGCCGCCGTCGATCACGGAGCCGATGACCGTCGACGAGTGGAAGCTCGCTCAGGCGGCCACCGCCAAGCCGGTGAAGGGGATGCTGACCGGGCCGGTGACGATCGTGAACTGGAGCTTCCGGCCCCCCGGCATTCCCGACGACAAGCTGTTCTGGGCGGTTGCCCAGCCGATCGTGCAGGAAATCGATTTCCTGGTGGACGCCGGCGCCCGGGTCATCCAGGTCGACGAGCCGGCGGTCCGGGAGCGATGGCCCCTGCCCACCGAGGATGCGGCGGAGCGGCGCCAGGTGTACGCCCGTGGCGTCCGGGCCGCGCTCAACCACGTCTTCAACCAACCCGCCCACGTCCAGATGCACACCCACATGTGTTACGGGACGGACAGCACCAT
>JBOGTA010000039.1:0-7418 GCA_050695855.1 Candidatus Limnocylindria bacterium
CACGAGAACAACGCGGTCCTCGGCGCCCAGCTGCGGATCACGGATCCGTCCTTCCTCCACTACCGCTCGGGCGGATTGATGATGGCCCGGGCCCGGCAGCTGGCGGGCAGCACCCCGGCCTTCGACGCGTTGCTCGGGATCGTCGCGTCCCGCGAGGACCCAATCGCCCAGGGAAGGCACAAGGTCTGGGGCAGCCGGCCGCTGTGGGTGCCGCCGCAGACCTCGACCATCGCCTCCCACCTGCCCAAGGCGGTCGGAATGGCCTTCTCCCTAGCCCGCGCGCGGCGGTTGGGGGTCGGCGATGAGCTGCCACCCGACTCCATCGTGATGTGCTCGTTCGGCGATGCCACGGTGAACCATGCCACCGCCCTGGCGGCCTTCAACACCGCCCGCTACGGCGCGCGCATCGGTCTGCCCATGCCCATCCTCTTCGTCTGCGAGGACAACCAGACGGGCATCAGCGTGCCCACTCCCGAGGGCTGGATCGCCGAGACCTTCGCGTCCCAGCCATACCTCCATTATCGGCGCGCGGTCGGCGAGATCGACGAGCTGTGGGACACGGTGGCCGAGGCTATTCGCCTCGTACGAGCCGCCCGCGAGCCGGCCTTCCTCCATCTCGAGGTCGTCCGCCTGTGGGGTCACGCCGGCAGTGATGCGGAGCAGGTGTACCGATCGCTGGACGAAATTGCGGCCACCGAGAGCCGAGATCCACTCCTGCGCAACGCGCGCCGCCTGGTGGAGACCGGTGCCGCGTCGCCGGATCAGCTCCAGGCCCTGGTGGCCGACGTCCGGGATCGGGTCACCGCCGCAGCCGAGGAAGCGACCCTCCGCCCGCGGCTGGCCACCACCGCCGAGGTGACGGCTCCCCTGGCGCCGGACCACCCGACGGAGGTGGCGGGTCGCACGGCCAACCCCATCCTGGACGAGGAGGCCAGACGGGAGACGTTTGGTGACACCCTCCCCGAACACGCGACCTTGCCCAACGCGCGGACCCTGGCCGGCGGGATCAATGCCGCGCTTTCGGACGAGCTGGCCCGTCGGCCGGAACTCATCGTGTTCGGCGAGGACGTGGCCCGCAAGGGCGGCGTCTACAACGTCACCCACGACCTCCAGAAGCGGTTCGGCGTCGGCCGCGTCTTCGACACCCTGCTCGACGAAACCTCCATCCTGGGCATCGCCCAGGGAGCGGCCCACGCCGGCCTCCTGCCCATCCCCGAGATCCAGTACCTCGCCTACCTCCACAACGCGCTGGACCAGATCCGGGGCGAGGCGGCCACCCTCCAGGTCTTCAGCAGCGGCCAGTTCCGCAACCCGATGGTCGTCCGGGTCCCGGGCCTCGCCTACCAGAAGGGCTTTGGCGGCCACTTCCACAACGACAACAGCGTGGGCGCGCTGCGAGACATACCCGGCCTGGTTTTGGCCGTCCCGTCCCGCGGCGACGATGCGGCCCGGATGCTGCGCGGGGCGGTGGGCATGGCCCTGGAGGACGGGCGGGTCGTGGTCTTCCTCGAGCCCATCGCGCTGTACCACGAGCGCGATCTGCACACCAATGGCGACGGCGAGTGGCTGACCACATACCCACCTCCGCCGGACTTTTTGCTCCCGGGCGAGGTGGGGGTGTACGGAGCCGATGCGACCGACCTGCTCATCGTCAGCTATGCGAATGGGCTGCGTCTGTCGCTCCAGGCCCAGGCCCTGCTCGAGCGCGAGCACGGCATCGCAGCCCGGGTGATCGACCTGCGCTGGCTCAGCCCGCTCCCCGTCGACGCGGTACGGAGCCACGCGGCTGACTGTGGACGGGTCCTCATCGTGGACGAATGCCGCGCGACAGGCGGTGGTGTAGCCGATGCCCTGATTGCCGACTTCGCCGAGCGTTCGTTCGCTGGGCGGTTGGCCAGCGTGCGGGCAGTCGACTCGTTCGTTCCGTTGGGCACCGCCACCGCGGCCGTGCTGGTCGGCCTCGATCAGATCGTGGCCGCCGCGGTGGACACGGCCCGCTCAGGCGAGCCGACCAGCCCGGGAGACTCCGCTACGCCGAGCGACCCCGCCAGCCCGTCCTCGCCTCCGTCCGGCGCCACGTCGGGCAATCGGTCATGACCGACGAGAAGCAGCGGGCCGTGCTGGTCCTCCCGGGCAGAGGCGCGTACACCGCCGCATCGCTGGGGTCGCTCCCTGCTGACGACCCGCTCGTCCAACGGGCGGAAGCCCTCCGGGCGGAGATGGGGCTGGACAGCCTCCTCGCCCTGGACTCGGCCGACGAGTTCGAGGCTGCCGTCCACCTGCGGCCTGCCAACGCGTCACCGCTGATCTTTCTCGTCTCGCTTCTTGATGCTCGGCGCGCCCTGACCGAGCACCGCGTGGTCGCCGTCATCGGCAACTCGCTGGGCTGGTACACCGCGCTGGCCGTTGGCGGCGCGCTGGACTTCGACGATGCCTTTCAGCTGGTCCAGGGAATTGCCCTTTTCCAGGAGGCGGCGACCGCCGGCGGAGTCGGCGGCGGCCAGGTCATCTATCCACTATCGGACGCTCAGTGGCAGCCGGCCCCAGAACTGTCGGCGGCCATCGACGCCGCGCTGGATGACGGGGCCGATGTCTTCCCGAGCGTCGACCTGGGCGGGTACTTCGTCCTGGCCGGAAGCGACACCGGCGTCAACCGGCTCCTTGAGACGCTGCCTCCGGTCCAGATTGGCGAACGGCACTTTCCGTTGCGCCTTGCGTTCCATGGCCCGTACCACACACCGCTGGTGGCCGGCGTCTCGACCGAGGCCCAGGCTCGCTACTCGACCCTTGACTGGCGAGCGCCGGCCATCACCCTGATCGACGGCCGCGGCGCCCGGTTCACGCCGTGGGCCACCAATCCGGTAGAACTGGCCTGGTATACGCTCGGGGAGCAGATCATCACTCCCTACCGCTTCGCGACTGGCACGCGGGTGGCCCTCCGCGAGTACGCCCCTGACGTGCTCGTACTAACCGGGCCTGGCAACACCCTCGGCGGCGTGGCCGGCCAGCTCATCGTCGCGGAGGGCTACCACGGACTCCGAACGCGGGCCGACTTCGAATCGGCTCAGGCCAGCAGATCGCCCGTGGTCCTGTCCATGATGCGCTAGACCTGCCAGACGCTCAGGATGTTCCCCTCCAGGTCCTTGAACCAGGCGGCCTTCTCGGTCCCCATGTCGGCGATGCCCTTAACTCACCCATGTCGTACTGCTCGAAGGCGACACCCTTCGAGACCAGCTCGTCAACCGCCTTCTCGATGTCGTCGGTGTGCCAGCCGATGAGCGTGTGCTGCGCGGTTCCGGCAAACTCGGTCAGGTAGATGTTGAATCGGCCGTTTCCGCTCCGGTACGAGACGCCGTTCGGGTCTTCGGTGTCCGGCGTGAAGCCAAGCACGTCCTCGTATAACCTTCGTGCCCTCGCCAGGTCTTTGGCTGGGATCATCGTCGCGGGCTGCATATCCTTCAGCATCCCTTCTCTCCTTTCGCGCGCGAACTTCTGGCGACCTACGATCCCACGCCCCGCAAGCATAACTGCCCTGTCAGAAGCCAAATTCAGCTTGGACGTGTCCCGGACCGAGGCTCAGCGGGCGGAGATGTTGCGCGAGGTCTACGCCCGAATCGAGGTTGGAGGTCCCGAGTTCGCTGCGGCCTACCCGACTCCGGACGCGGCGGAACTGGGGCTCACAGCGGCGCTTCCCGAGACGGTCTGGGTTGCTATGGCGTCCCCGGCAGGATTCGAACCTGCGACCCGCTGCTTAGAAGGCAGCCGCTCTGGTCCACTGAGCTACGGGGACCCGGACAAGAATAGACAGGCTAGACTCATCAGACCATGGCCTCCGAGTCCTCAGGACCGCCGCCCCAGCTGCAGCCCACTCAGCTGGAGATCGACAAGGGCCTTCTCCGGGACGAGGACCTGCTGAACCCAGAGCACCTGCGACGGATGGACCAGACCCTGCTGCGGAGAAACCTGGATCACGCGCGGATCACCTCGCGCAAGCTCTCGCTCCAGCTGCAGCAATTCGTTCATCTCTACACTCCAGAGGCGAACGAACTGCGACGTCGAATCGAAAAGTACCTGCTCATGGAGCAGCTCATCGAGACGGAGATGGCCCGCCGCCACACCTACTGACCTGCCGCGCCAGCGGCTGACACCCCGCCTCACCGGCTGATTTGTGGATATCTGGGTACCCGAAACCGACCATCGTGGATAACTCGCCGATGCTCGGACGCCCTCCAAACCCGGTTCCCTAGTGGGTCTGATCGGATCCGATCCGAAAACCTTGCGCGTTGCTGACCGGCCGCGCTGCCGGGAAACGGCTGTCCGGGCTAGACACCAAGCGGGCCGACGACGCTGGCCTCGCGGACGTCGGGCAGCGCTGCGACCACCTCGCCGACCCATCGAGCAAGTCGCGGCATCTCGAATAACGAGAAGGTCACCCCATACGCCTCGAGCTGCTCGAAGCCCCACCCGTTGAACTCGCGTCGTGCGGCGACGACCCACATTTCGTCATACAGATCCGGCCAGGCCCGCGGGCGGCGCCGGTGGCAAAAGCGGATGAACTCGGCGATCTCCGGCGGCGGCGCGGCCGGCGGTTCGCCGCTCAGCGCGCGGTTCGGGGCATTGTCGGCCGCCGCGTAGGCGGCATCGGTATTGACCACAGCGAGGAGGCGACTCGATAAGGACGGTGATGGATTCCGACGATTCGGACTTCGATCCTAGGCGTCGGCGCCGAATCGTAGGAGCCGATGGCGACCTGCGGAAGGGGTGATGTCCACCAACTTTTCCACATTCCTTTCCACCGATGGCTCCCGGGTGGACAGGTGCGCGTCGGGCGGTGGAAAGGTCCCGTCGAGGCTGCCAGATGGGGCGTTGGGCGGGGTGTGCCCGGGAATCATCTACCACCCCGAAGGGTACTTCTGGCCTCGATGACCGACGCGGCCCCGGCTGATAGCGTGGATTCATGGAACTTGCCGCCGACCAATTCTTCCAGCTCGCGCTCGCTGGCGGCGCGACGGCTCTCCTGGTCATGGGGATGGTGGCCCTTCGCGGCCGACCGAGTGGCGGTGGCCGCGTCATCCGGGTCGTCGGCATCGGCGGGGGCGGGGCCAACGCGGTAGACGCGATGATCCGGGCCCGCATGACGGGCGTCGATTACGTCGTCGTAAACACCGATGTCCGAGCCCTCCGTCGGTCATCGGCTCGAACCAAGATCGCGATCGGGAAGACCATGACCAACGGCCTTGGGGCCGGCGGCGATGCAACGGTGGGCGAGACCGCAGCTCGGGACGCAGCCGAAGTCATCGCCCGCGCATTGGCTGGCTCCGACCTGGTGGTCATCACCGCCGGGCTCGGCGGCGGAACAGGATCGGGCGCTGCGCCGGTCATCGCCGACATCGCCCGCCAGCAGGGCGCGCTGACGATGGCGGTCGTCACCAAGCCATTTCGGTTCGAGGGAGCCCGCCGACAACAGGTGGCGCAGCGTGCGGCCGAGACCCTCGTCAGCAAGGCCGACGCGGTGGCCACGGTTCCGAACGACCGGGTACGCGACCTGATGCCGGCCGACGTCACGGTCGACGACGCGTTTCGGTCGATCGACGACGTGCTGCGAAGCAGCCTTGGCGAGATCGTGGACCTGGTCGCTGTTCGCGGCCGGATCAACCTGGACTTCGCGGACGTGCGGGCCGTCCTGCAGGGTGGCGGCGCGGCGGTGGTGGGCCTCGGGCGCGCATCCGGTGAGCACCGGGCCACGGAGGCAACCCGCAGTGCCATGGCGGCGACGCTGCTCGAAGGTCGGATCGAGGGAGCGACCTCCATCCTCCTCAAGGTCAGCGGCTCCAACAAGCTCAAGCTGAGCGAGCTGGACGACGTGGGAAGGACGGTCCTGGGAGCGGCCAGCACGGACGCCAACGTGGTCTTCGGCATGAGCCTCGACAGCCGCCTGCGGGACGATGTGCAGGTCACCTTGATCGCGACCGGCTTCGATCCTGCCCGATCGCCCGCTTCCGATACCGATGCTCGCGGTGGGGCCAGCCCGACGGAATGGCGTCCGGTGTGGCTCCGCCGATCGGCGGAGGCCGGCAACGCCGAATCCGTGGCCACACCCATCGCGCCGTCCAGGCGCGTCAAGCGGAAGGCCAAGCCGGCCGGACACACGGCCCTCCCTGCCACCGATCCACCCGCTCCGAGCGAGGGCTAGCCAGGGTCGCTCAATATCAGCCCTCGGCCAGCAGGGCCTCCAGCCGGATACGGGGCAGGATGCAGGGGGTGACGGTGGCGCCGATGCCCGCCGCCACGGCGCCGAGGTAGATCTCCACCGCCGCCCGGCCGGGGTCTCAGCCGGCCGCCAGCTCGGCCGCCAGCTCCTGGACAGTGATGGCCAGGCCCGCCGAATGACTGATCGGAGCCTACCTGCCTTCCGACCAGATGCGGTACCCCTCGCCGAAGGCGGCGAAGGAGAACCAGTACGGCGTATCCACCTGGACGCGGTGCAGCCGCCCTCCCGAATGCGGTCCGGCGATCGCCTCTCCGAGGGCGTTCCAGTCTGTGCCGGACTCGGCATCGACGAGCACGCTGCCGCGCAACTCGAACGACCGCACGGCGTCGTCGTACCTCCGGTCGAAGGCGACCACCGTGCCCACTTGATCGCTGCGCTCGATGAGCTGATTGCCCAGAACGCTGCGAACGCCGGGTTGCCACCAGACAACGACGGGAAGGCCGCCGAGGTCCAGCTCGACCAACCCGCCGGCGTCCGCCAGGCGCCGGAACGGGAGGACCACGGTCTGGCCATTTGCGCTCACCACGGCGACACGCTCCTTGGGATCAACGCAACCCTCGGCTCCATCGCATGCCAGGAGGTCGGCCTCCTTGAAGAAAGGGTTGCGCTCGACCAGATCCCAGCCCGGATACGGGTTCCGACCATATGGGCGCTCATAGCCGGTGGCTCGGTCCAGGACGTCGGCATCGGAGTGGGCCGTCCTGAATTCGGACCAGGCGACGAGGCTGGAGGGCAGGATCTCGAGGTGCCGTCCGGCGTGGGTCCCGATCAGACCGACACCGGTCGCCTGCTGCCACCACGACTCGGTCTGGCGGTCGTACATGACCAGGTCGCTGCGACGCAGGTATCCGGTTACGCCGAACTCGAGCGCTTCTCCGTCGAGGCGGGCGTCGAACACGACCGCGGTGTGGCAGAGCGGGCAGAACGTGACGACGATCGGCTGGCCATCCAGCACGTCGTTCACGATCTCGTGCCACAGCAGGATCTGAAGCGGATACGCCCGCCACGTGCCGTTGCGCTCAACGGCGATGACCGGCTCGTCGTCCAGGATCCAGCCGATCTCCGAGGCGGGGACCACGGCCGGGCGCGAGAGCGCAGGGATGGCGTCGCGCCACGGGAGGGCCCGGACGAAGTCGTCGAGCGATAC
>JBOGTA010000040.1:0-8393 GCA_050695855.1 Candidatus Limnocylindria bacterium
AGCTTCAGATAGTGGCTAGCGGTCGGGTCACAGTGGAGGTAGAGCGAGCCGGTCGGCTTGAGGACGCGATGGAGCTCAACGAGGCGGACGGCCATCTCCACCAGGTAGGCCATCATCTGGTTCGAGCCGGTGCCTGAGCGCAGCGCCGCGATTATCGTACTGACCTTGTCTGGCACGCGGCCCTCGTGGTGGGCGGTGTTCGTCAGGTATCGATAGGTCGACTCGGCCGATGGGCCCCAGTGCCAGGTATCCTCAAAGGCGAGCAGCTGCGCATCGGACCGGTTGCCGGACTCGTCGCGGAAGATGACGTTGTAGTCGCGGTTCGAGTTGAACGGCGGGTCGAGGTAGACCAGGTCGATGCTGGCGTCGGGGATGTAGCGGCGCAGGATGTCGAGGTTGTCGCCGTAGTCGAGGACGTTGGTGGCGAGCTCGGTCATCGGTCTATTCGGTGACGGTGTACGGGCCGACGAGGAAGATGCTCACGACGGCATCCTCCGAGGCCGTGAGACGCGCGCAGACGACGGCATGGATGTCGGGCGTCAGGGTCGCTTCGATGGTGCCTGATCCCATGGGTTCGAGCAGCAAACGGCCGACCTCGGTTACCGATGACGGGATGCCCTGGGGCGGCTGGCCGGATGCGATCCTGGCCTGCTCCTCAGCGATGTGGGCGACGAGCTCAGGAAACGACGAATCGAGCCGGACGAGCTCGAAACTGCCGAGGGATCCGGATTCGTTGCGGATGGCAATCGAACTCGCGCCTGCGGGCAGTGATTCGGCGCCCGTCCGTTCGCAGCCGTCGTCCGTGAGGACCACGGTTGGCGGCTCGGCCACGCCAGGTGCAGCACAGGCGGCAACGATCAGCAGGACGAGGACAAGTCCCCGGACGTTGCGAGATGGCGTGCGCATCGGGTCCCCCCGCGTGGACGTGCGGGCTTAAGTGCGGAGAGCGTAGCAGCGGGGCGGTGGGAAGGGCAGGCCTAGAATGACCTCCGATGGCTGTGCCGGTGTCGCCCGTTTCTAGTGCCGAGGAGGGGTATCTCCTCTTGGCCGATATATCGGGCTACACCGGGTTCATGACAGGTGTCGGCGATGCACACGGGTTCGACTACGCGGAGGGCATTCCGCCGGGATTCGAGCTGATGGGCGTCCTGCTCGATTCGGTGGCGGGCGGACTCAGCAGCCCGTTCTCAGTCGCGAAGTTCGAGGGCGATGCCGTGTTCGCGGTCGCCGCGGCGGGCGATCTCGACGGCCGGGGGTCCGACCTGCTGGCCATCCTTCGGGAGACCTACCGCCGGTTCATCGCGGCGCGAAACGCGGCGGATTCCCGGAAGGCCCATGAATGCGTCGCCTGTGCGCTGATCGGCAACCTCGACCTCAAGATGGTGCTGCACGAGGGTTCCTACGTCAGCCAGGCCGTCCATCGGCAGACCGAGCTCCTGGGCCCGGCGGTCAACGTCGTCCATCGGATGCTGAAGAGCGCGGTGGCCGACCAGGTCGGACATCGCCACTACCTCTACCTGACCGATGACGCCGCTATCCGCCTGGGCCTGACCGATGCCGGGATCGCCCACGTCGAGTCCTACGACATCGGCGACATCTCCGGGCGCGTCCTCGACCTCGAGGCAGTTTCGTAGGACCGGGAGGATCGTTGTCCTCAGTCGCCGGCTGGGGACCCGTGTGGCGGCCTCGCGGGCTACAGCGGCCGGGATACGAAGGGGCGGCGCCAGGCCGCCGGGGCCGCGAAGTTCTGGCTGGACCCGGTCAGCCTCGCGGACAGCGATGGCTACAATCCGAGGGAGGTCGCTCGGATTCGCCGCATCGTCTAGGCGAGCCGGACGGCCCTCAGGGAGCGACGGCGTGACTTCTTCGGCGACTAGCCGCGTTCGAGCGACTCGAAGGGCTTCTGCGCGTCTAAGGGGAATACCTGGCCCGGTCAGGGATCTGCTGCGAGGAATCCTCTGACGGCACCGAAGAAGGCGTCTGGCTGCTCCATGAAGGCGAAATGGCTGGCGGCTGCCAGGTGGCGGTGGATGGCGCCCGGGATGGCGTCAGCCACGCGCAAAGCGAACCATTCGGGGATCGGGTCGAGCTCCGCGGAGAGAACCAGCGTCGGGCACGCGATCCGACCCAGGCTGGCCAGTGCGGCCGCCGTGTCCAGGTTGCCGAACAACATCCCCTCCTGCTCCACGCCAGTGGCGGCCCCGTACTCGCTGAGGGCATAGGGGACCGTCGCCGCGACCGCCCGATCGGTGAAGAAGGGCAGATACATGTTCCGGATGAACGCTTCCACGCCGGAGGGCTCCCGGCGGTTGAACGCGCCGGACTGCTGGATTCGGGCCATCTCCTCGTCGTCGGCAGGGGTCCGCAGCGCTGTCATCGCCGTCTCGAGCGCCTCCCACGCCATGCCCCGCTCGTCGAACGGCGGTCCGGGCATGGCAACCACGAGCTTGCTCACCCGGTCCGCGTGGGCGGCCGCAAACAACATCGCGAGGTTCCCGCCCATGCTGTGGCCGAGGACGGCTACGCGAGCGAGATCGAGGCTGTCGAGCAGGCTCACCAGGTCGTCGATCGAGCGCTCGAGCGACAGGCCCTCCGCCGCGCCGAGGGACGAGCGGCCGCTCCCACGCTGATCGAAGTAGATGACGCGAGATTCGTCGGCCAGGCGGTCCATCGCCGGGCGCAGGTACGAATGTCCAAGCGAAGTTCCGCCCAGGACCAGAACCGGCGCTCCTGAGCCGGTGGACCAATAGGACAACTCGGTCCCAGCGGCCGATACGCTCCCCTGGGCGGTGGGCCGGAGTCCGACCGGGGCGCTTGGGTCGGATGTCGTCAAGGCGGCATCGTACCCCGCATCACGGAGGCCGCTGCGACTGTCGCTAGGCAGCGACCTGGGATATGGGGAAGAACTTGCGATAGGGCAGCAAGAGCCCGGCCAACACGAAGAGGAGTGCTGCAAGATCCAGCTGCCAGAGCCGCGCGGCCAGGCGGGTGCCGCGTTGCGGGCGCGGGGATCGTCCAGGCGTCCGCTGGCTCACGGTCGTTCCGCTGGCGAGCGGCGCGTAGGATGACGATCGATGCCTGAAGTCGGGCCACTGGTGATGCCGGCCCTCTACGTGCTGACGGCGGCTCTGGTGATTGCGGTCCTCTGGGCTGGCGACGGCGTCTTCCTCTACTACCTCACGGTGCGACCGGCATACACGGTTGTGGTGCTTGGCGTTCCCCTGTTGGCATGGGCGTTGCAGAATCACCAACTCTTGATGCTGGTCCACATCGGCGGCGCGTTCATCTTCGTGGGAGGGCATGCCGCCTCGGCGTTGGTCGCATTCCAGCTGCCGGGCGAGACCGATGGAGCACGGGCTCAAGCCCTGCTGACCCTCTCGTATCGCTCCCTCGACTGGATGCACATCGGTCTGGCCGTTCTCATCCTGTCCGGTATCGCCGCCGGATTCGTGGGCCAGTTCTGGGGCAGGCCGTGGATCTGGTTGGCGCTCGATCTGCTGCTGGCGATCAGCGCCTTCATGTATGCAGGGAACCGATCCAAGGCCTACAGCGGGGCTCGGAACCGCCTCGAGGCAGGCGGCACCGCGGCCTGGGACGCCGAGGCGCGGGCCATGGTCGACCGCCGGCAGGCGATGGTCTTCATGGTCACGGGGATGGTTGCGCTGGTTGCGATCACCGCTCTGATGATCTTCAAGCCCGGCTGAGGGTCAGTCGGTCAACATCCGGTCGGGGAGGGAAGCAATGACCCACCCATTCAGCGAACGACAGCGTTCCGTCGCAGCGGCCGCGGTGGCGTCCCTGGTCTTGTCGATCGGGGCGAGCCTCCTCGTACCCGGCGCCTACGGATTCGACATGCAGGCCCTCGCCCATCCGGGCTCGATCGTCGATGACGGGCAGGGCGTTGCCGACGTGCTGCGCTGGGGCGCGCTGCTGGACATGGTGAGCTATCTGCCGCTGGCGGTGGTGGTCGTCTACGTCCATTACCGGCTGCGGGATCGCAACCCCCTGCTGGTCGGGGTGATGACGGCTGGCGGGCTGGCGTACGTGCTCATCGGCAGCCTTGCCGGGGCTCTGCTGGCCTCCGTCGGGCCACCATTGATTGAGGGCTACGCGGAGGCAACCGCCGCCGGGCAAGAAGCGGCACGGGTTTCCTTGGAGTCCATCGGCAATGCGACGTTCGTCGGGTTGTGGGGGACCCTGGAGCTGATCGGGATCGGCGCATGGTTCCTCGGCGTGGGTTGGCTGCTGTGGAGCGAGTGGCGGCCATTCGCGGCGTTGTCGATCCTCGCCGGGGTGGGCACCCTGTCCGCCAGCCTGCGCACAGGCCTCACCGGTCGGACGATCGTGGATGTCGACGGTCCGCTGGACCTGGCCATCCTCGGCGCGGCGGGATGCCTCGTCCTCTGGGAGATGTGGCTCGCGGTGCGGCTGTGGCGAGGTTCGCCTGATCGGTAGGTCAGGCGCGACCGAAGAGCCGCGCAGGATCGCAAGGCCGTCGCCGTAGTCGATCTACGCCGGACCGGTGGACATCTTCGCGAGCAGCGGCGACGCGGTGGACGTTCTGGCGCTGGTGGCCAAGCATCCCGACCAGGTGCGGACGCTGGTTGCTCACCAGCCACCACATGCGCAGCGGGATGGGCGCGGGGATGGCGAAGTTCATCGCGCTGGTCGGCCACAGAGGCGATGGCTCGCGGGACGACCCGCTCCTGGGGCAGACCATCATGTCGACGACCCATTTCGAGCCCGACTTCGATGCGCTGCGCGCCGCATCGACCCGCATCGTGATGGCGGCGGGCAGAATGCGCGCGATGAGCGAACTCGAAGAGGGACTGGCCTGGCAGATTGGGGTCTGGGACCGCATGTCCCAGGTGTACCGGCGGGAAATCGATCAGCGGCTGGTTCCGGTGGTGGACCACGTCCTTGCCCGGGCCCGGCTGAAACCCGGCGAGCGGGTCCTCGACCTGGGGACCGGCACCGGGGCGGTGGCCGAGAAGGCCGCACTTGCGGTTGGGGCTGAGGGCCATGTCCTCGCGGTCGACCCCAGTCCCGAGATGCTCGCGCTCGCCGAGCGGCGGTCCGATCACGCACCGGTGAGGTTCGAGGTGGTGGAAGGGTCTGCGGAGAGCCTGCCCGCGGACGACGGGTCGGTGGATGTGACCCTTGCCTCGCTGTCGTTGATGTTCGTCATCGACCGAGCGGCGGCTGCGCGAGAGATGGCGCGCGTCCTGCGGCCGGGTGGTTGCCTGGTTGCTGCTGTGTGGGGGTCGCCCGAGGAGTGCGATCTCGTCCTGTTCCAGCGGACCGTAGGCCAGTTCGCCCCTAAGCCACCCGTTCCAGGCGTCGGTCCCGGCGCGCTGGCCGATCCGCAGCCATTCCTCGAGGAGCTGCGCCTCGTCGGCATCGCGGCCCGGGTGGAGACCGAGCTGACCGGGTTCGACTTCCCGAATCTGCCCTTCGCGTGGGACGTGCTCGCCGGCGTCATGTCCGCATCGCTGACCCCGGAGCTTCAGCGGGACGCCCAGCAGGCGATTCAGGACACGATGTGGCCCGATCCCAGCCAGCCGCGCCATTTCAGCAACCTGGCCCTGTTCATCGTCGGCGTTCGTGCCTGACGCTGCTCACGGCGCGGGGCCGAAGTCCTGCTTCTTGAAGATGACCCAGTCGCCGGTGCCGTCGGCCGCTGACGCCTCAACCCGATAGAAGGTCACGAACTGCCGGAGCGCATCGCCGTTGGCATCGAACCCAACGCTGCCGAGGACGGTCTCGAAGCGCTGCTCTGGATTGGCGACGTACTCGCGGAGCCGCTCGCGCACTTCACTGGCTGACGGACCGCTGGAAGCGATGCCGCGCATCGCGGCGGTGATGAGCTCGACGCACGCGTAGCCTGCGGCGGCATATTCGTCCGGTTCGGTGCCGAAGTCCGCTCGGTACGCGTCGATGAAAGTGGCCTTGGGATCGGGAAGCGAGGCGTGAGCGGCGTACGACGACCGCGACGGCGATTTCGAGATCTACGTCATGAATGTCGACGGGACCGATGTCACAGCACTGACCATGGACACGTTTGGCGATGGGTTCCCGGCCTGGTCGCCGGACGGCAGCCGGATCGCGTTCATCAGCGATCGCGACGGCAACGCGGAGATCTACGTCATGAACGCCGATGGCAGCAGCGTGACACGACTCACCGATGATCCGGCCAACGACTTCGCGCCGAATTGGTCGCCAGACGGCTCTCGAATTGCCTTCGACCGGGATCTGGGTGGCGTGAACTTCGAGATCGTCGTCATCAACATGGACGGGTCCGGGCAAGTCCAGCTGACCGATGATCCGGCCAGCGATCAATCGCCGGCGTGGTCTCCAGATGGCAGCCAGATCGTCCTCTTCAGCGACCGGGACGGTAACTTCGAGATCTATGTGATGAACGCCGACGGCTCATCGGTCGTTCGCCTGACTGACGATGCCGCCGATGATGTTGCGCCCGCCTGGTCGCCGGACGGAACGCAGCTGGTCTTCGTCAGCACCCGAGACGGCAACGAGGAGATCTATGTGATGAACGTCGATGGATCCGACGCCATCCGCGTCACGAATGATCCAGCCGATGATGGCGACCCGTCCTGGGGAGCCTGAGCCAGCGATAAGCACGCAACGACACCGACCCATCCCGGCTGACGACCCGCCGCTGAGCGTGGGGCGGGATTTTCACGGCCGTGGCTCGAATACAACGACCTGGGTCTCGCGCGAGCGCCCAGCGGCGTAGGCATCCAGCCCCTTACTGTGGTCGGCCATCCCGGCCCACAGGCGTGACCGCTCTTCTCCGTGGGCGGCTCGGGCGCGGACCGCGCGCGGCCCATCGATCAGGTCCACGGTGGCGTCGGGGTGCGCCTGGAGGTTGAGCCACCACGCGGGCTCGGGTTCGCCCCAGCCGTTCATCGCCAGGGTGACCAGGTTGGGGCCGTCCTCGTAGTAGCCGAGGATGGCAATTCGTTCGGTCCCTGTCCGGCGCCCGATGGTGTGGATGCGCATCGTGCCCCACAGGTCAGGCGTCGGGGGTCGGAGGCCGCGCCGGCCGCCGGTGAGGGAGTAGATCGCACGGTGCACCACCCATGCGGCGCGGATGAACCAGCGCGGCGGCAGGAATGGGGCGCGGTGAGGGCTTTCAGGCTCGGTGATCGGTCCCCCGCCTGAGCTGTGGGTATCGGTATCGGGAAGCGTACCAGTGGGAGTCCGCTGCGGCTACATCGTTCGCCGATGGACCGGCGTGATCTGGGGCTGGGTTCCGCTCGGCTGAGGGCCACACGGGCACGGCCTCTTTCTGCCATCCTAGCGGTTGACGCTTTGATTTCCGGAGTGGACATGACCATGCGCGCGTTTGCCGTCGATGCGTTCGGAACCGCGGGCTCCGTTCGTGACTTGCCCCTTCCCGAGCCTGGGGAGGGCGAGATCCGGGTTGCGGTCCGGGCGGCGGGCGTCAATCGGATGGACCCGGTCTACGTCGGTGGGATGGCCAAGGACTGGATGGAGCATCGGTTCCCGTTGGTGCCGGGAATCGACCTCGCCGGGGTCATCGACGAGGTTGGGGCCGGCGTGAGCGGGCTGGCGGTGGGGGACGAGGTCTATGGCGTTGCGGCCAAGCCATTCGTCGGTGCCGGCACGTTTGCCGAGTACGTGGTGGTCGGCAGCGGAAGCGTTGGCCCCAAGCCCCGCGGGCTGAGCTTCGTCGAGGCGGCGGCGGTGCCGCATGCTGCATTGACCGCGCTCGGGCTGGTGGAGGCCGTGGATCCTCAGCCGACCCAAACGGTGGTCGTGATCGGGGCCTGCGGCGGCGTGGGTAGTCACGCCACCCAACTCGCCGCGGCCCGCGGGGCGGTGGTCATTGCGCTGACCGGCCCGGGCGGCAGCGGCCAGGCGCGCCAGCTTGGCGCATCGGAGGTCCTCGACTACACCAGCGACGACATCGGTACGGCCCTGTCCGAGCGCCATCCCGATGGCATCGACGCCGTCATTGCGACCCACGCTGACCAGGAGCTGATCGCGGCCATCGCCCGCCGTATGCGAACCGGTGGCACCGTCGCCTCCTCAGCGATGGGCGGCCAGGGGCTGGCCGACGCGCTGGCCGAAGTGGGCGTCTCGTTTGCCCAGGTGAACCGGCTATCGCCTGAGCGGCTGGGCGATCTGACCGAGTTATTCGAGAGTGGCCGGCTCAAGCCCGTTCCCATAACCACCTATCCGCTCGAGGAGGCGGGCGAGGCGGTTGCCGCCATCGCCGACGGCCACACCCGCGGGAAACGGGTGGTCGTCGTTCGGGCTTGAACGGTTCGATCGCCGCCCTGGACTCGGCGGGGAACCGGTCGGCGGTACCATCGTCCGGCTCGTTCTCACCCGTTCAGGAGGTGCCC
>JBOGTA010000041.1:0-9265 GCA_050695855.1 Candidatus Limnocylindria bacterium
GGCTTGTCGGTCACGGTCCCACCTCCAGCTGCTCGCCGCAGTGCTTGCACACGCGGACTCGCGTCTTGTGCTGATCGTCCAGCCGCGCATGACCGATGCGGGTCGGCTTGTCGCAGTTGGGGCACACCACCATGACGTTGCTGACCTGGACCGGCATGGGCAGGTCGATGATTCCCGCGGTCTGCGTACGGCCACGCTGCGCGCGCTGGTGTCGCTTGGCCATGTTGATGCCCGGGATGACGACGGCCATTCCCCGACGCGTGCGCTCGACCCGCTCCACCTTCCCGCGCTTGCCGCGGTCCTTGCCGGCCATGACCAGCACGGTGTCGCCCTTCTTGACGGCCATCACAGCACCTCCGGCGCGAGCGAGATGATCTTCATGTAGTTCCGCTCGCGGAGCTCGCGGGCTACCGGGCCGAAGATGCGGGTCCCTCGCGGGTTTCCCTGTGGAGTGATAAGGACGGCGGCGTTCTCGTCGAACCGGATGTGGCTGCCGTCGGCCCGGCCATAACCCTTGGTCGTGCGGACCACGACCGCACGCACGACCTCACCCTTCTTCACGCCCGAGTTGGGCAGGGCCTGCTTGACGCTGGCCACGATGACGTCGCCCACCGACGCGGTCTCGCTCGTGGAGCGGCCGACGACCGTGATGCACATCAGCTCGCGCGCGCCGGTGTTGTCGGCGACCCGAAGCCGGGTCTGGCGCCGGATCATGCCGATTCGGCCTCGCTCGTCGCGGCGTCGGCCATCGGCCCCGCCTCCGCATCCGTCGCCTCCGGTTCCGGCTTGGGCTCGGGTTGGAGGATGGCCTCGTCGGCCATCGGTTCGGACGCGGATTCGGCCAGCCCATGGCCAAGGACCTCCACCAGCCGCCAGCGCTTGTCGCGGGACAGTGGCCGGCTCTCCTCGATGCGCACGGTGTCACCCACCCGCGCCGCGTTGTCCTGGTCGTGGGCCTTGAACTTGGTGGAGCGCCGAATGACGCGCTTGTAGATCGGATGGCGCTGAAGGCGCTCGACGCTGACGACGACCGTCTTGTCCATCTTGTCGGACACCACTCGTCCCACCTTCGTCCGTCGCTTGCCGGCCATCAGGCGGACTCCTGCTCGGCGGCCGCGGCGGCGCGCTGGCGCTCGGTCATCACCGTGAGGATGCGGGCGATCCGCTGCCGGGTCGCCGGCAGGCGGCTGTGGTTCTTCTCCTGGCGGGTGGCCAGGTCGAACCGGATCTTCCACAGCTCGAGCTTGGCATCGGCCAGGGCGACCTCGAGGTCCCGGTCGCTGAGGGCGCGAACCTCACTGATGTCCATGTTCGAAGCCCTCCTTGATCACGAACTTGGTCGAGATCGGCAGTTTGTGGCTGGCCAGTCGCATCGCCTCGCGGGCGATTGGCTCCGGGACTCCGGACATCTCGAACATGATCCGGCCCGGCTTGACGACGGCGACCCAGTGGTCCGGTGCGCCCTTGCCCGATCCCATCCGCACCTCGGCCGGCTTCTTGGTGACCGGCTTGTCGGGGAAGACCCGGATCCAGACCCGGCCGCCACGCTTGATGTGATGGGTCATCGCTCGTCGGGCAGCCTCGATCTGGCGGCTGGTCAGCCAGCACACCTCTTCGGCCATCAGGCCGTATTCGCCGAACGAAACGGTGGTGCCGCCCTTGGCCAGGCCCGCGCGGCGTCCACGCTGGACCTTGCGATGCTTGACGCGCTTCGGCAGGAGCATGACTAGTCCTCCGCCTCTGGTTCAGGTTTGGTGTCGGATTCGTCCGATGTCGGCTCGGGCTCGCTGACGGCGGCGGCGTCGGCCGCCGTCTTCGGCTCAGCGTTTGCCTCGGCTGCGGCCCCTGTCTCCGGCTCGGCGTCGATGGCGGCTCCCGCGGCCGCCACAGCGTCAGAGACGTCTACGATCGGCTCAGTCACTGCCACGGCCCCTTCGGCGGCCTCCCCGTCGTCGGTCGACGCGGCCGCGGTCCGTCCTCGACGCGCCGGGCGGGCACGGGCTGCGGGGCGGGCGGCTTCGCGCGGCTCGGTTCGCGCCGAACCGGGTAGGTCGGCCAGCGTCTCGCCGCGATAGATCCAGACCTTGACCCCGATCCGGCCGTACGTCGTGTGAGCGTGGACCACGCCATAGCTGATGTCGGCACGCAACGTGCCAAGCGGGATGCGGCCCTCCTTGTCCCACTCCCGGCGCGACATCTCGGTGCCGCCCAGCCGGCCGGAGACCTGGATCTTCACGCCCTTGGCGCCAGCCTTGATCGTGCGCTGGACGCCCTGCTTGACCGCCTTGCGGAAGGCGATCCGGCGCTCCAGCTGACCGGCAATGCTCTGCGCCACCAGCACGGCGTCCAACTCTGGCTGCAGCACCTCTTTGATCTCGAGCTTGACCTTCTTGTCGGTCAGCTTGCCGATGGAGTTCCGCAGCAGCTCGACGTTGGCGCCGCCCTTGCCGATCACGATCCCCGGCTTGGCGGTGTGGACCGTAACCGTCACGTGGTTGATGCCCCGCTCGATCTCCACCTGGCTGACGCTGGCGTTGGACAGCTGCCGCGAGACCAGGGTCCGGATCTTCATGTCCTCCTGGAGAAGGGTCGCGTAATCGCGATCGGCGTACCACTTCGCCAGCCACGGCTTGTTGATGCCAATCCGATAGCCGTAGGGATGCACCTTGTGACCCATCAGGCATCCCCTCCATCGGCCACCGAGACGGTGATGTGGCTGGTCCGCTTCAGGATCTGGAAGGCGCGCCCCTGGGCGCGGGGTCGAATGCGTTTCAGGGTTGGGCCCTCGTTGGCGACCGCCGATACGACGCGCAACTCGTCGGCGGTCAGGTTGAAGTTGTTCTCGGCATTGGCGGTGGCGCTGCGCAGGACCTTGGCCACGTCCCGCGCGGCGGCATTGGGCATAAACCGGAGAATGGCCGCCGCCTCCTCGACCGGTCGGCCGACGATGAGGTCGGCCACCAGGCGCACCTTGCGGGGACTGATCCGAACGTACTTGGCGGTGGCGGTCACGCGCATGGGTCCATTCCTACTTCAGTGCCGACGAGCGTTCGGTGTGGCGGCCGTGTCCGCGGAAGTGGCGGGTCGGGGCGAACTCACCCAGGCGGTGACCGACCATGTTCTCGGTCACGAACACCGGCACGTGCCGGCGGCCGTCGTGGACGGCGATCGTGTGACCGATCATGGCCGGGAAGATCACCGACGCGCGGGACCACGTCTTGAGGACCTTGTGCTCATTGTGCTTGTTCATCTCTTCGACGCGCCCCAGCAGGCGGGCATCGATGAAGGGTCCTTTCTTGACGGAACGGCTCACGGCTCCTCCTTACCCGCGCCCGTAGCGCCGGCGCACGATCAGCCGATCGCTGGCCTGCTGCTTGCGCGTTCGCAGGCCCATGGCGGGCTTGCCCCACGGCGTCTTGGGCGGCATGCCGATGGGTGACTTGCCCTCGCCGCCGCCATGCGGATGGTCGTTGGGGTTCATCACCACGCCACGCACCTCCGGCCGGCGGCCGAGGTGGCGGCTACGACCGGCCTTCCCGATCTTCTGGTTCTCGTGCTCGAGGTTGCTCACCTGGCCGACCGTAGCAGAGCAGGTGGCCCGCACCCGGCGCACCTCTCCGGACGGGAGGCGGATGGTGGCCATCTCCCCTTCCTTGGCCAGCAGCTGGGCGGCGCTTCCGGCGCTGCGGACGATCTGGCCGCCGCGGCCGGCGACCAGCTCGACGTTGTGGATCTGGGTACCCAGCGGGATCTTGGACAGCGGCAGGGCATTCCCAACCCGGGCCTCTGCGTCGGGGCCCGAGCTGACTTCGTCCCCAACCGTGAGGCCGTTGGGCAGCAGCATGTAGCGCTTGTCGCCGTCGGCGTAATGGAGCAGGGCGATCCGAGCCGAGCGGTTGGGGTCGTACTCGATGGTCGCGATCCGCGCCGGCACGCCGTGCTTGTCGCGCTGCCAGTCGATGACCCGATACAGCCGCTTGTGGCCGCCACCCTGGTGGCGGACCGTCAGCTTGCCCTGGCTGTTCCGTCCCGCGCTCGAGCCGAGACGCTCGGTCAGCGGCTTGTGCGGCCGGTCGGTGGTGACCTCCTCAAAGGTGGCACGCGTCATCTGGCGCATCGACGGAGTGTTGGGTCGGTAGCTGCGAAGTGGCATGGCTATACGACCTCGAACAGCTCGATCTTGTCACCGGCGGCGATGGTCACCACCGCCTTGCGCCAGCCACTGGTCATGCCCTTGGTCCGGCGCCCACGGCTCTTCTGCTTGGGGTGCACCGTCTGCACCCGCACGCCGAGGACGGTGACCTTGAACTCGGCCTCCACCGCGGCCTTGATCTGGAGCTTGTTGGCATCGTGCCGAACCGCGAAGGTGTAGTTGTTGCGCTCGATCTCGGCCACTGACTTCTCGCTGACCACGGGCCGCACCAGCACGTCGTGAATGGTGCGGGCGGTCACGCGAACACCTCCTCGGCGCGCGCGACCGCGTCGCGGGTGAAGACGATGGTGTCGGCCTCCAGCAGGTCAACCACGTTCAGGCTGGGGGCCAGGATGATGCGCACCTCGCGCAGGTTCGCCGCGGAACGCTCGACGACCTCGTCACGGGCAGCGAGGACCAGCAGGACCCGACCCTCCACCCCCCACGCCGTCAGGCGCTCGA
Source organism: Candidatus Limnocylindria bacterium (assembly GCA_050695855.1). Taxonomy (GTDB): domain Bacteria; phylum Chloroflexota; class Limnocylindria; order QHBO01; family QHBO01; genus DASTEQ01. The sequence goes on from JBOGTA010000041.1 coordinate 4,655, forward strand.
TCAGGGCCCTGGTCTGGATCTTCTCCAGCCCGAAACCCTCGACCACCTTGATCGCGCCGTCGGCTGCCTTGGCGCTCAGCGCTCCGCGGAGTGCGGCCCGGCGGACCTTGTCATTGACCTTGACCGTGTAATCGCGCGGGTGCGGCCCGAAGACCACCCCGCCGCCGCGCCACTGGGGGGACGTGCGGCTCCCCTGCCGCGCCCGGCCGGTCCCCTTCTGGCGCCACGGCTTCCGGCCGCCGCCGCGGACCAGGCCCCGGGTCAGCGTGTCGGAGCTGCCCACTCGGCGCGCGTCCAGCTGGGCCATGGCGGCCTGGTGGATGAGGGCACTGCGGACTGGTGCGCCGAACAGCGAGTCAGCCAGATCGATCGACCCCTTTTTCGTGCCCGTGGCGGTGAGGACCGGCATGCTGGCCACGACTACTCCGCCTTCCGGATGAGGAGCAGGCCATTGCGGGCGCCGGGAACCGCTCCCCGGACGAGCAGCAGCTGCCGCTCGGCGTCGACCCGGACCACCTGGAGCTTTTGGACGGTAATGCGCTTGTCGCCCAGGTGACCGCTCATCCGCGTGCCCTTGAACACGCGCCCCGGCGTCGTGCCGGCTCCGATCGAACCCGGCTGCCGGGTGTTCGTCGAGCCGTGGGTCACCGGTCCGCGGTGGAAGTGGTGGCGCTTGATGGTCCCCGCGAACCCCCGACCCTTGCTGACGCCCGTCACATCCACCAGGTCACCGGGAGCGAACAGGGTCACGTCCAGGGACTGGCCGGGCTCGAAGCCCTCGGTCGAGTCCACCCGGAACTCGCGCATGAGGCGTGGGCGCGGCGCGTCCGTGGGCAGCTCGGGCAGCTGACCGGCCACCGGTCGAGTGACACGGCGGGCCACGCCGGCGCCGACCTGCACGGCGGCATAGCCGTCGCGTTCCACGCTCCGGATCCGGGTCACGGTGTTCGGGGCAGCGGCGATGACACTCACCGGGACGACGCTGCCGTCGTCCGCGAAGAGTCGTGTCATGCCGAGCTTGCGCCCGATCAATCCAACCGTCACTGCCGAATCCTTCTCCCGGTCCCGTTCACATCTTGATTTCGATGTCGACGCCCGCTGCCAGCGAGAGCCGCATCAGCGCATCGACCGTCTTCGACGAGGGATCGATGATGTCGATCAGCCGCTTGTGGGTTCGAATCTCGAACTGCTCCCGTCCGTCCTTATGGATGAACGGGCCACGGATGACCGTGAACTTCTCGATCCGCGTCGGCAGCGGAACGGGGCCGATGATCTCGGCGCCCGTCCGCTGGGCCGTCTCCACGATCTGCTCGGCCGACTGGTCGAGCAGCTTGTGGTCGTAGGCCCGAAGCCGGATCCGAATGCGCTGCTTGGCCATAAGCGGTTACGAGGGCAGCGCCGTGATCACGCCCGCCCCGACAGTGTGGCCGCCTTCGCGGATCGCGAAGCGCTGTCCCTGCTCGATGGCAATCGGCGTGATGAGCTCGACGTCGATGTTCACGTTGTCGCCGGGCATGATCATCTCGACGCCGCTCGGCAGCTCGATCGCGCCGGTGACATCGGTCGTGCGCAGGTAGAACTGCGGCCGATAGCCGGTGTAGAACGGCGTGTGGCGCCCGCCCTCGTCCTTGCTCAGGACGTAGACCTCGGCCTTGAACTTGGTGCCGGGCTTGATGCTCCCCGGCTTGGCCAGGACCTGGCCGCGCTCGATCTCCTCGCGCTCGACGCCACGGAGCAGGATCCCGACGTTGTCGCCGGCCTGGCCCTCGTCGAGGGTCTTGTTGAACATCTCGACGCCGGTCACCACCAGCTGGCGGGCCTTGGCATGGACCCCGACCTGCTCGATGGTCTCGCCCACCTTGACCTGGCCGCGCTCGATCCGGCCGGTGGCCACCGTGCCACGGCCCTTGATCCCGAACACGTCCTCGACCGGCATCAGGAACGGCTTGTCCGTCTCGCGGGTCGGGGTCGGAATGTACGAGTCCACCGCGTCCATCAGCTGCTTGATGCTGGCGTAGTCCTCGGACTCGGGGTCCTCGCTCTTCGACTCGAGGGCCTTGAGGGCCGAGCCGCGGATGACGGGGATGTCGTCGCCGGGGAACTGGTACTTGCTGAGCAGCTCGCGGACCTCCATCTCGACCAGGTCGATGAGCATCTCGTCGTCGACCATGTCCACCTTGTTGAGGTAGACCACGATCGACGGGACCTCCACCTGGCGGGCGAGAAGGATGTGCTCGCGGGTCTGGGGCATCGGGCCGTCGGCGGCCGACACGACCAGGATCGCGCCGTCCATCTGGGCGGCGCCGGTGATCATGTTCTTGATGTAGTCGGCGTGGCCCGGGCAGTCGACGTGGGCGTAGTGGCGCGCGTCGGTCTGGTACTCGACGTGAGCAATCGCGATCGTGATACCGCGTGCCCGCTCCTCCGGAGCGTTGTCGATCGAGTCGAACGCACGGAAGCTGGCCCCGCCCTTGAGAGCCAGGAACTTCGTGATGGCAGCCGTCAGCGTGGTCTTGCCATGGTCGACATGACCGATGGTGCCGACGTTGACGTGCGGCTTGGAACGATCGAACTTCTGCTTGGCCATGGTGTTTGCTCTTTCTTCCTCCTGGGTGTCTAGCTCTTCGACTTGGCGATCAGCTCGGTGGCAATGGACGCGGGGACTTCGGCGTAGCGGGAGAACTCCATCGAGTAGGTGGCTCGGCCCTGGGTCATGGACCGTAGGTCGGTGGCATAGCCGAACATCTCGGCCAGCGGGACGTGAGCGCCGATGACGCGCGACGTGCCGCGCTCCTCGATCCCGTCAACCGACCCACGCCGGGCATTCAGGTTGCCGATGACGTCGCCCATGAAGTCCTCGGGGGTGACGACCTCGACCCGCATGACTGGCTCCAGGATGGCGGGATCCGCCTTCTGGACGGCCGCCTTGGCGGCCATCGATCCGGCGATCTTGAACGCCATTTCCGATGAGTCGACCTCGTGGAACGAGCCGTCGATGAGGGTCGCCTTGGCATCGATGACCGGGTAGCCGGCGACCACGCCGCCGGCCAGGGCGTCGCGGATACCTTCCTCGACCGCCTTCCAGAACTCGCGGGGGATGGCGCCGCCCACGATCTTGGACTCGAAGACGTAGCCGCTCCCCCGCTCCAACGGCTCGAGGGTGATGACCGCGTGGCCGTACTGGCCCTTGCCGCCGGTCTGGCGGACGAGCCGGCCTTCGGCCTTGACGGCCTTGCGGATCGCCTCGCGGTACGAAACCTGCGGGCGGCCGACGTTGGCCTGGACCTTGAACTCACGCAGCATGCGGTCGACGATCACTTCCAGGTGCAGCTCGCCCATGCCCGCGATCCGGGTCTGGGACGACTCCTGGTCGGTGCTGACCCGGAATGTCGGATCCTCTTCGGCCAGCCGTTGCAGGGCGAGGGCCATCTTGTCCTGGTCGGCCTTGGTCTTGGGCTCCACGGCCAGCTCGATGACCGGCTCGGGGAAGCTGATGGCCTCCAAGACGATGGGGTGTGCCTCATCGGTCAGGGTGTCGCCGGTGAACGTGTTCTTGAGCCCCACCGCCGCTGCGATGTCGCCGGCGCTGACCGATTCGACCTCCTCGCGGTGGTTGGCGTGGAGCTGGACCAGGCGCCCGACCCGCTCCTTGTGGCCCTTGGTCGAGTTGTAGACGTACGACCCGCTCTTCAGCGTCCCGCTGTAGACCCGGAAGAAGGCCAGCTTGCCGACGAACGGGTCGGCAGCGATCTTGAAGGCGAGGGCCGCGAACGGCTCGTTCGGATCGGTATGGCGGACCACCTGCCCGTGGGTGCGCGGGTCGGTGCCGGTCACCGGCGGCACGTCCAGCGGGCTGGGCAGGTACTCGATGACCGCGTCGAGCATGGGCTGGATGCCCTTGTTCTTGAGCGCCGACCCACACAGGACCGGCACGATCCGATATGCGAGCGTGCCCGCGCGCAGTGCGCGGCGCAGCTCACCGGCCTCCACCGGCTGGCCCTCGAGGAACTTGTGGGCGATGTCGTCGTCCAGGTCGGCCAGGGCCTCGACCAGCTTGTCGTGCCCGGTTGCGGCGTCGGCGGCCAGGTCGTCGGGGATGGGACCGATCTGGCCCTCGTCGTCCACGTCGTTGCCGTACGTGATGGCCTGCATCGCCACCAGGTCGATGACCCCGCGGAACGCCGACTCGGTACCGATGGGCAGCTGGATCGGTACGGCCACGGCGCCCAACCGGTCGCGGATCATGTCCACCACCCGCCAGAAGTCGGCCCCCGTCCGGTCGAGCTTGTTGACGAAGCAGAACCGGGGCACGCCGTACCGATCGGCCTGGCGCCAGACGGTCTCGGACTGCGGCTCGACGCCGGCCACGCCATCAAAGACGACGACCGCGCCATCGAGCACCCGCAGGCTGCGCTCGACTTCCACCGTGAAATCCACGTGGCCGGGCGTGTCGATAAGGTTGATGCGGTTATCGGCCCAGAAGCAGGTCGTGGCGGCGGCAGTGATGGTGATGCCGCGCTCCTGCTCCTGTTCCATCCAGTCCATGGTGGCCGCGCCCTCATGGACCTCGCCGATCTTGTAGATCTTCTTGGTGTAGAACAGGATCCGCTC
>JBOGTA010000042.1:0-5466 GCA_050695855.1 Candidatus Limnocylindria bacterium
GGATCGCCCTCACCATCAGCGTCCTCGGGTTCAACCTGTTCGGAGACGGCCTCCGCGACGCGCTGGACCCGCGCCTCAACCGATGACTGTGGCCGAGATCGCCGAGATCCCGCGACGGGTCGGCCGCCGCGGCGATCGCCTGCTCGAGGTTCGCGGCCTCCAAACGTCATTCCACACCCGCGACGGGGTGGTGCGGGCGGTGACCGGCGTCGATTTCCACGTCGATCGGGGCGAGATCCTGGGCCTCGTCGGCGAGTCCGGCTGCGGCAAGACCGTCACTGCGCTGTCGATCCTGGGCCTGATCGTGCCTCCCGGGCGGATCGAGGCCGGCCAGATCCTGTTCGACAGGCAGGACCTGCTGGCCGTCGCCCCGAACCAGCTGCGGAAGCTGCGCGGTGAGCGGATCAGCATGATCTTCCAGCAGCCCCAGAGCAGCCTGAACCCGGTCTACGACGTGGGTCGCCAGATCAGCGAGGTCCTGGAGATCCACAAGGGCATGAAGCCCAAGACCGCTCGCGCGCGGTCGGCCGAGCTGCTGCGGATGGTCGGGATCCCGGACCCCGAGCGGCGACTGGATGCCTATCCCCATTCGCTGTCGGGCGGAATGGCTCAACGGGTCATGATCGCGATGGCTCTCGCCTGCGAGCCCGAGCTCCTCATCGCCGATGAGCCCACCACGGCCCTCGACGTGACGATTCAGGCTCAGATCCTCGATCTCATGCGCGCGCTCCAGGCCGACACCGGCACGGCCATCATCCTCATCACCCACGATCTCGGCGTGGTGGTCGAGATGTGCGACCGGGTGGCGGTCATGTACGCCGGCGAGATCGTCGAGCAGGCCGATACCGCCACCCTGTTCTTCGACCCCAAGCACCCCTACACGCGGGGCCTGATCGGCTCGGTCCCGACCCTGGGAGTGGTCCGCGACGAGCTCATGACGATCCCAGGCTCGGTCCCCAACCTGATCGATCTGCCGGCTGCATGCCGCTTCGCGCCCCGCTGCGTGCCCCGCATCGCCCAGCACGTCGAGCATTGCGACATCGACCATCCGGAGCTGCGACCGGTGGGCGCCTCCACCGCCGGACACGACGCGCGGTGCTGGATCTACCACCGGCTCGATGGCTCGCAGGTCGAGGGGGCCCGCGTCCTGTGACCGAAGCGGCCACCGACGGGGCGCTGGTTCGCGTCGAGCACCTGTCGGAGTTCTTTCCGCTGCGCGGCGGCCTCCTGCAGCGAAAGGTCGGAGAGGTGAAGGCGGTCGACGACGTCAGCTTCGAAATCCGACGCGGTGAAACCCTCGGCCTGGTGGGGGAATCGGGCTGCGGCAAGACGACGGTGGGGCGGACGTTGCTGCGGCTCATCGAGCCGACCGGGGGCCGCATCGTGTTCGACGGGACGGACATCACGGACCTCACCGGCCGCGATCTGAAGCAGTACCGGCGCCGGATGCAGATCGTATTCCAGGATCCGTATGCGTCCCTCGACCCCCGCTCGCCGATTGCCGCCGCCATCGGAGAGGGGCTCCGCGTCCACAACCTCGGAACCGCGCAGCAGCGCGCCGACAAGGTGGCCAGCATGATGGAGCTGGTTGGCCTCCAGCCCTACCACGCGCGACGCTATCCCCACGAGTTCTCCGGCGGTCAGCGGCAGCGGATCGGTATCGCCCGAGCCCTGGTCCTGGAGCCTGACCTGCTGGTCTGCGACGAGCCGGTCAGCGCGCTTGACGTCAGCATCCAGGCCCAGGTCCTGAACCTGCTTCGTGACCTTCAGCGCCGGCTCGGGCTGACCTACCTGTTCATCGCCCACAACATGGGGGTCGTCGAGCACATCAGCGATCGGGTGGCGGTCATGTACCTCGGTGCGCTGGTGGAGGTCGCCCCGGCGGGCGAGATCTACCGCCTGCCGGTCCATCCCTACACCATCGCCCTGCTGTCGGCAGTGCCGGTGGCACGCCCTGCGGAGAGGTCGGCCCGACGGCGGATCATCCTCCGCGGCGACGTCCCCTCGCCGGTCAACCCACCGTCGGGATGCCGGTTCCACACCCGCTGCTGGTTGCGCACCCAGCTCGGCAATCCCGAGCGCTGCTCCACGGAGCGGCCCGAGCTGCGAACGGTGGGCACCACCCACCAGGTCGCCTGCCACTACGCGGCGGAGCTGCTCGAACCGACCACTCGTCAGCGGCGGATCGCGGCCGCCGCCGCCGGCAGCTCCGGCCTGGCCTCGGCCGAAGCGGAGGACGAGGCAGCCCCGGTCCCGACCGAGGCCGGGGTCGGCTAGGCTTCGCGACGTGGACGTCCGCGTCGCGCTGGCCCAGATCGCGCCCCACCTGGGGGAGGTGGCGGCCAACTTCGAGCTCGCGGCGGAGCGTGCCCGTGCGGCGGCGGCCGAAGGCGCGGACCTGGTCGTCTTCCCCGAGCTGGCCCTCACCGGATACCTCCTGAGCGACCTGGTCCCCGAGGTCGCCATGGCGACCAGCGACCCACGCCTGGCCGCGCTCTCGCGGGAAGCGCCGGGGATGCTGGTGGCCATCGGCTACGTGGAGGAAACCGCCGACCATCGGTACGCCAACAGCGCGGCCTTCCTCCGAGACGGCAAGCTGGTGGGCCACCATCGCAAGGTCTACCTGCCCACCTACGGGATGTTCGATGAGGGCCGCTTCACCCGCCCCGGCGACCAGATCCGGACCGTCGACGCCGGGGAGCCGCTGGGTCGCGTGGGCCTCAGCATCTGCGAGGACTTCTGGCACCCATCGCTGCCCCTCCTCCAGGCGCAGGACGGCGCCGCGCTCCTGATCAACCTCGCCGCCGGCCCGGCCCGCGCGCCGGGGAGTGCGGCCGGCCTGGCGGCCATCGCCGGCTGGCACAAGATGCAGGAGACGTACGCCCTGCTGGGAACGGTGGCCATCGCCTTCTGCAACCGGGTCGGCAACGAGGAGGGGCTGACCTTCTGGGGCGGCTCGCGCCTGATCGGTCCCAACGGTGAGATCGTGGCGGAGGCGCCCCTCTACGAGGAGGCGTTGGTGGTCGGCAACCTGGACAGCGACGACCTCCGCATGCAGCGCTACCAGCTCCCCATCCTGGCCGATGAGCGCCTGGAGCTGACTCGACGCGAGCTGGACCGCATCATCGCCGAGCGTGCCGGGCTGGAGGCCCAGGACGAGCCCGCGGCCGAGGCCGCCGAGGGATGAGCCCTGTGGCCACGCCGGAGACGGCCCCGCTTCCGCAGCTGGAGGCTCCGCAGGTCGTCTCCGTCATCATCGGCTTCATCCAGCGCCAGCTGGAGCAGGCCGGGTTCCAGCGCCTGGTGGTGGGCGTGTCGGGTGGAGTCGACAGCGCCACGGTCGCCTACCTCGCGGCGCGGGCGGTGGGCGCCGACAACGTGCTGGGCGTCCTGATGCCCTTCCGCACCAGCGCTCCCCAAGCCGAGACCGATGCGCGGCGCGTGATCGAGGCCCTCGGCTGCGACTCCCAGCGGGTGGACATCACACCCATGGCGGAGCCGATGCTGGCCCTGGTCGGTGACGGCGAAGAGACCGATGTCCAGATCCGGCGGGGAAACGTGCTGGCCCGATTGCGGATGATCGTCCTGTACGACCGATCGGCCGCCTTCGACGCCCTGGTGTGCGGGACCTCGAACAAGACCGAGGCCCTCCTCGGCTACGGGACCCTGCACGGCGACATGGCAGCCGCCATTCAGCCCATCGGGGACCTGTACAAGAGCCAGCTGCGAGCGGTGGCCACCGAGCTGGGCGTGCCGCAGGACATCGTCGCCAAGCCGCCATCCGCCGATCTGTGGCCGGGACAGACCGATGAAGGCGAGCTGGGCGCCACTTACGACGACCTCGACCGCATCCTCTATGCCCTCGTCGATCGCCGCTGGACGGCAGAGCGATGTGTCCGGGTTGGCCTGGACGAAGCGCTCGTGCGCTGGACCGCCGAGCGCGTAGCGCGCTACGAGTTCAAGCGTCAGACGCCGCCGGTGGCCAAGGTCAGCCTCCGCACGCCGGGGATCGATCACCTGTACCCGCGCCGCCGACCCGGTTCGCGACGCCGGGCCTGAGCCCGATGGCCGGACGGCTGCGGGTGGTGGGCACCCCCATCGGGAACCTGGGCGATCTCTCGCCGCGGGCGGCCGAGGCGCTACGGGAAGCCGACCTGGTGGTAGCAGAGGACACGCGGGTGGCCGCCCGCCTGCTGCGCTTCATAGGGGCCCGACGGCCCACTCTCTCGTTCACCGAGCACAACGCGGCGGACCGGCTGCCGGTCTTGCTGGCCCGTCTGGCGGCGGGGGAGACCCTGGCCCTGACGACCGATGCCGGTATGCCCGCCGTCTCCGACCCTGGTGCCGAGCTGGTGAAAGCGGCGCGGGCGGCGGGCCATGCCGTGGATGTTGTTCCCGGGCCGTCGGCGGTGACCGCCGCGTTGGCCGCGGCAGGTGTTTCGGGGAGCGGATTCGTGTTCGGCGGCTTTCTGCCGGCTCGGCCGCTGGTCGCCCGTCGCGCTGCGCTGGATCGGCTGGCAGCCTCGGCGGGTGGGTTGGGCCTGCCGCTGATCCTGTTCGAGGCGCCGCACCGGGTGAGTGGCCTCGTCGATGAGCTGGCGCGAATGACCGACGCCCATCCGGCCCTCCGAATCGCAGCCGGCCGGGAGCTGACCAAGCTCCACGAGGAGGTGCTCGTCGGCACGCCGCAACACGTGGCATCGGCCCTGTCGACGCCGCGAGGGGAGTTCACCCTCGTGATCTCCGGCCTGACTGACCGGTCTGGGGATTCTGGCGTGGACATCGAGGCCATCGTCAGCGCTGCACGCCGAGGCGGGCTGTCGGATCGCGCTACCGCCGAACTGCTGCGGGCGGCGGGGCTACCTCGCCGCGAGGCGTATCGGTCAGCCCAGGCCGCTGGTAAGGCGCCGATCAGGCGCCAGTAATCGGGGTCCGCCTAGCCTCCGTTCGCAGCCCACTCGCCGGGCGAGCCGATGGGCCCTGACGGGTCGGAGGAGGATCGTCGATGAACAAGGTACTGCTGGTTGGACGGCTGACCCGCGACCCGGAGCTGCGCAAATTGCCCAGCGGGAAGCACGTCGCCAATTTCACGATTGCCACCAACGAATACCGCGGCACCGGCGCCGAGGAGCGGACCGAGTATCACGCCATCGTGGCCTGGGATCGGCTGGCCGAAATCTGCGGCCAGTTCCTGGGCAAGGGCCAGCTGGTCGACCTCGAGGGGCGCTTGCAGACCCGCCAGTGGGACGACGACGCCGGCAAACGCCACTGGAAGACCGAGGTCGTGGCCAACTCGCTTGAGATGCTCTCGGGCCGCGGCAAGAAGGAATATGCCAAGGAGGCGCAGGCCGCCGCGGACGACGGCGCAATGCCGGTCGATGGCGCCTCGGACGAGCCGCTCGAGGCCGTCGTCGCGATGTAGGCCCGGCAGCCGCTGGCCTTTCCCGCGATGCGTCCGCCTGGGGC
>JBOGTA010000043.1:0-11894 GCA_050695855.1 Candidatus Limnocylindria bacterium
GCCCTGGAGCGCGTGCCCGCCGGCGTCGGCATCGACGTCGACCCGGGGTCGCTGCTCTAGGCCCGCCATCGGCTCCTCTACAATGCCGCCATGGTCGCCCGCCGCATCCTGACCGCCGACGAGCCGATCCTTCGCGAGCGGACGAAGCGGGTGGCTGATTTCGACGCCTCCCTCCATCGGCTCCTCGACGATCTCCTCGAGACGATGCGGGACGCGCCGGGTATCGGCCTGGCCGCCAACCAGGTCGGGGTGCCGCTCCAGGTCGCGGTGATCGAGATCGACGGCATGGTGACCGAGCTCATCAACCCGAAGATCGTGCGCCGTTCGGGGCACACCGTCGATTGGGAGGGCTGCCTCTCTATTCCCGGCTTCGTGGCCGAGGTCGCGCGCTCGGAGAAGGTGACGGTCAAGGCCCGCGACCGGCGCGGCAAGGAGTTCCGGGTCAAGGGCTCGGAACTCTTCGGGCGAGCGCTTCAGCACGAGATCGACCACTTGAACGGTGTGCTGTACATCGACTACCTGGAGTCGCTCGAGGAGCTGGTCCGCGTAAGTGAGGCATCCGAGGCGGTGAAGGAAGAGGCGGCGGCCGGCATCTAGTGCTGGGCCGGATCGTCTTCCTTGGGAGCGGCGCGTTCGGCGTCCCCCTCCTTGAACGGCTCCCTGAACAGGTCAACGACCTCCTCGTCGTCAGTCGCCCGGACCGGCCCGCCGGACGCGGGCTCCGCGAGCGCGCCGCCCCGGTGGCCGCCGCCGCCCGGACCCAGGGGATGGACCTCCTCACGCCGCCCCGGCTCCGTGCACCCGAGGCGCGAGAGGCGATCGCCGCCTTCCGACCGGATGGCCTGCTCCTGGCGGCCTACGGGGAGCTGGTTCCGCCTGAGCTGCTGATCGCCGCTCCGCGGCCCCCGCTGAACGCGCATCCGTCGCTGCTTCCCCGCCATCGCGGCGCGGCCCCGGTGGCGTCCGCCCTGCTGGCGGGGGATGCGGAGACCGGCGTCAGCCTGATGATCATGGTCGAGCGCCTCGATGCCGGACCCGTGGTCGGGCAGTGGCGCATGCCACTCACCGGGCGGGAGGAGGCCCCCCAGCTGGAGCGTCGACTCGCCGAGCTGGCCGCCGAGGTCGTCCCGCCGCGGCTCGCCGACTGGGCGGCCGGTCATCTGGAGGCGCGCGAGCAGGACGAAGCGCGAGCGACCTACCGGCGGCCATTCGACCGCCGCGACGGGTGGATCGACTGGCGACGCAGCGCCGACGAGATCGACCGCCAGGTCCGGGCTCTCCAACCCTGGCCGGGGGCCTGGACGACCCTGGGCGGCCGGCGCCTGCACATCCGCCGCGCGCACCCGGTGGACGGCGTGCCAGGTCTGCCCATCGGCTCGCTGCTGCCCGGCACGCCGCCGGTGGTCGCCTCCGGGATCGGAGCGCTCGCCCTGGTGACCGTTCAACCCGAAGGTCGCCCCCCGATGGCGGCCGAGGCCTGGCGCCACGGGCTCAGCCGCGACCATGTCCTGCTGGGAGGCGACCAGCCGCCCGACTGAGGCCTACGCTCCGGGAGCGCCTGGAGCCCCAGCGGCCGGCTTGGGTATACTCGGCGGACCGTGCCATTCATTTGGGACCCCACCTATCTGATTCTCCTGGTGGTCATGATCGCGATCAGCGGCTGGGCCGCGTGGCGCGTCCGCTCGACCTATGGGCGTTGGTCGAAGGTCGATTCGGGGATCAACCTGGGAGCCTACGACTTCGCCCGCCGGCTGCTCGATCGGCAAGGGCTGACCGATGTCCAGATCGAGCCGACGCCCGGCCAGCTGACCGATCATTACGACCCGCGGAAGAAGGTTCTCCGCGTCAGCGAGTCGGTAGCCGGTGGGGGAACGGCTCCCGGGCCAGCTGGTCCCCAGCTTTCGGTGGCCGCCGCCGCGGTCATCGCCCACGAGGTCGGACACGCCCTCCAGGACCAACAGCGCGATCGGTGGCTCGCGGCGCGATCGGTCATCGTGCCGGCCGCCAGCTTCGGCTCCTCGCTGGCGCCCTGGCTCATCGTCGCCGGCCTGCTGCTCAACCTGACCGGGCTGGCGGTGGTCGGCCTCATCGGTTTCGCGATCGCGTTTGCGTTCACCCTCATCACGCTCCCTGTCGAGATCGGCGCCAGCGGGAAGGCCCTGGCCTTCGTGGAGAGCCTGGGCATGGCCGGCGAGCGGCAGAATGGCGCACGCGCCGTGCTGAAGGCCGCCGCCTGGACCTATGTCGCGGCCGCTCTCACCGCCATGCTGACGTTCCTGTACTACCTGAGCCTCGTCATGGGCCGTCGTGACTGATCCTCACCCCGCTGAGCCGATGCCGGCCATCAGCGAGGTTGCGACGGATCAGCTGGCCGGCTGGTTCGGCGCCCACGGCGAACCTCCATATCGCGCACGCCAGGTATTAGCCGGCGTGGCTGCCGGTCGCGCTCGGGACTTCGAGGGCCTGACCGATGTCCCGCGCCGGTTGCGGGCGGAGCTGGCGGACGCCTTCCGCTTTTCGAGCATCGCGGCGACCGAGGCGATTTCCACCGATCATGGGCTGACCGAGAAAGCGGTCCACGAGCTGGTCGACGGGCAGCGGATCGAGTCCGTCCTGATGCGGTATCCGGGCCGAGCCGGGTCCGCGCCGCGGACCACGATCTGCATCTCCAGCCAGGCCGGCTGCGCGGTGGGCTGCCCGTTCTGCGCCACCGGGCAGGGCGGGTTCGGGCGCCACCTGGAGGCCGCCGAGATTGTGGACCAGGTCCTCTGGTGGCGCCGCGAGCGGGCGGACACCATCGATCCCGACCGCCACCTCAACGTCGTCTTCATGGGGATGGGCGAGCCGCTCCTGAACGTCGACCACGTGTTTGCCGCGGTCCGTCTGCTCAACGATCCGACCCGCCTGGGCATCGGCGCCCGGCACCTGACGGTGAGCACGTCCGGGGTCGTGCCCGGCATGCGGCGCATGGTTGACGAGCTGCCGCAGGTCAACCTGGCCGTCAGCCTCCACGCCGCGCACGACGAGCTCCGCGACGAGCTGGTGCCGATCAACCGGAAGTGGCCCCTCGCCGAAGTCCTGGACGCCGGGCGTCGGTTCGCGAGCCGAACCCGCCGCCGGGTCAGCCTGGAGTACGTGATGATCGACGGTGTCAACGACGAGCCCCTCGAGGCGCGGCGGCTGGCCGCCCTGGCCCGGGGATGGCTGTGCCACGTGAACCTCATCCCGCTCAATCCGACGCCCGCCGCTCCGTGGGTGGGTACGACCCGAGCCGGGATCGATCGCTTCGCACGCGTCCTCCGCGGTGCCGGTGTGGCCACCACGGTACGCGACACCCGCGGCCGCTCCATCGAGGCGGCCTGTGGCCAGCTGCATGCCCAGCTGGCCCGGCGCCCGCTCGGTCAGGACCGTTCGCTGTCGGAGCTGGAGGTCGTTCCGGCGTGAGGCGGTCCCCACCATGACCCGCCGGCCTCCCCACCTGTCGGCGAGCGTGCTGAACGCCGACTTCGCCCGACTGGGAGAGGAGGTGGCCCGGGCGGCGGCGGGGGGCGTGGACTCCATCCACCTCGACGTCATGGACGGCCATTTCGTGGGCAACATCTCGTTCGGAGCGCCGGTGGTGGCCGCGCTCCGGCCCCACAGCACCCTCCCGTTCCACGCCCACCTCATGATCGAGAGCCCGCTGCGCTATGCGGACGACTTCGCGCGTGCCGGGAGCGACCTCATCGCATTCCACGTGGAGGCTGCGGACGACCCCGAGGTCGTCATCCAGGCCATCCATGACGCCGGCCGGCAGGCCGGGTTGGCCCTCAACCCCGAAACGCCGGCCGAAGCGGTCCACCCCTACCTGGACCGCATTGAGCTCCTGCTGGTCATGACCGTCCATCCCGGCTTCGGACGCCAGGCGTTCCTGGTCGAGGTCCTACCCAAGCTGGGCGCGCTGGCGGCCGAGGTCGCCGGTCGGGGATTGGACGTTCCGATCGCGGTCGATGGCGGCGTCAACCTGGAGACCATCGGCGCCGCGCACCATGCCGGAGGCGAGGTGTTGGTCATCGGTTCGGCTCTGTACGAGACCCAGGGAGATCTGGCGGACTCCGTGGAGGCCTTCCGAGCCGCCGCTCGGAAACCGGCATGACGCGAGGCCGCGCCCGATCTGGGGCAGCCGCGGCCGTGCTGTTCGTGGCGGCGGTGGCCGCGTGCAGCGGTCCGATTCCCATCCTGCCAACTCCCGAGCCCACCCCTCGACCCCTGATCGTGGAGGTCGTCGACGCTGCCACCAGAGCGCCGGTGGCGGACGCGCGGGTCGCGGTTGCCGGTGGTGCCGCGACCACCGGGCCGGATGGGACGGCTCAAATCACCGCCCTGGCCGGCACGGAAGTCACGGTCGAGGCCGCTGGGTTCGACGCGGCGACCGCCACCATCCCGCCGAATGGCGACATCTCGATCGAGCTGCGCAATAACACGGTCCGAGGCATGGTCCGTGATCAGACCGGCGCCCCGATCGCGGATGCCAGGGTGTTCGTGGAAGGGCAGCGAAGCGGGGTTCGGACGGGCGCCGACGGGAGCTACGCCCTGCCCGGCGTCCCCGAGTCGGGAACTCTCATCTACAAGGCGCCCGGCTATCGGCTGGGGGTCATCCCCATCGACGAGGCGATGAACAAGGATGTGACCCTCTCGACGTTCGAAGCTCGCGCCCTGTACGCGCCGTCGGCCGTCTTCGAGGGTGCGGGTCGCCTGGACGCCATGCTCGCCCTCATCGATCGGTCGGAAGCCAACGCCATGGTCATCGACGTCAAGGAGACCGGCGGGTGGCTGTACTACAGCACCGATCTGCCGGCAGCGGAGGCGGCCGGATCGGTCATGTCGTCGCCGGTGTTCACCCTCGAAGAGCTCCTACCCGCCCTCAAGGAGCGAGGGATCTACACCATCGCCCGGGTCGTCGTGATGAAGGACAACACACTGGGCCTGTCACGGCCCGAGCTGGCGGTGCGCAACACGGCCACCGGGCAGCCGTGGACCGACTGGGGCGGCGGCGTGTGGCTCGACCCCGGCAACCCGGGCGTGGCCGAGTACGTGGCGGCCATCGTCGGCGACCTGGCGGCCAAGGGCTTCGGCGAGGTGCAGCTCGACTACATCCGGTTCTATTCCGACGGCCCGTACGAGCTGGCCGAGACCAACTTGCCCCACACCCAGTCCTTCCGGCTGCCGACCATCCAGCGGGTCATGCGGGTCATCTCCGATGAGCTGGCCTGGAGCCGCGCCTTCCTGGCCGCGGACGTCTTCCCGATTAGCTTCATCGCCACCGACGACCAGGGGATCGGCCAGCGGCCGGAGGTGATCATGCCCTACGTCGACTACTTCAGCCCCATGGTCTACCCGAGCCACTACTACCCGGGCGTGTTCGACATCGCCGAGCCGAACGAGCACCCGTACGAGATGATCGACCGCACCCTGGAGATCATGAACCAGCAGGCTGCCGGCCTCCCGCTCCGCATCCGGCCATGGATCCAGGACTTCGGATACGGGCCATTCCGGGCCTACACCGCCACCGACATCCGGGCCGAGATGCAGGCCCTCGCCGACAACCGGGCCGCCGGCTGGATGATCTGGAACGCCAGTGCGATCTTCACCGAGGGCGCATTGGGCCCCCCGCTCGATGGCGAGGCCTACGCCCTGGTGACCGAGGCGGATGGACCGGGGACCTCCGACAGCTCCCCATCCGGCTCGCCGTAGGCCGATGCGGCTGGTCGTTCAGCGCGTCTCACAGGCCAGCGTGCGAGCGGATGGGACGCCGATAGGGCGGATCGGCCGCGGGGCGGTGGTCCTGGTCGGGGTTGGCGCGGACGACAGCGCGGAGGTGGCGGATCGGATGGCTGCCAAGCTGGTGGGCCTGCGCTATTTCGAGGACGAGGCCGGGCGGACCAACCTCTCGCTGGCCGAGGTGAACGGCTCGCTGCTGGTAGTGAGCCAGTTCACCTTGCTGGCCGACGTGCGCCATGGTCGGCGGCCGGGGTTCACCGATGCGGCGGCGCCGGACATGGCCGAGCCGCTGGTGGAGCGCTTCGTGGCGGTCCTGCGAGACAACGGGGTGGAGGTGGCGACGGGCCAATTCGGGGCGGCGATGGAGGTGGAGCTGGTGAACGACGGACCGTTCACCCTGGTGATCGACTCGGCCGGAGACCTCGGCGGCTAGGCCTTGGTGGCGGTCCGCCGGCAGCGTGCACAGGCGCGCACCGATACCGGGCGGCCGTCACGGACGACGGTCAGGTTCTGCAGGTTCGGCACCCAGCGGCGACCCGCACGCTTACGGTTCATGCCCACCGACTGCGGATTCCAGCCGGTGATGGGTCGCTTGCCGCAGATGTCGCAGACGCGGGCCATGCGGGTCTCCACTCAACAGGAAGCCGGCGCCCACCGACGGGCAGCCGGACTGGACCGATGCTAGCACGCTACGATCGAGCCATGCAATCGGGTCCGCGGCGTTCGGCGACCGCCGCTCGCCGAACCGGGATTCCGTCGCGGACCTTCACTTCCGAGCGTCTCGACCAGCCTATTCGCGAGGCGCTGCCGGAGCTCGGCGGGGGACTTGCCACGCTCGCCCGTCTCGGGATCCGCACCCCACGCCAGGCGCTGCTGTACCTCCCGTTCCGCTACGACGACTTCAGCGACCTCCGTCGCCTGGCCGACCTCAGTCCGGGGCAGAAGCAGTCGGCGCGCGTGCGGGTCGAGGACATCCGCGCCGAGCCCGGGTTCGGGCGGCGTCCGCCGCGCACCATCGTGCAGCTCTCCGATGCGAGTGGGAGCGCGGAGGCCATCTGGTTCGGGCGGCGCTTCATCGAGCGTCGCCTGCGGCCCGGCGACGAGATCGTGGTCAGCGGCAAGGTGACGGCTCAGGGCTGGCGGATGCAGTTCGCGAACCCGGAGTTCTCGCCCGCGACGCGGGAATCGGTCCACACCGCTCGGGTGGTGCCGGTCTACCGGCTGGTCGGAGGCGTCACCCTGCGCCGGGTTCGAGAGCTGCTGGCCCGCGTCCTCGATCGCTGCCTGCCGGCGGTGGTAGACCCATTGCGCCCGGGGGAGCGGGTCGGACTCCTGGACCTGGCGCTGGCCATCCGGACGGCGCATTTCCCCGACGACCTGGACGACCTGCAACCCGCGCTCGACCGGCTCGCGTTCGACGAGCTTCTCGGCCTGCAGCTGACGCTGGCCCAGGCGGCCGCCGCCCGCACCGAGCGACGGGCGCCGCCGATCGCCATCACGCCGGAGGCGCTCACCGAGATCGTCGATGCGCTCCCGTTCCGCCTGACCGGCGACCAGGCCCGCTCGGTCGGCGAGATCACCGCCGACCTGGCCCTGGAAGAACCGATGCGGCGCCTCCTGCAGGGCGACGTGGGGAGCGGCAAGACCGCGGTCGCAGCGGTCGCCTTGGCCAGCGCCTGCCGGGCCGGGTGGCAGGGCGCCCTGATGGCCCCGACCGAGATCCTCGCCCGCCAACACCACGACGGGCTGGCTCCCCTTCTCGAGGACCTCGGCGTCCGCGTCGAGTTTCTGTCGGGATCGCTGCCGGCTGCCGCCAGGCGCCGGATCCAGCGCAGCATCGGCCAGGGCGAGACGGACGTCGTGGTCGGGACCCATGCCGTCATCAGCGCTGGCGTCACCTTCGATCGGCTGGGCCTGGCCGTCGTCGACGAGCAGCATCGGTTCGGCGTCGCCCAGCGGGCCGCGCTCCAGGCCAAGGCCGCCGACCTCGAGCCCCACATGTTGGCGCTGACGGCGACCCCGATCCCCAGGACCTTGGCCCTGACCGTCTACGGCGACCTGGCGATCAGCACCCTCCGCGAGTCGCCACCCGGCCGGCAGCCGATCCGGACCGAGCTCCGCGACCGCTCGGCGCTGCCGCGCATCGAATCGTTCATCGCCGACCAGGCCAGGGCCGGCCGGCAGACGTTCGTGGTCGTGCCGCTGATCGTTGAAAGCGACGTGCTGACCGCGGCGTCCGCCGAGGCGGAGGCGGAACGGCTCCGGGGAGTGCTGCCCGACGTGAAGGTCGACCTCGTCCACGGCCAGCAACCGGTGCCCGCGCGGGACGCCGCCATGCAGCGCTTCGCCGCAGGCGAGAGTGACGTCCTGGTGGCCACCACGGTGATCGAGGTCGGGATCGACATTCCCAACGCGACCGTCATCGTGATCGAAGACGCGGAGCGCTTCGGGCTTGCCCAGCTCCACCAGCTCCGCGGCCGCGTGGGACGCGGAGCCCATCGGTCCTTCTGCATCCTGCTGTCGGACGCGGCCGACGAGATGGCGCGCCGACGCCTGGAGGTGGTACGCGGATCGACCGATGGCTTTGCGATCGCCGAGGCCGATCTCGAGCTGCGGGGCGCGGGCAACGTGCTGGGCACCCGCCAGTCGGGCCTGCCGCCCCTCCGCGTCGCCTCGTTGTTCGATCCCCGACACCTGGAGTTGGCGGGTCGGGCGCGGACCCTGGCCCGGTCGCTCGTGTCAGAGGAACCCACGCTTGCTGGTCGCGCCGAGCTCGTCCGCGAACAACGCGCGTTTGCCACGCCGGAATCCTCCGGGGACGCGGCCTGAAGCCGGATGCGGGTCATCGCCGGCTCGGCTCGCGGCTTGCTGCTGATCGCTCCCAAGGACCGGTCGACGCGGCCCATCAGCGACCGGGTCAAGGAAGCGATGTTCGGCGCGATTGGAGCTCGGGTCGTGGGCGCCCAGGTCCTGGACCTGTACGCGGGGAGCGGGGCGATCGGGATCGAGGCTCTGTCGCGCGGCGCCGTCCACGCCACGTTCGTCGAGGAGGCGCGACACGCGCTGCGCGCCATCCACGAGAACCTGAAACGAACCGGCTTCACCGACCGCGCCGAGGTCCACGCCATGGACGTCACGAGGTTCCTCGGTGCCTCGTCCGACACGAATGCCCTGGCGTGGGACGTGGTCATCCTCGACCCGCCCTACGCGGAGCGTACACTCGACCTACCGCTCGGGCGGGTCGTCCCGCTCCTGGCACCCGGGGGGCTGGTGGTGGTGAAGCATTTCTGGCGAACCCCGATTCCGACGGGCCGGGGTCTCTCCTCGAGCCGCACCCGGCGTTTCGGTGAAACGGCCCTGACCTTCCTGGAGGAGGAATGATGACCCGCGTCGCGGTCTTTCCCGGTTCCTTCGACCCGATCACCAACGCCCACCTGGACGTCGTCCGGCGTGGGGCAGAGCTCTTCGATCGGCTGGTCATCGGCGTCCTGGGCAATCCGCGCAAGACGCCACTGTTCTCGGTGGAGGAACGGGTGGCGTTGATCGTGGCCGAGGTTGGCGACCTGGAATCGGTCGAGGTCGAATCCTTCGACGGCCTGACCGTGAAATTCGCCGAGCGGCACCAGGCGGGCTTCGTGATCCGCGGCCTGCGCGCTATCAGCGACTTCGAGGCCGAGCTCCAGATGGCTCACACCAACCGGCGCCTGGCACCGAGCATCGACACGGTATTCCTGATGACCGGGCTGGAGTTCGGCTATGTGTCATCCAGCCTGGCCAAGGAGGTGGCGGCCTTCGGCGGCGATGTCTCGCCCATGGTCCCGCCGGGGGTCGAACGGGCGCTGCGGGATCGGGTGGTATGACGATGTACGACAGCGGCGTGCCGGTGTAGAATCGGCCACAACCGCCGACGGAGGTCAACGTCACGGACATCCTGTTTCTCGTCGAGCGCCTGGAGGCGCTGGTCGCCACCGGCACGCGCGTGCCGCTCACGAACAACGTCGTCGTGGACCAGGGAGCGGTGCTGGAGCTGGTGGACCAGATTCGGGTTGCCATGCCCGAGGAGGTTCGGCAGGCCCAGCGCATCACCGGCGAGGCGGGCCGCATCGTCGAGCATGCCCGCGAGGAGGGGGACGCGATCATCGCGCGGGCACAGGAGCAGGCCGCCCAGATGCTCGAAGAACGCGAGCTGGTCCGCCTGGCCCAGCAGCGCGCCGGGGAGATCCTGGAGCAGGCCAATCGCGAAGCGGGCGACGTGCGAAACGGAGCCGATGAGTACGCGACCGGGGTCCTGATCCGCCTCGAGGGCGAAGTCACCAAGGCACTGACCAGCATCAAGCACGGCATCGAGATGCTCGACCAGCGGCGGGGATCGGCGACTATCGACGCCGTGCCCATCCAGCCCGAACCCGAACGCGCAGTCGGCTCGCCGATATCGGGGTGACCCGCCTGAGCGTGGCGGGTCTGCTGCGCGAGCCGGCGGGAACCGCCCGCACCATCGAGCTGGGCCCGCTGAACTGGACCGATCCCGCGCCCGGCGGACGGCCGCTGCTGGGCAGGCTGCGATTGCAGCGCACCAACCGGGGGATCCTGGTCGATGGCCAGATCCGGACCCTGGCCCGGCGGACGTGCATCCGGTGCCTCGATGAGTTCGACGAACCGGTGTCGCTGGTCATCGGCGAGGAGTTCCTCCCCAGCGTGGACCCCGACACCGGCGCGGTCCTTTCGATGGCGACCGCCGATGCCGACGTGGCCCGGATCGACGCCCACCACGAGCTCGACCTAGGCCCGGTCATAGCCGATGAGCTCGCTCTCGCGGAGCCGATGCATCCGCTCTGCCGGCCCGACTGCCGCGGCCTGTGCCCGGTATGCGGGCGGCGCCTTGACGACGGCGTGTGCGAGCACCCGACCGCTACCATCGATCCACGCCTTGCGCCGCTCGCCGATTGGAAGCCGCCTCCCGACTGAGGCGGTGGTGCCCGGAAGGGGCCCCGGCTATACTGCGGCGTCCTCAATCCAAGTCGAGCAGGAGTGCCGCGTGGGCGTCCCCAAGCGTAAGGTCTCGAAGTCGCGTCAGGGTGAACGGCGAGCCCACTTGGCGCTGCGCGCCCCAACCCTGGTCGAGTGCGACCACTGCCACGAGCTGAAGCGCGCCCACACCGTGTGTCCGACCTGCGGCTGGCACAACGGCCGCGAGGTGGTGCCCCCGCCGGCGCCGACTCCGACCGAGAGCGGCCGCTAGCCGTCCGGACGATGCGCATCGCGGTCGACGCGATGGGCGGCGACCTCGCCCCGCGCGAGGTCGTTCGGGGAGCGATCAACTACGCCGCCTCCCATGCCGACGAGGTATTCCTGGTCGGCGACGTCCCGCGTCTGGAACGCGAGGTGGACGAGTACGGTCATGGCAGGCCCGCCAGCGTGTCGTTCGTCGACGCGCCGGAGGTGATCGGGATGGGGGAGTCCCCGGCCGCCGCCATCCGCCGCCGGCGCTCCTCGATCCGGGTCGCGACCGACATGGTCCGCGATGGGACCGCCGATGCGGTGGTCAGTGCCGGATCGACCGGGGCAACAATGGCGGCCGCCATCTTCCGCCTCGGGCGGCTCGAGGGCATCGACCGCCCGGCCCTGCCTGCCTACTTTCTCACCGCGTCGGGGCCGCTCGTCCTGCTCGACGTCGGCGCGAACGTCGATTCCGAGCCCCGCAATCTCGTCCAGTTCGCCGCCATGGGCTCGCTCTACGCAGAGCGGGTCCTCCACGTTCACAAGCCCCGGGTGGCGCTGCTGAACATTGGAGAGGAGCCGGAGAAGGGCGACGCCCTGACCCGCGAGGCCTTCATCCGGCTCCAGTCGTCGGACCTGAACTTCGTTGGCAACGTCGAGCCACACGACATCGCCGGCCACCCGGCGGACGTGGTGGTGTGTGACGGGTTCGTCGGCAACGTCACGATCAAGCTGGTCGAAGGCCTGACCTCGTACATCTTCCGGTCGATCCGGGAGGACCTCCTGCGGGGGCCCGTGGCCCCCATCGCCGTGCTGGCCCTCCGCCCCGGGATCGACCGCCTCCGGCATCGGTTCGACTACGAGCAGTTCGGCGGGTCGCCGCTGCTCGGCGTGCGCGGGGTGAGCATCGTGACCCA
>JBOGTA010000044.1:0-14404 GCA_050695855.1 Candidatus Limnocylindria bacterium
CCCTTCACCAGGCGGCGATCCCACATCAAGGGGTCCAGGGGCGGCACGAAGGTGAGGGCCGGGCGGGTCATTTGATCGCGAGCTGCGGTTGCCTCCAGGATCGGCAGTTCCTCGGCCAGGATGTGGCGCGGCTCGCGGAATCCCTCGACCTGGACCGGGACGAGTCGACCGTGCTCCACGAGTTGGGCTGTCCTCCGCGCACGATCCGATGCCTTCCCGGTGCCCGATACAAGCTCTCCCGAGCCGCCGACGGCCATCAGGCCCACTCCCCGGTGGCGCGCGAGCAGCCGGTGGCGATGCTGGTCCTCGACGTCAGCGGGTTGAGCCAGTAGATCGGCGGGAACCAAGCGCTCGATGAGATCGTAGTAACGCCGGCTCCCCTCGCGGCGCGCGATCCCCAGCCGGCCGGTGACGAACAGCGCCTCCATGACGGCCTTGGCGGTGCGGGTGGTCGTGGTCCCGTCGCTGTCCCACCACCACTCGATGCGATGGTCGATGTCGCGGAAGGCATCGGTCGACAGCTGGCCGTCGCGCTCGACGCGCTGGAGAATGGTCGCCACCAGCTCGGCATGCTCGTGCAGGACGCCGCTTTCCAGCCCGTCGCGCCATTGCTCCCAGGCCGCGCGATGGAGGGGGAGCTCTCCGATGGGCAGGATATTGAGGCTCTTGTTGTACAGCTCGATCAGCCGTCGCTCACCGCGCGGCGCATAGAGCCAGCCATCGGTCCATTCCCGGCGGAAGTTCTTGATCCGCGCATGCAGCACCAGGTCGTTGCTGCGGGCCCCGGGCACCTCGAGCGGATCGAATTGGACGCTTCCCAGGCGCTCCACAACGCGAAGGACCGATTCCGGCTCCGCCGGCAAGGATCGAGGGGGATCGAGGAGATGCCGCCGGACGAGAAAGCGCCGAGCATGGTCAGCCGCGATGTGACGGATATCGGACATGGGCAGACCGATGCTAGACGAACCCGCTCGGCCAGTCGCACACTGCGCCCATGACCACCGAGCACCCCGCTGCACCACCGCCGACTACGGCTTCCGAGACGGCTGCGAACCTCTCCATCCGGGTCCAGCTGCTGACCACCGAACACTGGAGCCTGCTGGCGACGCGCTCGCTCTCGTGGAACGAGTCATTCGCCCGGGCCGGCATGTTCCTCACCCTTCTGACCGGGACGGTGGTCGCGCTGGCCCTCGTGGCCCAGGCCACCGCCTTCGGGCAGGGATTCACGGTCTTCGCCCTCCTCCTCCTGCCCGTGGTCCTGTTCGTCGGCTGCGCGACCTTCGTCCGGCTGGGTGAGATCAACGCCGAGGACCTGGTCTGGGTCCGGGGCATGAACCGGTTGCGTCGCGCCTACCTGGAAATCGACCCGGGCATCGAGCCATACCTGATCACTGGCTCGACGGAGGACCTCGGGGGTGTGCTCCTGACGTATGGCTCCATGCACGACCAGCCGAGCGTCGTCGGGAACCTCACCCATGCGCTGGTGACGACGCCGGCCATGATCGCGTTCGTCGACTGCGTTGTGGCCGCCGTCCTGGCGGGCCTGGTCCTGGCGCAGCTGGGAATGGCCATGGAGCTCACCGCGGTCGGCGCGGCCGTCACATTCGTCCTGGCCTTTGCGGCCTTTGGGCTGTACAGCGCGCGCAAGGCGATGAGCTTCTGGTCGGGAGGACGGCCCGAGCCGGAGGGCAACTGAGGCGAAACTCGCTTGGCACTCTGGGTGGCAGAGTGCCAATCGGTATAATCCGCCGGCAATGGCGGTCAAGCGCGACTACTACGAGATCCTGGGCGTCGGGCGGGACGCGTCCGAGGCGGACATCAAGCGTGCGTTCCGGCGCGCGGCGCAGAAGCATCACCCCGACGTCGACGCCAGCTCCGGCTCCGAGCAGCGATTCAAGGAACTGAACGAGGCGTACCGAGTCCTGTCCGATCGGCAGCGGCGCGCTGCCTACGACATGTTCGGCCACGCGGGGGTGGACGGCGCGAGTGCGCCCGGGGAGCCGTTCGGCGGCGGGTTCGGGCCGTTCGGCGACATCTTCGACGCGTTCTTCGGCGGTGCGCCGGCGGGCGGTCGGCGGCGACAGCGGGTGGTGGCCGGCTCCGACCTGCGCTACGACCTGACCATCACCCTGGCCGAGGCGGTAACCGGAATCGCCCGCGAGATTCGCTTCCCAACGCTTGTTCGCTGCCCGACGTGTGACGGCAGCGGAGCGGAGCCGGGCAGCGAGCCGGAGCGGTGCCCAGAGTGCAACGGCACGGGGGAGCGGCGGCGCGTGAGCCAGACGATCCTGGGCCAGATGGTGAACATCACCGCCTGCCCGCGCTGCAACGGCGAGGGGCGCGTCGTCTCCACGCCCTGTCACACCTGCAAGGGAGACGGCCGGCTTCGCGAGGAGCGGCGGCTGCAGGTCACCATCCCGCCCGGGATCGAAAGCGGGCAGCGGATCGCGATCGATGGCCAGGGCGAGGCCGGTCCGCGCGGCGGTCCCGCTGGCGACCTGTACGTGATGGTCACCGTCCGGGAAGACCCCGACCTGGTTCGGCGCGGGACCGAGCTGTATACCGAGGTGCCGCTGACCTTCGCCCAGGCCGCCCTGGGGGCGAAGGTGATGGTCCGCACCGTGGAGGGAACCGAGGAGGTCGAGATACCGGCCGGAACCCAGAGCGGAGAGGAGATCAGGCTCCGGGCGCGTGGCCTCCCGCGCCTGCGGGGGGCGGGCCGTGGCGACCTCCACGTCATCGCCACGGTCGTGGTGCCGGCCAGGATGAGCAAGCGCGAGCGCGAGCTGCTCCAGCAGCTGGGCGAGGTGAGCGGCCCCGCCGTGCTCCCCAAGAGCGGTCCCTCGCTGGGCGACCGGCTGCGCGACCTGTTCAGCTAGCCCCAGACTGACCGATCTGGATCGACCTGGACCGATGCGCTGGCTGGCCCTCAGCGTCGAGGCTGACGTCGAGGGCGTGGAGGCCGTCAGCGAGATCTTCGGCCGACTGGGCCAGGGAAGCGCGGTGGAGCCCCTGAGGCTCATCGCCGACGATGAGCAGGCGTTGCGCCCGGACCCGGCGGGCGGGTATCGGGTGACCGTCTGGATCCCCGACGACGCTGGGGCCCCCGACGCGATCGACCGCACCCGTAGGGCGCTCTGGCATCTCCGCGCCTTCGACCTGCGGCCGATGAGCGAGCTTTCGGTCACCACCACCCACGACGCCGCCTGGGCGACGGCCTGGCGTGACGGGTATGAGCCGATTCGGAGCGGCCGGTTGACTATCGTCCCGACGTGGCTGGAGATCCCGAAGGGCTCCGACCTGGTCATTCGGTTGGATCCGGGAATGGCCTTCGGGACCGGGTTGCACCCCACCACCAGGGGGTGCCTCGAGCTTCTCCAACTGGTGCAGCCGATGCCGGCGGATGTGCTCGACGTGGGGACGGGGTCGGGCATCCTGGCGCTGGCCGCCCTCCGGCTGGGCGCTCAGCGGGCCTTCGGCTACGACACCGATCCGCTGGCCGTCGAGGCGAGCACGGCAAATGCCCGCGCCAACGACCTGGGCGATCGCTTCGTCGCACGCCACGGAACGCTGCCCGACCAGGCCGCCGAAAATTTCCCCCTGGTGGTCGCCAACCTCGTGGCGACGGTTCTGGTCGAGCTGGCGTCACGGCTGGCGGCCCACAGCGCGCCGGGTGGGACGCTGATCGCGTCGGGCATCATCGAGAGCCGATCCGACGAGGTGGAATCCGCGCTGACCGTCGCCGGATTCGAGGCGGTTGACTGGATCACGGAGGGGGACTGGGTGACGGTCCGCTGCGTGCGGACGCCGTGACCACGCATCGGTTCTTTGTCGAGCCGGGAACCGCGGCCGGAGAGCGTCTTGCCATCCCTGATGGCATTGCGAAACAGGTCACGCGGGTCCTGCGCCTGGGGGACGGGGACGAGATCGTGCTGCTGGAGGGTGATGGGCTGGAAGTCCGCTGCCGCCTCTCCGGTGGTTGGTTGGATGTGGTGTCTCGCGCCCCGGCCCGCGGGGAGCCGCGCCATCGGCTGACCGTGGCGCAGGCCCTCCTCAAAGGTGATCACCTCGAGCCGGTGGTCCGCCACGGGACCGAGGTGGGCATCTCCCGTTTCGAGCTGTTTGTGTCGGACCGATGTGTTGCCCGGGAGATCTCGGATGCGCGCCTGGGTCGCCTGCGCGCGGTGGCCCGCGAGGCGGCCGAGCAATCGGAGCGCGGCATCGTCCCCGAGGTCGTAGCCCCAGCGCCCATGGCGGAGGTCATCGGTCGAGGATCGGTCCTGCTGTTCGAGCGCTCGGATGGTCCGAGACTCTCGGAGGTGCCGGTGCCGGAGCGTCTGATCATCGGTCCCGAAGGGGGATTTGCCCCCGACGAGGTGGCTGCCGCGGAACAGGCAGGAGCGACGACTGCCGGGCTGGGGCCGCGCATCCTGCGCAGCGAGTCAGTTGCGGCGGCGGCGGCGGCCGTCGTCCTGTCGCGGACAGGCGACTTCGGCTAGGTCCCGGGCGACTACCCAATCTGGCGGGCCCGGTCCATACTCTCGCCCAATCTCATGTCGGCGGCCCTGCCCAGTCGCCGTCGGAGTAGGGAGGAGCGCCCCAGTGCGTGCCATTCCAGGGACCCGAGTCTTGCCCATCGCCACGCTGGTGATGGCGAGTGTCGTCGGGCTCTGGACGCCAGTGGCTGCGTCAATGCCCGTGCCGGCTCCCTCCGTAGCCGGCCCGGACTATCGGCTGCCTTCCCACCTCACCACTGACAAGCACCCGAAACTCGACTCGCACCTGCTTGCCGTGGCATCGGCCACCCGGACCGGAGGAACGCCGGAGGGCCTGCGCGTCGCCAGCGAACGGGATGTGGCGGTCTCATCGGGACGCGTTCGAGTGGTGGTGACGGCGAACAGCGGCCGGTCCGCCGTGCGAGATGCGATTCAGGCGGTGGGTGGACTCGTGGAGGCTGAGTACGCGGATCTCGTTCAGGCCCTCCTTCCCCCTGGCGCCCTGAGAACGCTGGCCGAGCTTTCCATCGTGCGCTATGTCCGCCAGCCGTCACTTCCGGTCGCCGACAGCGTGGTGGACGAGGGAGTCGGGGAGACGAACGCGATCGCGTGGCAGAGCGCCGGGTTGTCGGGCGCTGGGGTCAAGGTCGGGGTCATTGACGCGGGCTTCATCGGCTATACCACGAAGCAGGCGAGTGGCGATCTGCCGGCTAGCCTGACCACAGCCGACTTCGGCTGCGGCGGGGTGGCGACCGGAACCGACCACGGGACCGCCGTGGCTGAGATCGTCTACAAGATGGCGCCCGACGTTCAGCTCTATCTCATCTGCATGGAGACCGACGTCAACCTGGGCCAGGCGAAGGATTACGCCCTTTCTGAGGGCATCACGATCGTCAACCATTCGTTGGTCTGGTTCAACACCAGTCGGGGCGATGGCTCTGGCGCGATCGGTACCCCCGATGCCATCGTGGCGGACGCGCGTGCGAACGGGATTCTCTGGGTCAACGCCGCAGGGAATCACGCCCAGCGCCACTGGAGCGGAACGTTCAGCGACCCAAACGCCAACTTCTGGCACCAGTTCACCGTCACAGACGAGTTGGACGACATTGGAATCGCCGCCGGAGGCGGGGTCTGTGTCTTCCTCAAGTGGGACGACTGGCCGGCTTCGTCCCAGGACTACGACGTCTATCTCTTCAGGCTCGCCGACCTCACGGTCCCGGTTTCGGGGTCGGAGAACTTTCAGAATGGCTCGCAACCACCGACCGAGGCCTTCTGCTACACGAATACGACCGGGGTCAGTCAGGCCTTCGGTATCGCGATCAGAAAATTCGCCGCAACAACAGCCCCGCGGTTTGACCTCTTCGTCGACGTGGGAGCGCCGCAGTACGTGGTCGCGGCAGGCAGCATCACCGAGCCCGGGAGTTCGCCGCACGCGATGGCTGCCGGAGCGATCTGCTGGCAAAACGATGCCCTGGAGCCATTCAGCAGCCGAGGCCCGACCATCGATGGGCGCACGAAGCCGGACATCGCGGGTCAGGATCGGACGTCTTCCTCGGTGTATGGGATGGCAACCGGCTGCACAGGTGGCTTCGCCGGGACGTCCGCCAGCGCGCCCCATGTCGCTGGAGCGGCCGCCCTGGTTGCCGAAGCGAATCCGGCGTCCACCCCCGCACAACTCCAATCCTTCCTCGAGGGCCACGCGCTCGACCTGGGCACGGTCGGCAAGGACAACTCGTACGGCTCAGGCAGGCTGTGGCTTGGTACTGCGGAGCCCCATCCCACCGGTGCCACGTTCATTCCGCTGACTCCCGCGCGCATCCTCGACACCAGGTTCGGCAATGGGCTGTCCGGCCCGTTCAGCGCGTTGACTCCCCGCACCTTCCAGGTTACCGGCCAGGGCGGGGTGCCCCTCAACGCGACAGCGGTCACCGGCAACCTGACCGTCACCAGCCAGAGTGCCGCCGGATTCGTGTATCTCGGACCCTACCCCCTCGCCAATCCGCCCAGCTCCACCCTGAACTTCCCGTTGGGGGACACCCGCGCCAACGGGGTGACCGTGGCCCTGAGTCCGACAGGCACCTTGAGTGCCACCAACGGGTATTCGGGCACGACCCACCTGGTGTTCGACGTGACCGGCTACTTCGTGCCCGATGACTCGGGGGCCACGTTCGTTCCGCTGACGCCCGCTCGGCTCCTCGACACCCGGTTCGACAACGGCCTGTCGGGGCCGTTCAGCGCTGGAGTCCCCCGCACCTTCCAGGTCACCGGCCTGGGCGGGGTACCACTCGATGCCACCGCGGTCACCGGCAATCTGACGGTCACCAGCCAGACCCACGCCGGTTTCGTGTTCCTCGGCCCCGACCCGGTGGCCAGCCCGACCAGCTCCACCCTGAACTTCCCGGTTGGGGACACGCGGGCCAACGGGGTGACGGTGGCATTGAGCGTGACCGGCACCCTCAGCGCGACGACCGGCTATTCGGGCACGGCCCACCTGGTGTTCGACGTGACCGGCTACTTCGTGCCCGATGACTCGGGTGCCACCTTCGTCCCGCTCACTCCGGCCCGGCTGCTCGACAGCCGGTTTGGCAACGGCCTGTCGGGACCGTTCAATGCCATGGTCCCCCGCACCTTCCAGGTCACCGGACGGGGCGGGGTACCGCTCACCGCGACCGGCGTCACCGGCAACCTGACCGTCACCAGCCAGACCCAGCCCGGGTTCGTGTTCCTCGGTCCCGACCCGGTCGCCAACCCGACCAGCTCGACGTTGAACTTCCCCAAGGGTGACACCCGGGCCAACGGGGTGACGGTGGCCCTCAGCCTGACCGGGACCCTGAGTGCTACGTACGGCTATTCCGGAACCACCCACCTCGTGTTCGACGTGACCGGCTACTTCGTGCCCTGATCAACCTCGCCGAGTCTGTGCCGGCGGTGGCATCGGTCTTGTCGCAAATGGGCGTCATCGCCTAGGCTCCGCCCGTGCCTGTGCCCGAGCGCCACCCGTCATACGACCCCGACTGCCTGTTCTGCAAGATCGCGGCGGCTGAGATTCCCTCCGATCGGGTCCACGCGGACGACCAGGTGGTCGTGTTCCGCGACATCAACCCCCGCGCCCCCACCCACCTGCTGGCCATCTCGCGACGCCACATCGCGTCGGCAAACGATCTGACCGATGCGGACGGCGACCTGCTGGCCGCCCTGTTCACGGCGCTGCGCACCGCCGCGGCCGATGCCGGGCTGAAGGGGTATCGGGTGGTCACCAACGTCGGGCCCGAGTCGGGCCAGAGCGTCTTCCACCTCCATCTCCACCTGTTGGGCGGCCGGCCCATGTCCTGGCCGCCGGGCTGACGAGCGCCCTGCCGGGCTCGGCCCCGAAGCCGGCGGAGCGGAACCAATTCAGATACCAAGAACCGGGGTCACCGCCTAAGCACGGCGCCCCGGTTTCCCGGCTTATCCCCCGAGATTCGCTATCTCAGGGTCCGAACTCTCCGCTTGGGCTGGCGATGAACCAGATGCCGTTGATGCCCTGGCCATTGGCGTCACCCTCGGCCGAATCGCCGGCAAAGTAGTACAGGGGTTGCCCGTTGTACGTTGCCTGCTCCGAGCCGTCGGGCCGGGTCACCGTACCCAGCAACGAGGCATCCGCCTCACCGGCGTTGACCGTACCGGTCAACGGAGGCCAGTTCACCGCGCAGTCATCGACGCAGACGATCGTGCCGTCGGCTTCCACGGTCATGATGTATAGCGTCAGGCCACCCTCACCGGCCAGCGTCTCACCGGCGGAGGTCTCGACGATGGTCAGCGTCACGCCGGAGGCGTCCGGTGCCGCGCTGGCGGCCTCGCTCGGGACCATACCGCCGGCCTCGCTTGGCGCAGCGCTTCCCCCGCCGTCGGTGGGGCTCGCCGACGGGCTACAGGCCGCCAGCAGCAGGACCAAACCGACGAGCGCACTCGTCATGGTTCGATATTTCACGGTCTTCTCCTCCCTGGATTCCGTATGGGTCTCGCTGGGCAGGCTACCCGAGTTCCGCCCCTCGGCCAAACGGACCCCCAAATCGTGGTCCGAGACCCACTCTGATAGACTCCGCGGGCCTGTGCGCCGGATGGTGAT
The DNA here is from genome assembly GCA_050695855.1 of Candidatus Limnocylindria bacterium. Lineage (GTDB taxonomy): Bacteria > Chloroflexota > Limnocylindria > QHBO01 > QHBO01 > DASTEQ01. The sequence goes on from JBOGTA010000044.1 coordinate 8,605, forward strand.
CCCATCGGCGCGAATCACGGCCGAGAGGAGGCGAGACGTTTGGCGGAAGTCCGCGTGGGCGAGAACGAGTCGTTCGAGAGCGCGCTGCGGCGATTCAACAAGAAGATCCAGCAGTCCGGCATCCTGGCCGAGGCCCGTCGCCGCGAGCACTACGAGAAGCCCAGCGTGAAGCGCAAGCGCAAGGAATCCAAGAAGCGCAAAGGTCCGCGCGTCTAGCCAGCGTCTGAAGCGGGATCGGTCCATCCAGACCGATCCCGATTGCATCTCCCGAAGCATTCGCCGATGAGCCTCCTGACCGATATCGAGTCCGCCATGCGCGCCGCTATGAAGGCGCGCGATGCGCTCCGCGTCTCGACCCTTCGCCTCGCCATGGCCGCCGCCCACAACCGCCGGATCGAGTTGGGCCACGAGCTGACCGATGCCGAGGTCACCGAGGTCCTAGACCGCCAGGTCAAGCAGCGGCGCGAGAGCATCGAGCTGTACTGCCAGGGCGGTCGCCCCGAGCTGGCGGACGCTGAAGAGGCGGAGATGGCAATCCTCCGTGAATTCCTCCCCGAGCCGCTGACCGATGACGAGATCGAGCGGCTGGTCCGCGAGGCGGTGGCCGCCACCGGCGCCGCCAGGCCGGCAGACATGGGTCGGGTGATGGGCGTGGTGGTGCCTCAGACCAAGGGTCGAGCCGACGGCAGGGCGGTCAGCGACCTTGTGCGCCGGGTGTTGTCCCAAGGGTCCGCGGAGTAGGATCCCGCTCCACATGTTCATTACCAGGACCCTCGCTCCTCGCGACCGCACCGTGACCGGCGCCACCGTGATGCGGTTGGTCGCGGCCATGGCCCTGGTAGGCGTGGCGCTCTTCGCGATCCTGGCCGTGGAACTGGTGGGCGCCAGCGTGTCGCACGAGGTGGGAGACGTCGCCACCGAGGACATCCGGGCGCCGCGCAACGTCTCGTTCGTGTCGGCTTCCGAGACCGAGGCGGCGAGGGCGGAAGCGGAGGCGGCAGTGTCGCCGGTCTACGTCGAGATCGGCCCGCAGGCCGAGATCCGGGCGCGACAGCTGGCGAGCTACGACGGGGAGGTCACCAACATTCAGTCGGTGCTGACCCAGCGGGACGCGGGCACGCTGTCACCGGCCGACGTACAGGCCCAGCTCCAGGCGGCGGCACCGTCGCTCCGCGCCTCGCAGGTGGCGTTGCTGGCCGGGCTGCCCACTGCCCGATGGACGGCGATCGCGGCCGAAGGGCGGCGGGTGCTGGATCAGGCGCAGGCCGGCGCGCTGCGCGAGGACGAACTGGCCGAGGCACGCCAGACCGCCCGGGAGGCGGTCAGCGTCGACCTCGCTCCTGACGAGCGGGAGCTGGCCGGCGACCTGGCGGCAGCCCACATCTCCGCCAACCTGGCGCTCAGCCCCGAAGAAACCGAGCTCGCCCGCCAGGCCGCCCGGGCCGATGTCGACCCGGTCCGAGTCACCGTCCAGCGCAACGAGGCCGTCGTCCGGGCCGGCGACCCGATCAGCACCCTCGACTACGAGAAGCTCACCGAGCTGGGGCTCACCGAGCCGGCCGGCGACCTGCTGCCACTTGCCGGCCACGCGCTGCTGGCGGCCCTGCTGGCCATCCTCCTGGTGGGGTTCCTGTGGCGCTTCCAGCCGGCCATCTGGCATCGGCCGCGCAGCCTGGTCCTGTTCTTCCTGATCCTGTTTGCCAGCGCGGCCGTCCTGCGCCTGGCGGGGGATCGGTCCATTGCCGCCTACTTGGTGCCCACCTCGGCAGCCGTCATGCTGACCGGCCTGCTGCTGGGCGGGGCGGCCGGGGGGGCCATGGCCATGGCGCTGGCCGTGGTCGCCGGCCTCACCAACTCATCGGACCTGGGACCGGTCGTGTACACCGCGGCCGGCGGCTTCGCGTCGCTGGTCATCATCCTCCAGGCCGAGCGGCTGAATGCCTTCGTCCGTGCCGGCCTGGTGCTGGCCCTCGTCAACGTGACGGTGGTGGTCGCCTTCAGCCTGCTGGAGGGGCTGGACGCTACCGGCGTGGCTCAGCTGGCCGCCGCCGCCATGTTCAACGCGGCCTTATCGGTGGTCCTGGCGGTCGGTGGCTTTGCCGTCCTGGGCAACCTGTTCGGGATCCTGACCGTGTTCCAGATGCTGGAGCTGGCCAACCCCTCCAACCGCCTGCTGCGCCGCCTGCTGCTCGAGACGCCAGGCACCTACCACCACTCGGTGATGGTGGGCAACCTGGCCGAGCGGGCCGCCGAGACTATCGGTGCCGACCCGCTCCTGACCCGCGTGGCGGCCTACTACCACGACATCGGCAAGATGAAGAATCCGCTGGCGTTCATCGAGAACCAGGCCGGCGGGCCGAACATCCACGACGACCTGGATGACCCCGAGACGAGCGCTCGGATCATCGCCGCCCACGTCCGCGACGGCGTCGAGCTGGCCCAGGAGTACCGCCTGCCGGCCGCCATCGCCGCGTTCATTCCGCAGCACCACGGGACGGCGGTGATGGGCTTCTTCCACGGCAAGGCCCTGCAGGCGAGCGACGAGGCCGATGCTGACCGCTTCCGCTACCCCGGTCCCAAGCCGCAGAGTCGCGAGGGGGCGATCGTGATGCTGGCCGATGGGGTGGAAGCGTCAGTCCGGTCACTTCCCCGCAAGGACGACGCCGACATCCGCGAGATGGTGGACCGCATCGTGGACGGTCGCCTGGCCGACGGCCAGCTGGACGACAGCAACCTCACCCTGCGCGACATCGAACGGATCCGAGGCTCATTCGTCGAGCAGCTGCTGGGGATGTACCACCAGCGGATCGCCTATCCAGAGAACGTTCTGCCCATCGAGCGCGATTCCCGCAGCGCCTGACTCCGCCGCGGCCCGCACCGAAGCCCCGGCAGCGGGCCGGCCTGGCTATTCCGGGGTGAATCGCAACGCGAACGATGCCTTCCGAAAGGCATCTGGAGTGGCTTTTCCCCGGCCGCCGACCCACAGGTGAATCGCAGCGCCCATGGCCGTTCCATGGTTCGAGATGCCATTCATTCAGGAATTGGAACGTTGCCCGCGACGCTTGAGCCGGGCCGATGCCTGGCCTACGATGGTCGGGATGGAACCCGGAGTCACCCTCCACGACAAGGTCGGTCGCAGCCGGCTGTCCGAGGTCTTTGAGCCGTTGGAGGTGGACACGGCCCTGGAGGTCATCACCGCCGCAGCCGCCGAGACGGTGCACGCTGCCCTGGCAAACCGTCACGCCGAGGTGGAGCTGACCCTGTGTGGCGACGCGGAGATGACCCGGCTCAACTTCGATCACATGAGCGAGCGCGGGCCCACCGATGTCCTGGCGTTCCCGCTCCATGAGTGGACCGTCGAGAACGGCCACTCCCATCTGGCCGATGAGGACGGTCGCCCGGACGGCCGGCCGGCGGCGCGCAGTCCGCTGATGCTGGGCGACGTGATCATCGACGTCGACCAGGCGGTTCGCCAGGCGGCCGAGGGCGACTGGAGCGTCCCGGAGGAGGTGGCGTTGCTGGCCATCCACGGCACCCTCCACCTCATCGGGCACGATCACGACGACGCGGAGGGCGAGGCGGCCATGCGCGAGCTCGAGCACGGGGTCCTGACCATCCTGCATCGCCATTTCCGGCGGGTGGCCTGGAAGCCCGGGTCCTTGTTCGATCGCGCGGGGCACGCGGTGGGAGCGGGCTTCTAGGCCGACCTCACCGCCCGATCCGCGCGCAGCTCGGCGGGAGCGCCATCCCCCCGGCCCACCATCTTGTCGACCACCATCGCGGCGCTGCCCGGGCCAGTGGAGATGCCCCACGGCCCGTGGCCGGCGCACACGAACAGTCCGACCATGTCAGGCGCCGGACCGATGAAGGGGCGCCCGTCCATGGACTGGGGTCGGGCGCAGAGGCGGACACCCGTGACCGGCGCGTCGGCCAGGGCCGGCACGAACGCGCTGCCGCGCTGAACGAGGGCCAGGCCAAGCGCCTCGGGATCGGGTTGATCGGCGAGGAAGGTAGATCCCACCGTGGCCATCCCGCCGACACCGACCAGGCTGAACAGGCTGCCCTCCAGGCCATTCGCGACGTTCACGGTATGGACCACGCCCTCTTCGAGGACGTGGTGAGGCGGGTTGGCCAGCTCAACGTGCACCGTGACGCCCCAGGTTCGGCTGATGGGCGGCCACGATGGCTCGCGGCCGAGAATCTCGGGGGTCCAGGGGCCACCGGCGATCAGGACCTGGTGGGCGGATAGCTGCTCCCCGTCGTCCAGGGTCACGCCCCGAACGTGGCTGCCTTCGATCCAAGGCTTCGCGGCCCGTCCGATTCGCAGCGTGACGCCGGCCCGGACCGCTCGTGCCGCCAGGGCACGCGTCGCCCCATCCGGCGTGGCGGGGAAGCCCGTGGCCACGCGGACGGCGGACCAGCCAGGGGACAGGCCCGGCTCCACGGCTTCGACTGCAGCCCGGTCGAGCACCTCCGCGTTCAGCTCGGGAAACGCGGCCACCAGCTCGGCCGCCCGGGATCGGGCGGCCGCGACGTCATCGGTCAGGAGCAGGATGCCAACCGGCTCCGACGGGAACGTGAAATCCGGATCGGACGCCGCCAGCTCCCGGTACATGGCCAGTGACTCGAGATGGAGCGGAAGCAGCACCGAGTCGAACGGATGCTGGATGGCTCCCGAGTTCCGGCCCGAGGCGCCGGCGGCAATGGCGGTGGCCTCGACCAGGGTCACCGAACGCCCCGCTTCGGCCAGGAGGGCGGCTGCGGTGCAGCCCACGATCCCGCCGCCGACGACCGCCACCCGTTCGCGCCCCACGCGCCGATGCTACCCGGGCAGGTCGGCATGGGACGGCTACCATCGGTCAGGCCATGAAGGTCGTATGCGGGCTCGGGAATCCCGGCGATCGGTACCGGCTGACGCGTCACAACGTCGGGTATCGCGTGGTCGATCTGCTCGCCGATAGATGGGAGGTGAGCCAGGGCCGCGCCCGTGACGGCGCGGCCACGATCGAGGTCGCGCGTGACGAACCGGTTGGACGGGTGCTGCTGGTGAAGCCCCTCCGGTTCATGAACCGATCCGGGGCGCCGCTGCGCGCGGCCGTCCGCAACGTCAACGCCGATCCCGAGACGGACCTGGTGGTGGTGACCGATGACGTCAACCTGCCCCTGGGAAGGATGCGGCTGAGGCGGGGTGGCTCGGCAGGCGGTCACAACGGCCTTCGGGACATCATCGAGGCTTTGGGGACTGACCAGTTCGCGCGGCTGCGAGTCGGGATCGGGCGGGGCGGCGAGACCGTCGGTCACGTCCTGTCCACCTTCAGCCGGGCGGAGGAGGAGCTGGCCGATGAGGCGATCGCGACCGCCGCCGACGCGGTGGAGCGCTGGCTGGCGGAGGGCACCGAGCCGGCGATGAACGCGTTCAATGGCCTCGACCTGGCTGAGCCGCCGGACTCATCCATTCCGTCCCAGCCACCGGACCCAGCGGGGCCACCCGCCGACCCGTGACCCGCGGCCCGCGGCTGGGGCCGCTCCTCGAGCTGTTGGGCCAGCCGCCGCCCACACCGGGAAGCTTCCGGGTCCCGGCCTCCGCGCGCTCCGCGCACCTGGCCGCTCGCCGCCGAGCCCTTGCGCCCGCGATCCCGCTGGTGGTGGTCGTCGAGACCGATGAGCAGGCCCACCGGCTGGCCGATGACCTCGGCGCGTGGCTGGATCCGGCGACGGTTGCCGTGCTTCCGGAGCGGGGCGCACTGCCGCTGGAGCGGGCGCTCCCTGAGCGGGACGAGTCCGCCGGCCGGCTGGAGGT
>JBOGTA010000045.1:0-9089 GCA_050695855.1 Candidatus Limnocylindria bacterium
AGGTGATGGATGAACAGGTCGGCTTCGGAGCCGATGCGCAGGCGCCCGACGAGCTCGGGTGAGACCACCACCCGATAGCCCACACCGCCGATGTCGATGATGACGTGGTCCAGCCCGACGTGGCTGACCGGCCCGCGGAGCGACCCGATCACGCGCGGCGCCCCGCATGGAGTGCCCCGATGGCCACCGCCAGGGCGTCGGTGGCATCGTCCGAGGCCCCCTTGAGCTGAACCCCCAGAAGCCGGCTGACCATGACCGCCACCTGCCGCTTGTCAGCGGCGCCGTTGCCGCAGACGGCCAGCTTCACCTCGTTAGGTGTGGGCTCGGTGACCGGCAGACCATGTCGCGCCGCGACGAGGATGGCCACGCCGCGCGCCTGACCCACCGCCATGGCGGTGCGGACGTTTCGCTGGAAGTAGAGGCGCTCGACCGCCACCCGGTCTGGGTGATACTCGGCCACCAGGCGGTCCAGGGCATCCTCCAGCTCCGCCAGGCGCACGGCCTCGGTGTGTTCCGGATCGGTCCGTACCGTGCCGGCGTCCACAAAGCGCAGATTCGGCCCGTCGGATGCGACCACACCGAAGCCGCAGGCAGCGGATCCGGGGTCGATGCCGAGGGCAATCATCCGCTGACGACCGACGCCTCGAGCTGCTCCATCAGGGCGTCGGGAATGTCGAAGTTGGCGTACACCGTCTGCACGTCGTCGAGATCCTCGAGGCGCTCCACGAAGTCCAGCACCGCGCGGGCCTCTCGCTCCTCGGTGATCTCGACCTTGGTCGTGGGCTCCATCGAGACCTCTGCCGACTCGGGCGGGAATCCCGCCTCGGTCAGCGCGGTCCGGACCTGCTCCAGCTCACCGGGGTCGGTGACGACGAAGATGGCCCCGCCCTCGGGACTGCCCACGTCGATGGCCCCCGCGTCGATGGCGGTCAGCGAGACCTCGTCCGGATCGCTGCCCTTGAGCGGCACGGAAAGGAGGCCGCGGTGCACGAACTGCCAGCTGACCGGAGCGAATGAGCCGCCCGACCGGGTGAAGATGGCTCGAATCTCGGCGGCGCTTCGGTTCTTGTTGTCGGTCATGGCCGCCACGATCACGGCCACGTTGGCTGGTCCCAGGCCCTCGTAGGTGATCTCCTCGAACTGCTCGGCATCGGCGCCCGAGCCGGTCGCCCGCTCGATGGCGCGCTTGATGTTCTCCGCCGGCATCGAGTTCGCCCGCGCCTTTTCCACGGCCATTCGCAGCCGGTAGTTGGCCTCTGCCTCCGGCCCGCCCTGACGCGCGGCGGTGATGATCTCGCGGGTCAGCTTGGTGAACAGCGCCCCCCGCTTGGCGTCATTCGCACCCTTTTGCCGCTTGATCTGAGACCACTTGCTGTGTCCGGACATATCGGTCCGATTGTATGCTGCCGGCGTGAGCCAGCCCTCCTTCAGCGGAGGCGGCGACCGTGCGTTTGAGCCCTGGGCCGGGCTCGCCGCCATCCTGGCCGGCATCGGGGGGGTGATCTACTCCGTCGCCTTCCTGGGCGGCGTGGTGCTCGGAGCGAACCCGGTGCTCGGGATGCTCGTGGCCTCAGCGGCGCTCATGGTGGGCGGCGTTCTCAGCCTCCTGGTCCTGGTGGCCATCTACCGCCGTCTGCTTCCAGCTTCGCCCGGCGTCGCGCTGTTGGGCCTGGCCCTGGCGCTGATGGGCGCCCTGGGCTCAGTCCTGCATGGCGGTTTCGACCTGGCGAATGTCATCCACCCGCCGGCGGTGGACGTGTTGACCGAAGCGGGCCTGCCCAGCCCGGTTGACCCGCGCGGCCTGCTCACGTTCGGCATGTCCGGCCTCGGCCTCATCGTCCTCTCCGCTCAGGCTCGGCGCACCGGAGCGCTCAGCCGCCGGGTGACCAATCTCGGTGTGGTCCTCGGTGGCCTCCTGGTGATCGTCTACCTTGGACGCCTGATCGTGCTGGACCCCACCAACCTGCTGGTGGCCGTACCGGCAGGCTTGACTGGGGTGATCGTCGCCCCCCTCTTCTACATCTCGCTCGGGATGGAGCTCCGCCGCCGCTGACCCTGGTGCTCCCTATAATGGCCGTCCCCGCCCGAGGAGCCGTATGAAGCCGACCACGCCCGATCGGATCCGGAACGTCGCGCTGATTGCGCATGGGGGTGCGGGCAAGACCAGCCTCGCCGAGGCCATGCTCTACGACGCCGGAGCCATCCCCCGCCTGGGATCGGTCGAAGCCGGCACCGCTGCGCTGGACTGGGAGCCCGATGAGCAGCGCCGACACCAGTCCATCAACCTCGGGATCGGCACCTTTGAGACGGATGGGGCCCGGATCACCCTGGTCGACACCCCCGGTTACGCCGACTTCCAGGCCGACGTGGTCCAGGCCCTGGCCGCGGTGGATGCCGCCATCGTGGTGGTCGACGCATCGGCCGGGGTAGAGGTCGGGACCGATGCGGTGTGGCGGATGGCCGACGAGCGGCGGCTTCCCCGCATGATTTTCGTCAACAAGATGGATCGCGAGAACGCGAACTACGACGCCACCCTGGACCAGCTGAAGGCGGCGTTCGGCCCCAAGATCGCACCGGTCTACCTGCCCATCGGTTCAGCCGAGACGTTCCGTGGCTACATCGACGTGGTCGAGCAGCACGCCTCGATCTACGACAACGGCGAGCCCAAGGAGGTGCCCATCCCCGACGACATGCGCGTCGCCGAGGAGTCCCGCCGCCAGGCCCTCATCGAGGCCGCGGCCGAGGCCTCCGACGACCTCATGCTGAAGTACCTCGAGGGCGAGGAGATCGCGGACGAGGAGATCGAGACGGCCCTCCACTCCGGTACGCGCGACGGCTCGGTGGTCCCCGTCTTCGTGGGGTCGGCCCACCGCAATATCGGCGTCCGTGAGCTGATTCGGATGATCGCGCGCCATGTGCCCTCGGCGGCCGAGGTCGGAGCTCGCACCACCACCGACGACAAACGGATCGAGCCCGATCCGACAGGACCGTTCGTGGCCCAGGTGTTCAAGGTCACCGCCGACCCGTTCGTGGGCCGGCTGACCTACTTCCGGGTCATCTCCGGCACCCTCAAGGCGCAGGGCCATCTTCACAACGCCACCCGCCGCGAAGACGAGCGCTTCGGGAACCTGCTCGGCCTCCAGGGCAAGGAGCAGGTCAACCTGCCCCACGTCGGACCCGGCGACATCGCTGCTGTCGCCAAGCTGGCCTCCACCCACGCGGGCGATGCCCTCGTCGCAGATCGGTCCGGGGCGGTCCAGCTGCCGCCATTCACGTTCCCCGAGCCGACCCTCCAGGTCGCCGTGGAACCGGAATCCAAGGCTGACCTCGACAAGCTGGGCCAGGCCCTCAGCCGGATGCTCGAAGAAGAGCCGTGCATGCGGGTCCATCGTGAGTCGGCGACGTCGCAGACCATCCTGACCGCCATGGGCGACGCTCACGTGGACGTCATCGTCGATCGCCTGAAGCGGAAGTTCGGGGCGGCGGTGAAGGTTGGCACCCCACGCGTGCCCTACCGCGAAACGATCCGGCGCCCGGCCAAGATCGACAACCGATTCAAGCGCCAGACCGGCGGTCACGGCCAGTTCGGGCATGTCGTGATCGAGTTCGAGCCCAACGAGGCCGGCGAGGGCTTCGTGTTCGGCGACCGGATCGTGGGCGGGGCGGTGCCCAAGCAGTACATCCCCGCCGTCGAGAAGGGTCTTCGCGAGTCGATGGCCGAGGGCGTGCTGGCCGGCTTCCCGGTGGTCGACCTCAAGGCCACCCTCATCGACGGCTCGTACCACACCGTCGACTCGTCCGAGATGGCGTTCAAGATCGCCGCGTCGCAGGCCCTCAAGAAGGCCTTCACCGACGCCGATCCCACCCTCCTCGAGCCGGTGCTGGAGGTGGAGGTCGTCGTCCCCGACGAGTACATGGGCGACGTGATGGGGCAGATCACGGCCAAGCGCGGCCACGTGCTGGGCATGGACTCGGTGGACGGCACCCAGCACCTGCGCGCCCAGGTTCCGCAGGCCGAGATGTTCCATTACGCCACCGAGCTGCGGAGCATCACCCAGGGACGCGGCCGCTTCTCCCAGAGGCTGGACCACTACGCCGAGGTCCCCCATACGATCGCGGACAGGGTGATTGCAGAGCACCAGTCCAAGGTTGCCGCCGGAGAGCGTCACTGACCTCCCCAGACCGTACAAATCTGGGGTATTCGTTTTCTTGACAGGCGGGCGTATCGTGCGTCGGGGATTTCCCCCGTATTCATCTGGAGGAGGTGGATAACTCGTGAGTGGCTTCTTCACTCCCAAGATGTTCCTGACGGTCGGCGGAGCCGTGTTGCTCCTGCTTGGAATCGTCGGCTACATCGGCATCTTCAGCGAGGAAGCGTATCCCTGGTTCTGGTTGGACGGCGGCGAGAACATCGCCCACACCGTCCTTGGTGCCGTCGCGCTGGCAGCGGTGTACGTCCCCGGCCTGAACAGCGCCCTGGCGCCGTACTACCGACCAATCGTCATCCTGGTCGGGCTGATCGCACTCTTCTTCGGCGTCTACGGCTTCGTGGTGGCGGGCGACACGTCGGGTGCCAACACCTTCGGCGTGGCCAACCTCGAAAGCCCCGCGGACAACATCCTCCACCTCGTGGTCGCGGCCTGGGCGTTCGCCTCCGCGTTCATGGGGCGTGAGCCCAGCATGGCCTGACAAGGCCCTTTCGAAGCGCCGGCGGTCCCCCGGACCCCGGCGCTTCGTGGTATCCAGGCCTGGATCAGGTCAGGCGCACGCGCGCGGCCTGGCGCTTGCCGACCCGGACCTCGTGGTCGGTCCCCGCCGCGAACATCCGCAGCTCATCGGTCTGGACCTCGCCATCGACGCGCACCCCGCCCTGCCGGACGAGCCTGCGCCCGACGCTCCGTGACGACGCCAGCTCCGCCGCGACGAGCAGGTCGGGAAGGCTGATCCCGGCCAGGGGGACCGTCACCACCGCCTCGTCGATCTCCGCAACGATCTGACCGCCGCTCACCTCCTGCTCCCAGCGCGCCTCGGCCTCCGCCGCCGCCGCATCGGAGTGCCATCGAGACACGATCTCGCGGGCCAGCCGTTGCTTGGCTGCCTTGGGGTGTACGCGCTCCGCCTGCACATCGGTGATGAGTGCCTCGGCTTCCGGATCGGTCCAGCGGGTGACCAAGCGAGCCCAGTTGGGAAGCAGGTCATCAGAGACGCTCATGGTGCGGGCGTACTGCTCGTAGGGCGCATCGGTCAGCCCAATCGCGTTGCCCAGCGACTTGCTCATCTTCTGCATGCCGTCGATCCCGACCAGCAGCTCGCAGGTCAGGATCTGCTGCGGTGGCTGCCCGAAGTCGCGCTGCACGTCGCGGCCGACCAGGAGGTTGAACGTCTGGTCGGTTCCGCCCAGCTCGACGTCGGCCTGAACCGCGACTGAGTCGTAGGCCTGGAGGAGGGGGTAGAGCGTCTCGTGCATGGACACCGGCGCCCCCTCCGCCAGGCGTTTGGCGAACGTGTCGCGCTCGATCATGCGGGCCAGGGTGAACCGGCTCATGAGGCCAAAGATCTCGCGCAGGCCAAAGGTGTCGAACCACTCGGACTGCCAACGGACCTCCGTTCGCTCCTCGTCCACGACGCGGTGAAACTGGGCCAGGTACGTCTCTGCGTTGGCCCGGACCTCGTCCGCCGACAGGATGGGGCGGGTGGTGTTTCGCTCCGACGGATCGCCGATCTGGGCCGTCGTGTCCCCCACCACCAGCACGGCGGTGTGACCCAGGTCCTGGAAGCCGCGCAGGCGCTCGAGGACGACGCCATGGCCCAGGTGGAGGTCCGGGCTGGTCGGATCGAAGCCCAGCTTCACCCGCAGCGGCCGGCCCCCCTCCAGGAGCGCCCGAAGCGCGTCTCGCTCGACGACCTGAGCCACGCGACGGGTCAGCAGGTCCTCGATGGTGGCGGCTCGTTCCATGCACCGATGGTACCCGCCCCAAAGCGCGGAACGGCACTTTTCGGGCCGCTCTGCTAGAGTTCGCCGCCGTGACCTCGTCACCTCCGCCGCCGGCGGGCTACGGATCGCCCGTCCGGACCGGCGCGGCGCCTCGGATGCGCGTCCAGCCACTCCCCGCGGTGATCCTCGCCACGTTCGTGGTGCTCGCCGTGGGAGTCGTGCTGAGCGCGGTTTTCCTGTACCGCGCCTATGCCGGCTCGCTCCCCGAGGTCACCGCCCTTGAGGACTACACGCCCGACGAAGGCTCGGTCGTGGTCTCGGCCGACGGCCGTGAGCTGGCGACGTTCGCGGCCACCAACCGGCGGGTGGTGTCCTTCGATGAGATTCCCTCGGTCCTGGTGGATGCCACCGTGGCCGCCGAGGACCACACCTTCTGGGATAACCCCTGCGTCGACCCCCGGGCCATCGTGCGCGCCCTGCTCCAGAACGTGTCCGCCGGAGAGGTGATCTCCGGCGCCTCGACCATCTGCCAGCAGCTCGTCCGCAGCGTGCTCCTGCCTCCGGAGCTGATGGCCGATCCCGATCGCCAGCTCGAGCGAAAGATCAAGGAGGCGATGCTCGCCCTGCAGCTGGATGCCGCCTATCCCGGCGAAGAGGGCAAGGCCCAGATCATGGAGTTTTTCCTCAACGAGATGTACTACGGCAACAACGGCTACGGGATCTGGGCCGCGGTCGATCGCTATTTCGGGAAGGACTTCCTGGCCGCCGCCCCCGCGCCAACCGAGCCGGGCGCCAGCCCGGCACCCAGCGTCGCGCCGAGCCCCGGCGTGAGTCCGACGCCCGAGCCCGTCGATCCAAACGCGGTGACCCCCGCCGAGGCCGCCCTCCTGGCGGGCCTGCTCCGCGCTCCCTCGGAGCTGGATCCCACCCAGTACGGGGTGCCCGCCCTGAATGCCGAGGGGGTGGAGATCCCCGGCGTGCTGGAGATCCCCGACGACGCGGAACCGGTCCTGATCCGAGACGGCGTGCTGGACAACATGGTCGAGCTTGACTACCTGACCGATGTCGAGCGCGACGCCATCCTGCGCGAGCCGGTCTACGTCATCGTCCCCGAGACGCCGGAGTTCCTCGCCGCCCATTTCGTGTATGCCACGCGACGCGAGGTGGCCGAGCTGCTCGGCGCGGAGGACATCATCGACCGCGGCGGTCTGCGGATCGAGACCACGCTCCAGTACGAGGGCTACCAGGTGCCCGCCGAGAAATGGGCGCAGGTGGTGTACGACATGGATCGCCTGACCGATGAGGAGCTGGCCGCCCGCTACGGCGCCGACGCCATGACCTGGATCAACCAGCTCCAGGGCCGCAACATCGGCAACGACGCGATCGTCACCATCAACTACCGGACCGGCGCGGTCATTGCCTACGTGGGAAGTGCTAACTTCGAGGGGGAAGCCACGCCCATCCACCAGCCCCAGTACGACGTGGTGGGTCAGGCCTTCCGCCAGTCCGGGTCGGCATTCAAGCCCATCACCTACGCGGCCGGGTTTGAGACCGGGACCATCACCCCGGCCACGATGTTCATGGACGTCTCGACCGAGATCGTGCCCGGCTACCAGGTCCGCGATGCGGACCTCCGCGAGCGGGGCCCGGTCCGCGTCCGCGACGCGTTGAAGTACTCCCTGAACATCCCGGTCACCAAGGCGCAGCAGCTCATCGGCACCGAACAGGTGGTGTCGCAGGCTGAGCGGCTCGGGCTCGAATGGGATCCGGCCCAGGACCCGAACGTGGCCTCCCTGACCCTGGGCACGATCGGCGTCCGGATGCTCGACCTGGCGGCCGCCTACGGCGCGCTGGCCAACGGCGGGATCTACCACGAGCCGTACCTCATCCAGCGCATCGTCGACCGCGACGGCAACGTCATCTACGACCGCGCCGAGGACGGGCCTGACCCGGACCAGGCAATCTCCCCCCAGGCGGCGTACCTGGTCACCGACATCCTGGCCGACAACACCGATCCGGCGCAGAACTCGCTCTGGGGCCCACGCTTCCAGCTGCTGACCGACGGCGGCCGACGGCCAGCCACCCTCAAGACCGGTACCACCACTGACTTCCGCGACCTGCAGGCCTTCGGCTACCTGGCCGCCGATGCCGACCCGGCTATCGACGAGGGGGCCCTGATCACTGGCGTGTGGGTCGGCAACAGCGACTTCTCGTCCATCGACTCCGTGTTCGCCGCCGACGGGCCCACCTTCATCTGGCACGATTACATGGCCGAGGTCACGGCCCTCAACGCCCTGCCGGTGCGCGACTTCGTCCGGCCAGAAGGGATCGTGGAACGGACAGTTGACCCCATGACCGGGCAGGCCCCCGGCGAGTTCACGCGGAGCACCATGGCCGAGCTCTTCATGGCCGCCGGCCCCAGCCTGTCGACCGATGACGCCCACCGCCAGCTCGCCATCGAGGCCCAGACCGGAAAGATCTGGCAGGCCGGCTGCGGCGATTTCGTGCCGGCCACTCCGGGGCCGACCTCAGGTCCTCCGCCAACCGGCGAGCCGGTCCCCGAGCCAACGCCTGCCCCGCCTGGCCTCCGGGTGTTCCTCGACCTGGTCGGCTGGGATGATCACCACGCCGTCTGGGAAGCCTCCAACCTGGCATGGATCGAGCTGTGGTACGGTCGCCAGGAGCCGCCGCGGGCCCCGCTGCGATCTCTGGACGCACCGTTGGCGCCGACCGAGGAATGCACGCCAGGGGCCGTGCCCACCTCGACCCCGACGCCCATCCCCACTCCCAGCCCGGAACCAACGGCGACGCCGGTTCCTCCCACCCCGACTCCTGAGCCGACGTCGACGCTCTTTCCCTAGGCCCGGCTAGAGCTCCGCCACCGTCGCCCCGTCGCCGCCCTCACCGCGTCGCCCGGCTCGCTGGCTGCGGACGCGGGGGTGGTTCGCCAGGTACTCGCGGATCGCGCGGCGCAGGGCGCCGGTTCCCGCTCCGTGGACGATAACCACCTGGTCTGCCCCGGCCAGCAGCGCCTGGTCGAGATGAGCAGCCAGGCGCTCGAGGGCCGCCTCAACGCGCTCTCCCCGCAGGTCGAGGCTTGGCGGTAGCTCCGCGGCCGCGCGACGCGCCAGCTCTTCCGCTGCCAGGTCCCGGG
>JBOGTA010000046.1:0-12435 GCA_050695855.1 Candidatus Limnocylindria bacterium
GTCAAGGCCAACCCCGACCCGCGGCTGCTTGCGCGCCTCGTCGCCGCTGGGGCCGGGTGCGAGGTCGTGACGGCGACCGAGGTGGCAATGGCCCTGCGCGCGGGTTGCCCGCCTGATCGGCTGGTCATGAACGGGGTGGGCAAGACCGATGTTGACCACGCCGCCGCCCTCGACGCGGGCGCACTCCTGAATGCCGAGTCGCTGGAGGAGCTGGACGCCCTTCTCGCCCTCGACGCTCCGCATGTCGGCCTGCGGCTCAATCCGGACCTCGCGCCAGACACCCATGCTCGTCTCGCCACGGGAGCGGCGGACAGCAAATTCGGCATCGCCTGGATCGATCTGGACGCTGCCCTGGACCGATGCCGCGCGGCCGGCCGCCGGCTCGAAAGCGTGGGCGCGCATGTCGGGTCCGCGATCGGCGACCTCGGCACCTACGCCGCCCTGGCGAAGCGCCTGGCCGAGGCGGCCAGCCGCACGGGGGCGAGACGCATCAACCTGGGCGGGGGAGCCGGGATCGGGGTGTCCGTGACCGCCCTGGCCGACGCGGTGGGGCCCTACCTCCCCGACCCCACCCGACTCATCCTGGAGCCGGGACGGAGCCTGGTGGCGGACACCGGCTGGCTCGTGACCCGGGTGATCCGCGTCCAGCCCCGCCGCGAGGCGAGGATCACCTACCTGGTGGCCGACGCCGGCATGGCGGAGCTGATCCGCCCGATCCTGTACGGAGCCGACCACCCGGTGTCCCTCCTCGAGCCCGGCCGGCCGTTCGATTCGGGTTACGGGACGGTGCACCTGGCCGGGCCGGTGTGCGAGGCCGGCGACACGCTGGTCCACGATATCGGCCGCTGGTTATCGGCGGATGATCTCGCGCTTACCGGGACCGGCGCGCTCATCGGCATCGGTCAGGTTGGCGCCTACGGCGCCGCCATGGCATCGGTCTACAACGGTCGACCTCGTCCCGCGGAGGCGGTGCTCGACCACGGGGAGCTGTCGCTCAGCCGCCGGCGGGAGACCCTCGACGACCTGCTCGCCCGCGACCTCTAGGAGACCGCGGGCGAGACCGTAACGAACGGTGGGGGAGCGGCGAATCAGGCCGTCGCGGTTCGCCGGCGTCCGATGAGGGCCATTCCACCGACTCCGGCCACGATGGCGGTGATCAGAGCTGCCCAGCCCCAGATCGGGACCGTGACCGGGGCCGGTGAGCTGACCGAAGTGCCCGTCGAAGGCCCGTCGGGTAGCGGCGTCACCTGCCGCGTCTCCAGCGGCATGCCGTACGGTCCGTCGGGGGTCCGGACTTCGGTGGCGATGCTCCAGTAACCGCCCGCGGGGAGCAGGACCTGGGCCGCGTAGCGGCCATCGGACCCGCTCGGCACAGCCGGGAACCGCAGGACGGTGCCGTCGCGCACGCTCGCGAACACCAGCTCCACGCTGGTCGTGTCGGTCAGGGGCCGCCCGTCATCGGTCAGCCACAAGCCGACCGTGGTCTCGGCGCCGGCTTGGATGCTGCCAGAGATGTCGAGCGTGCCGATCACGCCCTGGCACGCCTCTTCAGAGTGACCCTCCGGGCATTTGGCGAGCGCGGCGCCCGCGGTGGCCAGCACCAGCAGCACCGCGGCGATGAACGAGAGCGTGAGTCGAGTCACGGGGGCAGCCTCAGATGCAGGTTCCGTCGTCTTGCCTACACCGCTCGTCGGCCGCCGGTTCCGCACGAGGCTCGGGTTGGGCCAGCTGCGGCTGTAATCCCGGGCCCGTTTCTGCGTTTTGTCGGTGTTCATTCGGGCGGCTGCGGCTGACGCAGGACCGGCCGTCAGCCGCCCAGCAGTCATCCATCCAGATCAGGGAGAACAGCAATGAGTCAGGTTCCGGACCGGGCACGCCCCACCATCACCACCCGCCTCGGCGTTTCGTTGCCGAGCGCCATCGGGGCGCTCCTCTTCGCCGGGGCGCTGGCGTTTGGGTCGGGGATGATCGACGCAATCGCGCCGCTCCAGGGCGGCGATCAGGCCGCCAAGCAGGATGGCCCGGCCACCGACGGCCACGGCGACGGCCAGAAGGATCCCCAGACCGGGAAGGACGACCCGGCTCCGTATGACGACGACGGCAAGGACGAGCCGGATCACAGCCGGCCCGACAAGACACCGGTTCCGGAGTCGACGCCCAAGCCCGCGCCAGTTGAAACGGCCAAGCCGCAGCCTCAGCCTGCCCCACCGGCTCCCACCACCGGCCTGTCGCTGAGCGTCCAGACCGGCGACGGCAAGGTCAAGCTGACTTGGTCCGTATTCGGTGGGGACGGGTTCGCCTACTACAAGCTCGTCCGCTCGTCGGACGCCACCGTCACCTGGCCGACCGGCTCAGGAGATTCGCTGGTGGCCGCCATCAGCGATCCCAACGCCGCGTGGTTCAAGGACTTCCCGTCGTGCAACACGAACTGGTACTACCGCGTGTTCGCGGTCAGGAGCGGTGACACCGGCTACATGACGCTGGCCGCCAGCAACGTGGCCACCGCATACACCGCGTGTGTCGTCAAGCCGACCCATCCGCCGGTCTACCAGATGGGCTTCTCGGCCGAGGTCATCGACGGCCAGGTCCACCTGACCTGGGAGCAGTGCAGCTCCGAGGGCTTCGCGGCCTACAAGGTCGTGAGGTCGCAGACCAACCCCGCTCCCACGTACCCGCTCAACAGCGGCTCGGAGCTGATCGCCGCCATCGGTGATCCGAACGTGACGAGCTTGGTGGACGGCAACGTGTCGTCCGGCCAGACCTGGCATTACCGGGTGCTGAGCATGGCCAACGACGGTTCGGGCTGGTACCCGATCGGCATGACGCCAGTGCTGACGGTGACGATCCCGTAGGCGGAGGACCGATGTTGACGAGGCGGGGCCACTCCCCGGGACTGGGTCATCGGTACCCGGTACCCGCGGGCGATGGCCCCGCCCCGTACTTCCGTCCACGATGCGGCGACGCATGGACCATGACCGACGCGCACCCAGCCGCTTGCCCAACGAGCTCGAGCGCGAGCTTGTGGCGCGGGCTGCCGGCCGGCCGCCGGACACCGCCGCTTTCGTGGAGCTGTACGACTTCTACCTTCCCCGGGTCTATGGATTCATCTACCGACGGATTGGAGAGCGCAGCGTGGCCGAAGATCTGACCGCCACCGCCTTCGAGAAGGGCCTCGAGGCGCTGCGCCGCGGCACGTTCCGCAACGAGACGTTCGGCGGCTGGCTGTACCGCGTGGCGGCCAACGCGTGCGTCGACCACTTCCGGCAGTCGTCTCGCCTGCTGGCCCTCGACGGAACGGCCACCGGCCGGCCGGCCTGGATCGACCGCGCCGATGAGCCGGCCGCCCAGGAGGCCTGGGCCACCGCCCTCGAGCGCGACGAGCTCCAGCGGGCCCTCGCCCAGCTGCCCGAGCGGCATCGGCGGGTGCTGACCCTGCGCTTCTACGACGACCTCGACCCCTCCGAGGCCAGCGCGGTCCTCGGGGTCTCTCCCGGGACGTTCGCGGTGCGCCTTCACCGTGCTCTGGCAGCGCTTCGGGGCGTGCTTTTGACGGAGCAGACCGATGTCGCCTAGGGATCGCAACCGCTTCGACGACCGCGGCTTCGACGACCGTGGCGTGGATCGGGGCTTCTCGGACCGCGGCCACGATGACCGTGGAGTGGACCGTGGCCTAGACGACCGCGGAGTGGACCGCAACCTGTCCGAGGACCGAGGCTTCTCCGACCGCGGCCTCGAGCAGCAGCTGACCGATGCCGGGCGCCAGGCCCGCCTCTCGGCCGGCGGCGGACGCCCCGATCCAATCTTTGCCGCGGAGCTGCGCGAGCGTCTGGTGGCCAAGCTCGAGACCGACCGGCCGCCGCTGTGGCCCTTCGGCCTGGGGCAGCGCCTGGCCCGCGTGGTGCCGGTTTCGGTTGCCGCCCTCCTGTTCGCAGTGGCAGTTGTCGGTGCCACTCAGCTCAACCTGGGTTCTCCGGACGCGACCGAGCCGCCGACCGCTGCCACCCACGAGCCCGACCCGTCCGATGGCCCGCCCCACACGTTCTTCCCCGAGGCATCGGATGACCTTGACCACCTGGTGCCGGTGGTCACGCCTGAGCCGACCGCGGCTCCAACTCCCAACCCGTCCGTGGCGCCGCCTCCGCCACCCCCGGCGCCGACGCCCACGCCTCCGCCTCCCGGACCGGCGACCCTCGCCCTGTCCCTGAAGTCATGCGACGGCGGCGTGGTCATCCAGTGGTCGAAGTACCAGGGCGCCGACTTCAACCACTACACGACCCTGCGCAACACCACCAACAACATCCCGCTGGCGTATCCGCCCCAGGCTGGCGCGGTGGACTTCGGTGGAACGTACACCACGGACTTCACCAAGCTGTCAGCGGTGGACGCCACGGGGACGCCGTTCACGACGTACTACTACCGGGCCATGGCCTTCGACATAGACGACCAGGTCATCGCCGCGTCGACCGTGGCTTCAGCCCAGGCCAAGCCGATGGTGAACATGGGCGCGCTCGGGGTTGCCCCCGACGCCGGCGGGACGCTGTTCTCGTGGTCCAAGTACACCGGGCAGGCCGGGTGCTTCACGTACTACAAGCTGGTGGCCTCACCCACCAACCCGGACCCAAGCTACCTGGACGGCGATCCGTGCCTGTGGGCCGGCTCCACCCAGACCGACCAGTCAGTCGTGGTGGCGAACGGGCCGGACTTCGTCAGCGGCCAGACCTACTACATCCGGATCCAGGTCATCCGGACCACGGCCCTGGGGGCCTTCGTGGCCGCCCAGTCGGACGTCATCACCTACCTCGTCCCCTAGAGGCGCACCTCGCATTGCAGCTCGCAGGCTCGTCGAATGCGCCCCACGCATGTATCGGCCAATTACAGGCGGCGGGCCGGCAGATTGAGTCGCGCAGCGCATATCCAGCCGCGGAGGGGCCCAAATCGCGGCTATCTGGGGGCCCGTCGACATCAATCCGGCCGCTGGATGGCCGATAGATGCGCGCCACGCATTGGAAATAGCGAGAGCTGCTATCACCGGTTCATCTACCGATAACGAACCGTCGGCAACGATGCCGAGGTGGCGACTCGCGTCCGTTCTGTGGACCAGGCTGCTCACGTTGGCCGTCGCCTGATCGCCGAGATCGGGGATGAGCTGCGAGAGGCACGTCTGCGAGCTGGGCTCCGGCAGCGGGACGTGGCGGCGGCGATCGGTGTATCTCAAACCAAGGTAGCCAGGATTGAGGGCGGTCAGCTAGCCACTGTGGCCCTGCTCGACGTTGCCAGGCACGCGGGCGCGGTGGGTCTCAAGCTTCACGCCCGGATGTACCCTGCCGGGCCGCCATTGCGAGACCGAGCGCAGTTGGCCCTGCTGGACCGATTCCATCGTCGGATCTCGGCGGAATGGCAGGTGCGCCTGGAGGCTCCGCTCCAGATCTCCGGAGATCAACGCGCATGGGACCTCTTGCTGCGGAGCGGCATCCTGACGATCGGCGTCGAGGCGATCAGCCGCCTTCGCGACGTGCAGGCCCAGGTCCGCGCGGCGCAGCCGAAGCGCCACGATGCGAACGTCACTCGTCTCATCCTGCTCGTCGCCGCGACCCATTCGAATCGGCGCGCTTTGTCGGCGGCTGAACGCCTGGTCAGGGCGGAATTCACGCTCGGCACGCGGCCCGCCCTCGTTGCATTGGCTGCCGGACGCGACCCCGGCGGCGACGCTCTGGTCCTCGCTTAGGCTGACGCCCTGATTCGATGGGTCATATATTGACAACGATCTATATAATGCCCACGTGAAGTCAACCGATCCCGACGTCGAGCTCCTCCAGGCCATCGCCGATCCGGTGCGCCTGTCGATCCTTCGGCAGCTCGCCTCGTCGCCCGGCTCCGTCTGCGCCTGCGACTTCACCGAGTGCTGCACCGTCAGCCAGCCCACCGTCAGCCACCACCTGAAGGTGCTTCGCGAAGCGGGCGTCGTCACCACCGAGCGGCGGGGCACCTACATCTACTACGAGCTGGCGCCTGATTTCGCCCACCGCTGGGCGGGAATTGGCACCAGCCTGGCCGGACTCGTCCCCCTCACCTGGCGACGCGATCCACGGAGTTCCCGATGACCAACTCGATTCACGAGATGGTGCGCGAGCACTACGCCAAGGCCGCCCTGCAAGTCCTCGATCAGGGTATCCAGGCCTGCTGCGGCGACGGCTGTTGCGGCGACGCCGGCTGCACGGACAACCTCACCACCGTGACCTACTACTCCGACCTCGACCGCGCCGACCTGCCCGATGCGGCGGTGCTCGCCTCCCTCGGCTGTGGCAATCCCATCGCCGTCGCGGACCTCAACCCCGGGGAGCGGGTCCTGGACCTGGGCTCCGGCGGCGGGATCGACGTCCTCCTATCCGCCAAGCGCGTCGGCCCGACGGGCCGCGCCTTCGGGCTGGACATGACCGAGGAGATGCTGGCCCTCGCGCAGCGCAACGTCGCGGAAGCGGGCGCCACCAACGTCGAGTTCCTCAAAGGCCACATCGAGGCCATTCCGCTGCCGGCCGACTCGATCGACGTCGTGATCAGCAACTGCGTGGTCAACCTGGCGGCGGACAAGCCGGCCGTCTTCCGGGAAGTGGCCCGCGTGCTCCGCCCCGGGGGCCGGATCGGCATCACCGACATCGTGGCCGACGACTCGCTGACCCCGGAGGAGCGTGCGGAACGCGGCTCCTACGCCGGCTGCATCGCCGGCGCGCTATCCGTGTCGGAGTTCGCCGATGGGCTCCGGGAAGCGGGCCTGACCGACGTCTCGGTCACCCCCACCCACGACGCGGCGCCGGGCATGTACAGCGCCATCATCCGCGCCACGAAACCGGCCGCCAAACTAGCGACCATATGAGGGCGGCGAAGGGCGGGGCTGGGCTCCTGACCTAGCGCCGGAAGGTGCCGGTCAGCTTCGTCTCGGCCAGGACTTTCCCGAACATCGCCGCCCGAATCTGGGTGGCGGTGATCTCTGCGCCCAGCGCCAACTGCTCGCCCAGCGCATACAGGGCGAAGGTGTACCGATGCTCCCCGGATGGGGGGCACGGCCCGCCATAGACCGCCGGCCCGAAATCGGTGCTCCCTTCCACGGCGCCCTCCGGCATGGAACCCGAGGCGCCTTCCGGGAGCGACAACACGCCCACCGGGAGGTTGACGACGAGCCAGTGGACCCACAGGCGGGCGTCGATGTCCTCGGCGATGAGGACCCACGCCTCGGTCCCGGCTGGTGCCGGCCCCCAGGTCAGCGGCGGCGAGATGTTCTCGCCATCGCAGGTGTACTTCGCAGGAATTGCCGCGCCATCGGTGAAGGCCGGACTGGTCAGGCTCAGCTGAGTGATCACGCTGCTCATCTGTGTCGGTGCCTCCGTGCTTTGCCCAGGCGCCGGCCCGCAGCCGGGGACCAAGAGCAGCGCCGCCAACGCGGACCACCCAAGGATGTGGCGCCCGGTCACCGGGAACAGCCTACCCCCGTCACCGGCGAGGGCACAAACCGATCCGCATTTCACGCTTGGATCGCCCCGTCGCTGCACAATGGCGGACCGGATGACCGACGTTCCCAACCAGCCGACCGCTGAATCCTCGCCAGGATCACCAAGGTGGCGCTCGGCGGCATGGATCTTGGGCGCCTTGCTCGTCACGGCCGCCCTCACCGTCCTCGCCGTGGCGCTGTTCCTCGTCGCCGCGGCCATCATGCAGATCCAGTCCGGCGGGGAGCCGGTACCCTCCGCCAGCGCCTCGGTCGGAGCCTCGCCCGCGCCGTCGGCGGCAAGCCCAGTCCCATCCGGGGTCGAGCGGCCGAGCATCGGATCCGGGGGCGGGGCCAGCTGGACCGCCGTAGCCACCTTCCCGGGAGCCACCGTCTTCGACGTGACCGCCGGCGGTCCCGGTTGGGTGGCGGTTGGCTCCGCCGGTGCGGTGGGATGCGAGATCTGCCCCGGCATCGAGACGTACACCGGGATGATCTGGATCTCGACCGATGGCCGGACCTGGGACGAGGTGGCGGTGCCCCAAGCCGAAGGCGGGTCGCTCTACGAGGTGGCATCGGGTCCAGGCGGGCTGGTCGCCGTGGGCACGCAGGCCGTCGGCAGCATCGGCCAGCAGCAGGTGCTCGTCTCCGCTGATGGGCGAGCGTGGACACGACTGGAGGGGACTCCATTCGACATGCCCGGAACGGTGGTGAACGACATTGCCGGGGGATCGATCTTCGTTGCCGCAGGCAGCGTCCCCGAGCCGGAGCAGGGCGGATGGCCCGCGATCTGGACCTCCGCGAACGGTCGGGATTGGGTGGAGGCATACCGCTCGTCGGAAGAAGGGTGGATCTACCAGACCGTCAGGAGCGACTCGGGTTGGACGGCCATCGGGGCGGTATGGCGACCTGTTGATGGGGGCGTGAACGAAATGCTCCTACCGGTGGTGTGGGATTCCGCCGACGGACGGACGTGGAGTCAGCACGATCTCCCGCTGCCTGTTACGGCAAATGCCGGCGTTGCCCAGGCCATCGTCAACGCCGGGCCTGGCCTCGTGGCCGTGGGATGGGCCAATTACCCCCCGTTCGAACCACCCGGCCCGGTCAATGGGTACGCCGCCTGGCTGTCCGCCGACGGCGGGAGCTGGGTGCCGGCGCCCGTGACGCCCGACATGCTCGAGGACATTGGGGGTGGTCTCCTGGTGTACGCGTCCGACGACCGCGTCTTCGGCATCGGGAGCGGGTGTCGATGCGGACCGGGCGTGCCCGGCCGGTGGTGGACGACTCCCGATGGGCTGGCCTGGACGCAGCACCAGGAAACGCCGCCCAACCTGCTCTCAGTGATTCCGTTCGACGGCGGACTGCTGGGGGTGGGAATCGAGGACGGTGAGGGAGCGGTCTTCCTGAGCCGGTGAGCCCCAAAATGTCATACACGGGGCACCAACCGATGCGCCGACCATGGCCACCATGAGGGCTGTCCACAGGCCGATCACAGTCCGTCCACAGGCGATCCACACGGAATTCCGCGATTACCCATGATGTAGGGGTCGGCAGCGCAGACCCCCACAACATGTTGTGATTTTTGCTTGACCCGAGCCTCTATCGGGAGTAGACTCGAACTCCCTGAGACGACGCCAGCCAAACCCGTTGACGGCGCCTCGCAATGACCAGTGGCGGACCTCTCCGATCTCCTCCAGAGAGGTCCGCCCGTCACACAAGACCACTCCAGAACCTACCAAAGGAGCGTCCCGACCCATGGCACGCAGCGCCGCCCCCGTCCCGTCCAAGACCAGTGGAAATGGCAACGGGCACCAGGAGGCAGCCAAGGCGACGGGGCCGGGCGAGGCTACGGCGACCGGCCCCGGCAAGGCCGTGAAGGGTCCCAAGCAGATTGGCTACCACCAGCTCCTGCCGGGGGAGGAGAAGACCTGGCGCGGGATCACCGTCGAGCGGCGCTTCACCCGCCCCGGGGTGGACCCCTACGACACCGTCGAGTGGGAGTCGCGTGAGGCGGTCATCAGCAACGAGCACGGCGAGACTGTCTTCGAGCAGCGCAACCTCGAGTTCCCCAAGGCCTGGTCCCAGTTGGCCACCCAGGTGACCGCATCCAAGTACTTCCGCGGCACGCTGGGCACCCCGGAGCGCGAGACATCGGTCAAGCAGATGATCGGCCGGGTGGCCGACACCATCACCGGCTGGGGCCGGACGGACGGCTACTTCGCCACGCCCGAGGACGCGGACACCTTCCACGCCGAGCTGACCGACATCCTGCTCAAGCAGCGCGCGGCGTTCAACTCTCCGGTCTGGTTCAACGTGGGCATCGACGCCCACCCGCAGTGCAGCGCCTGCTTCATCAACAGCGTCGACGACACCATGGACTCGATCCTGACCCTGGCCCACACCGAGGGCATGCTCTTCAAGTTCGGAAGCGGGACGGGGAGCAACCTCTCCACCCTGCGCTCCAAGCGGGAAGGCCTCCGCGGCGGCGGCAGCGCCTCCGGCCCGGTCAGCTTCATGAAGGGCTTCGACGCATTCGCCGGGGTCATCAAGTCGGGGGGCAAGACCCGGCGCGCGGCCAAGATGGTGATCCTCAACGTCGACCACCCCGACGTCGAGGAGTTCATCGACTGCAAGATGAAGGAAGAGAAGAAGGCTTGGGCCCTCATCGATGCCGGCTACGACGGCAACTTCAACGGGGGCGAGGCCTATGAATCGGTCTTCTTCCAGAACTCGAACAACTCCGTCCGGGTGACCGATGCCTACATGGAGGCGGTCGAGCAGGACGCCGACTGGACCACCCACGCGGTCGTCGATGGCCGGGCCATGGACACCGTCAAAGCCCGATACCTCCTGAACAAGATGGCCCAGGCGGCCTGGGTCTGCGGCGACCCGGGGATCCAGTACCACGACACGGTGAACCGCTGGCACACCAGCGCCAACACGGCGCCCATCAACGCCAGCAACCCGTGCAGCGAGTACATGTACCTCGACGACTCGGCCTGCAACCTGGCCAGCCTGAACCTCATGAAGTTCGTGACCGATGACGGCGAGTTCGCCGTCGAGGACTTCAAGCACGCGGTCCGGATCGTGCTGACCGCCCAGGAGATCATCGTCGACAACGCCAGCTACCCCACCGAGCGGATCGGGATCAACTCCCACGCCTATCGGCCGCTGGGGCTGGGCTATGCCAACCTGGGCGCCCTGCTCATGAACCGCGGCCTGGCCTACGACTCGGACGAGGGGCGCTCGTACGCGGCCGCCATCACGGCCCTCATGCAGGCCGAAGCCGAGCTCCAGTCAGCCCGGATCAGCCGCGACCAGGGCGGCCCGTTCGCGGGCTACGCCCGCAATGCCAAGCCGTACCTGAAGGTCATGGGCATGCACCGCGACGCGGCCTATCGGTTGGATCGGCGGCTCATCCCCACCGACCTGCTGGACGCCACCCTCACCACCTGGGACGAGGTCATCGCCCTGGGCAAGGAGCATGGCTTCCGCAACGGGCAGGTATCGGTCCTGGCGCCCACCGGAACCATCGCGTTCCTGATGGACTGCGACACGACCGGGGTGGAGCCCGACATCGCGCTCATCAAGTACAAGCGGCTGGTGGGCGGCGGGTACCTGAAGATCGTCAACCAGACCGTGCCGCACGCCCTCAAGCGCCTGGGCTACAGCGCCGCGCAGGCGGAGGAGATCGTCGCCTACATCGACGAGCAGGAGACCATCGAGGGGGCGCCGCACCTGAGCGACGAGCACCTGGCGGTGTTCGACTGCGCCTTCAAGCCCGCCAACGGGCATCGGTCGATTCACTACAACGGCCATCTCAAGATGATGGCCGCGGTCCAGCCGTTCATCAGCGGGGCCATCTCCAAGACGGTGAATATGCCGGAGGCATCCACCCCGGACGATATCGCCCAGGTCTACATCGATGGCTGGAAGCTGGGGCTCAAGGCCATCGCCATCTACCGCGACAACTCCAAGCGTTCGCAGCCGCTGAACGTGAAGAAAGAAGGCTCCCAGGGAGCGGCGGTCACACAGGCCGTTGCGGGCACAACGGTCGCCGCCGCTCCCCCCAAACCATATCGGCGCCGCCTGCCGGATGAGCGTGCGTCCATTACCCACAAGTTCAACGTGGCGGGGCACGAGGGCTACCTGACCGTCGGCCTGTACGAGGACGGGCAGCCGGGCGAGATCTTCCTCCGCATGGCCAAGGAGGGGTCGACCATCAGCGGGCTGATGGACGCGTTCGCCACCGCGGTCAGCATCGCGCTCCAGTACGGGGTGCCGCTGCCGGACCTCATCAACAAGTTCAGCCACCTGCGCTTCGAGCCGGCGGGGTTCACGACCAACCCGGACGTGCCCATGGCCAAGTCGCTGATCGACTACATCTTCCGGTACCTGGCCACCAAGTTCTTGAGTCGGGATGAGCAGGACGTGGTGGGGGTGATCAATCGCCAGATGACCTTGTCTGAGGCCGATGCAGTGCGTGGGGAGGCTGCCGATGGGGACGCAGCCTCGCAGGGCTCGGCAGCGCCGCCCCCGGCAGCCCAGACCACGGTCGAGTCGGCTAAGGCACGGGGCGTTGATGACTCCCCGCAGGCCAGCGCGGCACGGACCGATGCCGATGTCGAGGACGAGGCGGTACCGGAGCCATTGCCGGGGTTGATGGATGGGTTGAAGATCGTGGCCCAGCACAACGGCCATGGATTCACCCGGGAAGAGCGCTTGTCAGCCGGTCAGCCCACCGTAATCTTTGACACCGCCGATTCGCCGGCCTGTACCGATTGCGGCTCGATCATGGTCCGCAACGGGTCCTGCTACAAGTGCCTCAACTGCGGGTCAACGTCAGGTTGTAGCTAGGAGCGGTTGCAAATCGGGGGAGCGGATATCCTCTCAGGCGCCGATCTGGAGCGATGACAGAAAACGAGCGCCTGGCCATCCTCAAGACACTCGACTTC
>JBOGTA010000047.1:0-7719 GCA_050695855.1 Candidatus Limnocylindria bacterium
GGGTCCCGGCGAGAACCTCGAGGCCGTGGCGCTCCTCCGGGCGGCTGCCGCCAACCACGAGTGGGTGGCGGCGGTGTCCAGCCCCACCCAGTACGCATCGGTCCTGCGTGACGTCAAGCGCGACAAAGCGGTAGCGCCCGAAACCCGCCAGAAGTTGGCGGCCGAGGCGTTCGGGCTCACGGCGGCCCATGACGCTCAGATCGCCGCCGATCTCAACCGCCAGGCCGGCACCCTGTTCCCCGCTCGGCTGACGCTGGTGTTCGAGAAGAAGGCAGACCTTCGATACGGCGAGAACCCCCAGCAGCAGGGCGCGTTCTACGCCGATGACGACGACCTGGGCGCCGTCCTGAGCCGCGCCCGGCAGATCGCGGGCAAGGACCTGTCGTTCAACAACCTGCTCGACCTGGACGCCGCGTGGCGGATCGCGTCGGACTTCAAGACCCCCACCGTCACCATCGTCAAGCATGGCAACCCAACCGGGCTGGCCAGCGTGGTCGACCTGGCCGATGCGTTCCGGCTGGCCCTCGAGGGCGACAGCGTGGCGTCGTACGGCGGGATCATCGGTGCCAATCGGGTGGTGGACGAGCCCACCGCCCGAGCCATCGAGCCCGGCTTCTTCGAGGCCATCGTTGCCCCTGGCTACACGCCCGAGGCTGTGAAGATCCTGGGCGCCAAGGAAGGATTCGAGATCGTGGAGGTGCCGCCCGCCGAGGACGACGGCAGCAAACCGCGGAGCGGCGACCTGGACCTCAAGCGGATCGGGGGCGGGCTGCTGGTCCAGACCGAGGACTCGGTGGAGGAGGACCGCGACGAGCTCCAGGTGGTCACGCAGCGCCACCCCACCCTGGAAGAGCTGACCGACCTCCTGTTCGCCTGGCGGGTGGTGCGCCACGTTCGGAGCAACGCGGTGGTCCTCACCAAGCGCCACGTCATGATCGGGATGGGGGCCGGCCAGCCGTCACGGACGGTGAGCGTGGAGATCGCCCTGCGCAAGGCCGGGGAGCGCGCCCCCCTGAGCGTCATGGCATCGGATGCCTACTTCCCGTTCCCGGACGGCATCCAGATCGCGGCCCAGGCCGGGGTGACCGCCATCATCCAGCCGGGCGGCAGCGCGCGGGACGAGATGGCCATCGAGGTCGCCGACCGTCACCATATGGCGATGGTCTTCACCGGACGCCGTCACTTCCGGCATTGACCGATTCCGACTGACCGATACGGACCGACCGATGGGAACTGAGCGGCACAAGCTCATCACCGACGAAGCGATGGCCGCCACCGAGGCGGCGGCGCTGGCCGCCGCCCGCCAGATGGGCCGCGGCGACAGGCATGGTGCCGATCGGGCCGCGGTGGAGGCCATGCGGCAGGCGATGGACGCGGCCGACCTGAGCGGCACCATCGTCATCGGCGAGGGCGAGCGGGACAAGGCGCCCATGCTCTACATCGGCGAAAAAGTGGGGAATCCCGAGGCGGCGGTCATGATCGACATCGCGGTCGACCCGCTGGAGGGGACCAACCTGGTGGCCAGCGGGGCCCCGAACTCCATCACCGTGCT
This sequence comes from Candidatus Limnocylindria bacterium, assembly GCA_050695855.1. GTDB lineage: Bacteria > Chloroflexota > Limnocylindria > QHBO01 > QHBO01 > DASTEQ01. Next base: position 1,553 of record JBOGTA010000047.1, read on the forward strand.
GGCCGCGTCGGAGCCGGGCGGCCTGATGCACGCTCCCGACACGTACCTGCGCAAGCTGATCGTGGGGCCGGGGGTGGCCGGCCACGTCAGCATCACGGACCCGGTGGACGCCACTATCCGGATCATCGCCACCAGCCTGGGCCGAGCGGTGTCGGACATCACGGTGGTGGTCCTCGACCGTCCGCGCCACGAGGACCTGGTGGCCGAGCTGCGCGAGAGCGGGGCGCGGATCAAGCTCATCCCCGACGGGGACCTGACCGCGGGGATCAGCGCGGCCGTTTCGGGAACCGGTGTGCATGCGGTGATGGGCATCGGCGGAGCGCCAGAGGGCGTGCTGACCGCGGCAGCCCTCAAGTGCCTGGGGGGCGAGATCCAGGCCCAGTTCCGCTGGCGTTCCGAGGAGGAGAAGGAGCGCGGGCGGCAGATGGGCGTCGACGTGGACGACGATGACCGCGTGTACGGAACCAGCGACCTGGCCAGCGGCGAGGACGTCGTCTTCTGCGCCACCGGCGTCACTGACGGGGAGCTGTTGCGCGGCGTCCGCTTCTTCGGCGGTGGAGCGCGCACCCACTCCCTGGTAATGAGCCGGGCGGAGGGGAAGGTCCGGTTCGTGGACACCGTCCACATGTTTGACGCCAACCAGCCCGCCAGGGTCCGCCTCTAGCTGGCTCACCCGAGCCTCGCACGCCGTTCCATGGCCAAGCTCAGCGACCGAAAGCGCGCCGAACTCCCCAAGAGCGCCTTCGCGTACATCGATTCGCGGGGCCGCCGCCGGCTGCCGATCTACGACGAGGCCCACATCCGGTCGGCCCTGGGCCGGTTCAACCAGGTCCAGTTCGAGTCGGATGCCGCCCGCGAGGAGGCTCGAACCAAGATCCTGAAGGCGGCCCGCCGATTCGGGGTGCTGCCGGTGGGCTTCATCGAATCCCAGCTGCGTCGGGAGCGCAGCCGCGGCCAGATGGACGTTCAGGATCGACGCGCCGGGAAATGGCCCACCGGGGCGGTCACCTTCCTGATGGCCGACATCGAGGGCTCGACCATGCTCCTCGCCGATCTCGAGGACAGATACGCCGCGCTCCTGGCGGACGTCCGCCGCCTCATCCGCGCCCAGGTGCGGCGGTCGGGCGGGCACGATGTGGACGTTCACGCCGACGAGCTGTTGGCTGCCTTCGCCCGCCCGCACGCGGCCCTTGATGCGGCGCTCGCCATTCAGCGCCGGATGCGAGACAAGCGCTGGCCCGATGAGCGCCAGGTCCGAGCGCGGATCGGCGTCCATCGAGGGCATCCCACTCGAACCGAAACCGGCTACGTCGGCCTATCGGTCAACGCCGTCGCGCGCGTCTGCCAGGCCGCCCATGGCGGCCAGATCTTGATCTCTCGATCGGTTCACGAAGCTATCGTGGAGGGGCTCGGCGCCGACATCCGCTTCCGCAACCTGGGCCAGCACAAGCTCCGTGGGTTCCCGCGCCCGGACGTCCTCTACCAGGTCGAGGTCGTGGACCTGCCTTCGGAGTTCCCCCCGTTGCGGACCTCGCTCTAGGAGCCCGTCGTCACTGGGACCAGGGACGCAGGTACAGTCCGCATATGAGCGCCAGCCAGGGCAGCACCGACTCCGCTCGAACGGTGGAGCGGACCTACCTGGTCCTCACCCTCCTCACCACCCTGGCCTCGTCGTTCATCTGGGGCATCAACACCATCTTCCTGCTCGATGCAGGCCTCAGCAATGCGGAGGCGTTCGCCGCCAACGCCTTCTTCACGGCGGGGATGGTGCTCTTCGAGATCCCCACCGGCGTGGTCGCCGACACCCGCGGCCGCCGCTTCTCGTTCGTGCTGGGCACGGTGACCCTGCTTTTTTCCACCCTGCTGTACCTGGCGATGTGGCAGATCCACGCCCCGATGTGGGGCTGGGCCATCGCCTCGATCCTTCTGGGGTTGGGCTTCACGTTCTTCTCTGGCGCGACCGAGGCGTGGCTGGTGGATGCCCTGCAGGCCACGGGCTTCCGCGGCCACCTGGAGCACGTGTTCGGGCGCGCCCAGACGGTTGGCGGGGCGGCCATGCTGATCGGGACGGTGGGGGGAGGGGTGATCGCGCAGATCAGCAACCTGGGCGTGCCATACCTCGTCCGGGCCGGAATGCTGGGGCTGACCATGCTGGTGGCGCTGCGCTTCATGCACGACATCGGGTTCACGCCGCAGCGCGACGTCAGCGCCGGGAAGGCGGTCCGCACCGTCCTCCGCGGTTCGGTCGACGGCGGCTTCCGGAACCCGCCGGTCCGCTGGCTGATGCTGGCCATCCCGTTCACCGCCGGCACCGGGATCTACGTCTTCTACGCCGCCCAGCCCTATTTGCTGGAGCTGTACGGCGATCCCACCGCGTACAGCATCGCCGGCCTGGCGGCCGCCATCTTCGCCGGGGTACAGATCGCGGCGGGGCTGACGGTCCCGTGGGTCCGGCGCCTCTTCCGGCGGCGGACCGATGCGCTCATCGGCGGCGGGATGCTGGGGATCGCGATCCTGGCCATCCTGGGCCTGTCGCCGGGGTTCGTCGTGGCGCTGGTGCTGCTGGCCGTGTGGTCCTTCGTGGTCGCGGTCACTCGACCCATGCGATCGGCATTCTTGAACGGGGTCATCCCGTCGGAGCAACGGGCCACGGTTCTCTCGTTCGACTCCCTGATGGGCTCGGCTGGCGGCGTGGTGGCCCAGCCGTTCCTCGGGCGCGTGGCCGACGTCAGCGGCTATGCGGTCTCCTACCTCGTTTCCGCCGGCATCCAGGCCCTGGCGCTGCCATTCGTGCTGCTCGCCCGGCGCGCGAAGGCTCCGTCTGACCCGATGGCCGCTGACGAAGACGAGGGCGTAGGCGAGGACCTTGAGGCCGATCTGGCCGAGCCTGTCTGACGGTCGCGTCACAATTGCTCCGTGGACTGGAGCATCGTGCCTGCCATCGTCGGCAGCCTGATCGTCGCATGGCTCCTGTTCGTCGCCGTCCTGTGGATCGTGCGACCCCGCGACGTGCGACTCGGCGAGCTGGTGCGGATTGTCCCGGACGTCCTGCGCCTCGTCCGTCAACTCATCGGCGACCGGTCGACCCCACTTGGTGTGAGGCTCGCACTGGTCGGCCTCCTGGTGTGGCTCGTCAGCCCGGTTGATCTCATCCCCGAATTCGTCCCGATCATCGGCCCGCTGGACGACGTTGTGGTGGCCGTGCTGGTCCTGCGGTACGTCACGCGGCGGCTGGGCACCGAGAACCTTCAACGGCGATGGCCCGGGACTCCGGAGGGCTTCGCGTTGCTCGCAGGCGTTCTCGGGCGGCCGCCAGGCCACGGTGGCCGCCGGGGCCCGGTTGGGGGATAGCCGGAGGGGCTCGCTCTATGGGGTTCTCGGTATGACGCGGGCTGGGGGGTGGCTTATCGCGCTGGCCCTGTCGGCGGTCTTCCTCATCGCGGTGTGGTACTGGGGAGTCCGCCCACAGATCTTCCGCGTCGTCGTCTGCGATGCCTGGAGCGTAGAGCTGACGGATGGAACACTTCTGACACCTCCCCCTGACGCGATCCAAGGAGAAACGCGGGAAGGCTTCGGGCCCTGTTGGACCCTGCCAGCCGGAGTTACGGCGGACGATCTCCGCTAGTCGCGCGGGGGCCTCCTCCCAATCTTCAGGCAAACTCCATAGGCCTCTGCTGAGGCCGATAAGTCGGCGTCAGGTCGACGCGCTCCACCTGAGCGCCTGATTCGGATCTAGCTTCGCCCCCGGAGCACGCGCGCGATCCCGCGCTGGCTGGCTAGGCCGATGAAGCCACGCAGCAGCTCAGGCCGCATGCCGGCCAGGGTGGCGCCCGCCTTGGCGAGCTCCTCCTCCGGGACCCTGGCCAGGGCTTCGATGAGCCGATCGACCGTCGCCGGCTCCATCCGGCCAAGGACCCCGAATAGCTGGGCCAGGGCCTCCGGGTTGGCGCGAACGATGACGCCGATGCCCCGGTCGAACTCGTCCACGAATTTCACCAGCGACTCGAGCCGCATCCCCAGATCGCCAGACTCAACGTCCTTCGCTCGCCGCCGGCATTCCTCGAGCAGCGGCATTGCCGGATCGGTTTCGCGCTCCTTCCGGGCGCCCGCGACGCGCCCGAACCAGCGCCAGTGGTCGCCGACCGGGACCCAGGCTTTCGACGCCGGCCCGCGACGGCCGGTCCGGATCGGCTCGCTGCGCTCGATCAGGCCCCAGCTCTCGCATTGGCTCAGCGCGAGAAGGGTTGCCCGATGTGAGAAGCCCAGCGCCTCACGTAGCTGGGCCTCGGTCAGCGGTCCGCCATGAAGGAGCATGTAGCCCTGCACCGTGGCGGTGGATGGCGCCACGCCCCAGGCGATTCCGATCCGGCCCCAGGCGGCCGCAAAGTCCCGCCGAATCTGCTCCGCATCCTCCATAACTTGTTCCTTGACAGTATCCATCTAATGGATATACTAGATACAGTAGGCTAACACGTAAGTTGGTGAGGTATTCAGACATGGCTGCCACCACCGCCCCGCGTTCCAGTCGAGCCCTGGCCGCGGCGCTGACCACCGGCATCGTAGCCCTGACCCTGGCCACCGGTGCGATTCACCTGAGCCTCGGCGGGATGCTGTTCACCCTCAACGCCTTGGGCTATTTCGCCCTGGCGGCCGCCTACGTTTTCGCTGCTGCGGTGACCCATCCGCTTGTGGTCCGCTTCGGCTGGCTGCCGCGCGTCGCCCTCATCGGCTACGCCGTCGCTTCGATCGTGGCCTGGCTGGTGATCGGCGGCTTCTACAGCCTGGGCTACATCACCAAGGCAGTCGAGCTGGCCCTGATCATCCTCCTGATCGTCGACATCTACCGCGTGTACGGGGGCGTAGCCGGTCTAGCCCGGCATGCCGCTGCCTCACTGCGCTGGACGGTGGCCTGGATCCGGCACTGAGCGGTCCCGTCACGACGGCCCGAGACGAAGGAACCCACCCAGGTAGTCCGTGTCCACGATCAGGCTGACGCCGGCTGAGGCCGCCTCGTGTCGCATCGTTTCCAAGACTGCTTGGCTGGGCCGGCCGTAGAACTCCCACCCCTGCGGCTCCAGGTACACGTAGGCCGCGCGTGCCCGTTCATCCGAGCCCTCGAAGTGGAGATCCAGCGCCTCCGCGTCGGCGAACACGTGGAAGAAGCTGACCTGGGTGCCGGCTTCGTTGAAGTACGCGAGGAAGACGAGGGTACGCGGCTTCTCCGCCTCCAACCGCCGCGCGGAATCCTGATAGAGCTGCCTGAGGTCGTCGCGTTTGCCTGGCTTGACCGCGAAATGACTGATGAAGGCAACCGGCTCAGACATGGCCACCATCCTCTCCAGCGCTGACGTGACGGACCAATGGCAGGCTACACCCCGCGAACCGGAGACGCCGGTGCGGGCAATATGGGGTGGTGGAAGATCGAGCCGCCGATGGGTCGGACATCGCCGAGTCGCTGACCGACCCGGCGCGCTTCGGGCTGATCTTCGACCGCCACTACGACGCAATCCACCGCTATCTCGCCCGTCGCGTGGGGTGGGAGCTTGCCGAGGACCTCACGGCGAACGTCTTCCTGGCCGCGTTTCAGTCCCGGGCGCGCTTCCGACCCAGCGGACTGGATGCGCGGCCGTGGCTCTACGGCATCGCGACCAACATCCTCCGCCGCCACGCGCGGACGGAGGTGCGCCGCCTCCGCGCCTACGGCCGCCTGCCAGACCCGGTACCAGTTCAGACTGACGCGGACGCCCTGGCAAGCCGCCTCGATGCGCAGGGCGCGGCGACCCTGATCGGCCACGCATTGGCCCGGCTGCCGGAGGCGGACCGAAGCGTGCTCCTGCTCATCGCCTGGGCCGACCTCACATATGAGGAGGTGGCGGTCGCCCTGGACGTACCGATCGGCACCGTCCGCAGCCGCCTCCACCGCGCGCGCAGCCGGCTCCGAGAACTTCTCAGCCCCATCGGGCAATACGCAGACGGAGAGCGGATCCAATTCCTGGAGCGAAGTGATGGATGACGTCGAACTGATTTGGACGTACGCCCCGGAGGTTGCGCCACCGAGCACCGAGCGGAAAGAGCTGGCGCGACGGGCCCTGCTTGCGACCGCCGCGGCCCCAACGCGGCGCATTTCATGGCCAGCGGCTCGCGTACCCCGCGCCGCCGTCGTGGCG
>JBOGTA010000048.1:0-14625 GCA_050695855.1 Candidatus Limnocylindria bacterium
CTCGAGCAGGGGCCAGATCCGCGCGCATCGCCAGGTAGGTGTCCCGATCGAGACGGCCGATCGCATAGCGTCGATCGAGTTCCTGGCGGGCGGGGCTGTGGGCGCCGCGAGGTCGCCGGCGGCGCACGGCGACGCCGATCAGTACCAGGGCGCCGGCTGCGATCAGGGCGCCGAGCGTCCAGCCGAGGGGGCTCATGATCAGGAGCGCCGCCGCGTCACCCCCGCTGGCCCCCGCGGCCGGGCCCCGGATGCCACCCACCATGCCGGACATGGCGCTCGTGCCATCCATCATCTGCATCATGCCCTGCATCGCGTCGATGCATTGCCGCATCATCTCCATCGCTGCCTCCATGGTGGCCTCCTCGGCGTTCGGACCGGAATCGCTTCCCGGCGAATACGATGCTACACTGTCGTAGTAGATGATGCTGGGCAGGAAGGAAGCGTTGCCCCGATGATGGGTGGCGCGATGGATTGCATGGCCATGGGCTGGCTCGCGTGGCTGCTCGGCCTGGCGGCGCTCGTGCTGATCGTGCTGGCAAGCGTCTGGATCGCTCGGCAGCTGTTCAGGGGCGAACGCGACCAGTCCCCGAGCGCCTCACGGGCGCTGAACGAGCTCGAGCTGCGGTACGCGCGCGGAGAGATCGATCGCGAGTCTTATCTCAACGCGCGCCAAGACCTCTCCGGCGGCTAGCGGCTCGGACCACTCGGGTGTCGCTTCGATCGGCTGGCTCGCTCAGGGCACGACGACGGCTTAGGCGATGGCGAGCAGCGCAACGCAGACAGCCGCTGCTGCGCCTACGGCTGCAAGCCAGGTGGCAGGAGATGCGGACTTGGGTGGCAGGTCGCCGTCGAGCAGTGCCTTAAGCCGAATGTCGGCCGCGGAGGCGAAGCCGACGCCGAAGGTTTGCCGTGCGGGGGCAAGCTTGATCAGCGCCCCGGCAAGGCTCGCCCGCGAGACGCTGTGCTCGATCGCGTACCGATCGGCGGCGATTTCGAGCGCGGCGTACCGATGCTCGAGCCACGCCCGCCCAGCCTGAACGATCCGGAGCACCGGCGCGATGGCCTCCAGCACCACGAGCTTGGCCGGAGCGCGGTCGAGTTGGTGGTGCCGTTCGTGAAGGAGCACGGCACGCAGCTCGTGGGTGGTGAGTCGGTCAGCCAAATCACGATCGCAATAGATCCGCGGTCGCCGGAGCCCGGCAACGAGAGCTGCGTCGAGCCCCTCCACGTGTTGTACCTGCACGCCAGCCAGTTCAACCGGGCGTGCCCGGCGCTTCAGCTCCTGCGCCAGCCGGCTGTGGCGGCCGGCCCGCCAGGCGATGGCGCCCGCCAGTGCCGTGGCAAGCGCTCCGGGCAGTGCTACCAACGGAACCGACCACGCGGCGAGGTGCCCAGGCACTGGCAGAATGGCCATGCACATACCCATGGCCAGTGAGCTGCCGATCACGCCCACCACCGCCGCCTCTCGCCTCGTCACGGCGCGTCTCCCTCGTTCCCGCCAAGCTCGCGGATACGGGCCACCAAGTCAGTGTTTGATGTGGTCAGATCCTCGGCGAACTGAGCCAGCGAGGCGGCTCCGTAGCGCTCGACGAGGCGGCCGAGCTCTCGGCGGCCAACGCTGGCGGTGAGGCTGGCTTCGTTCATAGCCGGCTGGTACACGTAGCTGCGCCCGCTCGCCCGCCGTGTGGCATAGCCCTTGTCGCGTAGCCGGACCAGGACGGTCATGACTGTGGTGTAGGCAAGCTTACGGTCCGACGTCGCGTTCAGCGACTCCAGGGTCTGGCCCACCGTGCGCTGGCCGTGGTTCCACAGTTCCGTCATCACACGTCGCTCGAGCGGGCCCAGGTAGTCCGTGTTCATCTGCTCCGGTCGTTCCACGATCTCGGGCGATCCTACTACAGCCGAGTCATCGAGTCGGCGGGCGTCCTCACAGGCTGGTGCAGTGCGGCACGTCGGTCGACGCCCGCATGGCGAACGTCGCGGTACCCACCGGCGGGCCAGGCAGCTCAGTCATCGGTCACCCGCCAACTCATGAACCGGGCGGTAGTTCGCCAGCCGCCTCGGCCCGGAGGCTGCGCACCATGCCCGCGCGGGGATCGTCAGGAGCCTGCTCAAGAAACCGGTCGAAGGCTTCGACGGCGGCGCGCCGATCCCCCCGGCCGCGGAGCGCGATCAGACCGCGGAAGAACAGGACGTCGGCTGAATCGGGGTTGAGCTTCTCCAGCGCGTCGGCCGCCCGCGAGGCGTCGTCGTAATCTCCCGCCCGCATGTAGGCGCTGATGATGCGGACGTGGGCGCTTTCGTTATCCGGGTCCAGCTGGATTAGCACAAGCAGCGCAAGGGCGGCCTTGATCAGATCATCGCGGCTATCGCCGGCCAGATACGCGTCGGCGAGGTCCGACAGCACCTCCGGATCGGGCGCCTCCTCGGTAGTCAATCGAGCTTGGAGCCACGCGATCTCGGCGTCTCGCGCCTCTTCCGCGGCCAGGGCCTGGGCCAGCGGCTCGTTGACGACGGTGCCGTTGGCGAGCGATAACGGCTCGGGGAGGACGAACCCCACGAGTAGCACGACCGCCAGTAGCCCGGCCAAGCCCGCCGCCAGCCGGCGCCCCGGCCGCCACCGGCGAGCCTCGGCCGGCGCAGCGGTTGCACCATCAGCGTAACTGGCCGCAGCCTCGAGGTCGGCCAGGGCGACGGCCGCTCGCAGCTCCGCCTTCTCTCGCAGCGAAAGATACTGGCGGCCGGTGAGACTGCCGGTGCGGAAGTCCAGCTCGAGGTCGCGTAGTGCGTCGTAGGCAATGCTGCGGCGGAGGGCTAAGGCCTCCAGTTGCGCGTCGGGCGGGCCCGACTCCAGTTCGCCCCGCGCCGCAAACGGATGTGCGATGAGCAATGCGAGCGGAATGCCGATCAGGATGAGGAGGCCGACCTGGCCGAGATCAGGCATCGAGTTCGCGCACCTCCCTGCGCACCCGCTCGCGGAGCGCCGTCTGGCCCGCGGCATCAGCCACATTCGCCTCCGTCCGACGTGAGCGCCGAAGCCAGACCACGAGCAGACATCCGCCGGCCGCGACCGCCAGCGGCGGCACGACCCAGGCCAGAGCAGGGCGCGGGCTGAGCAGGATCCAGTCCCCGTAGCGCGCCGCGAAGTGCTGTCTGACCTGCTCCGCACTCGCGCCTTGGGCGAGCAGGACCTCGATCTGGCGTCGGATTTCGCGTGCCGTGGTGGACGGCGAGTCGGCTACCGACAGCCCTTGGCACACCGGACAGCGCAACTCGGCGGCGATGGCGTCGGCGCGGTCGGCTGCCGAGGGAGCGGGCTTCGTGGCCGTCAGCGCCGCGACCATGAGCGCGACCGCCAGCAACAGCGCCAGACTGTACCAGGCAAGCGTAGAGGTCTTCACGGCGATCGTGCCCCCGCGGTCCCGCCTAGGGCGCGTACCTGCGCGTCAAGCACATCGCGGGTCAGCCGGCCCCACTGCTTGTAGCGCACCACCCCGTCGGCGTCGAGGAAGAAGGTCTCGGGCACGCCGGTCACCCCGAACTCGAGGGCCAAGCGCCCTTCCGGGTCGATCAGATTCGGATACCCGCTGTCGCCGTTGATCGCGAGGTACGCGCGCGCGTCCTCCACCCGGTCCTGGTACAGAACGCCAATGAACGCGACCTCGTCCCCATAGCGCCGGTGGCCGTCCATCAGCACCGGATGCTCGCGCGTACACTCCAGGCACCAGCTGGCCCAGAAGTTGATGACCACCGGACGGCCGCGGAGCGACTCGCTCGCGACGGAGCGCCCGTCGATGCCGACCAGGTCGAAGCTCGGCGCCGGTTTGTCGAGCAGGGCCGCGGGCAGCGCCTGCGGGTCTCGACTGAAGCCGTAGCCGAGCAGCAGAGTCAGCGGCACGACGAGTACCGGGACCAGCAGCCAGCGCAGCAAGCGCCGCGGTTCGCGGCGGCGCTCCGCCGGCCTGTCGGCGACGATCGTCTGCTCCATCACACGTGGGATCCCCGCCCCACGAATGCCAGGCTCAGCGGGCTGGTTGGGCTGGGGTGACCGGTGTGTCGGGCTGAGGCTCAGCCGCTTGCGTAGCTTCGAATGCCGCCAGTTCGCCGGCCAGTCCCTCCTGTCGCCGGCCCAGCTCCACCAACTCGGTGCGTAGCGCGGCCACCCGATCGCCGCCCTCCAACTGGGGAGCCGCCTCCGATGACTTCTGGTGCCCGCCCATCGACTTCATCATCAGCATCATCGACAGCGGGCAAGCGGCCAAGATGAGCAGCGGCAGCACCGCGGCCGCAATTCCGGGCGCGACCACGAAGATGCCGACGCCGAGCGCGGCCAACGCGGTCAGGACCCGCCAGTCGAAGCAGGCTCGTAGGATGTTCACCCGATTACCTCCTCAGTACCGTTCAGATCGTCCGCGTGCGTCCGGACTCACGACGCTCGTCGGCCGCCGTCGGCCGCCTGCGTTTGCCCCCGGCCGGCACTTGGCGGAAGCGCACCGCCTCCAGCTTGAAGCGCGGGGACCACATAGCCAGTCCGAGGGCGTACCCCGCCAGCAGCGTCAGGCCGGTGGTCACCCAGTGGATTGGGTGCCCGTAGGCGTGGCCGGCGCTGACCAGGTACGACACCAGCCCGAGCCCGGCGCCGGCCAGGAAGCCCATCTCCCATGTCTGGCTTGTCCCGCGCTGCACGCGGCCATCCGGCAACAGCTCGACGCCGTCGGTCTTCGCCAGCGCGGGCCACGCAGCTCGCTCGCGCCGCCCCGCCACCGCCACGATCGCCAGCCCGATGGCGAGGCCGAGATAGGACCAGATCGGCATGCGCAGTCCCTCCACCCGCAGCGCCCATCCGGCCGCCAACGCCAGCTGGGCGACGCCCCAGACGAGCAGCGCCGAAGCCACATCTTGTCGGAACACGTGGTACGCCGGTCCGCGCCTCGGTCGTCGTCGCAGCTCCCGACGCGACCAGAGCCCGAACCCGATCGCAATGATCGCCAGCACTGCGCTGGCGATGATGACCGGGTCGACGAGGGCCATCTGCTGACGATCTTCGAGGAAATACATGTGGGTCTCCGCAATCGGCAGGGAGGGCAATAATGATACTACGACCTCTGTGTAGTACGCCACGGGTCGTCGCCGGACCGCGTGTAACCGACGCCCCTGCGGGCCGGATGGCGACGGGCTGCTACACTCGGTTAGTAGTGTTCGCCACGCGGGTGGGGGCCTTCTCCCGCCGACCACCGCCAAAGCAGGAGGTACTTGCTGTGTCCGTGAGTCCCGAGCCGCGCCCCGTCGCCGACGACAGCGAGCGTCCCCTTCTCGAGTACGTGACCATGGCCAACTGCCGCGACTGCAGACGACTCGAGCGCCTGCTGGCCGAGGTTCGACCCGACTTCCCCGGGGTGGAGGTGCGGGAGGTTCCGGCGGACTCCGCGCGGGGCCGTCAAGCTTCGCTCGAGCTGGGCGTGCTGCGCTTCCCGGTCGTGCTGCTCGACGGCGACATCATTGCGGTCGAGCGGATCTCCGAAGAGGACCTGCGCTGGTTCCTGGCCCAGGCGACGGCATAAGGACCAATGGACAGCGTCCTGCTCGGATCGAGCATCCTCGGCGGCTTCATCGGCGGCTTCGTGGCGCTCCTCGCGCCGTGCTGTATCACCGTGCTGCTGCCATCCTATTTCGCGGCCACCTTCACGAGCCTTGGCGGCCTGCTGCGCATGACCTTTCTGTTCGCGGCCGGGATCGCCATCGTGATCGTGCCGATCGCGCTGGGGCTGGCCGCGCTGGGGCAGCTGTTCAGCCGCTACCACACCGTGCTGTTCGTGATCGGCGGACTGTTCCTGCTGACGCTCGGTGTAATGACCTTTCGCGGACGAGGCTTCGAACTGCCGTTCCTGCGTGCGCCCACATTCCAAGGGCGCCCCGGAGCGTCGGTCTTCGCGATCGGCGTCTTCTCCGGCGCGGCCAGCTCGTGCTGCGCCCCAGTGCTCATCGGGGTGCTGACCCTGACCGCCCTGACCACCTCCTTCCCCGGTGCCCTGGCCGTCTCGCTGGCCTACGTGTTCGGTATGGTCTTCCCGCTCTTCATGCTGGCGCTGGCCGGTGACCGTCTCGGGTTTTCGAGGAGCCGATGGGTGCGGGGCACCGAGGTGCACCTCGCGGTCTTCGGGCGGCGCTTCCAGGTCCACAGCACCAACCTGATCGGCGGCGTGCTATTCATTGCCATGGGCATCTTGGTGCTCGCCCTGGCCGCCACCGCTAACGAGTTCGTGAGCGTTCCGGGCCTCGCCGAGCTCGGCTTGGCCCTGCGCCAGTTCGGCGACAGCGTGCTGGCGCTGCTTGGCGGTGTCCCGGGGATCGTGGTGTTTGCGGTGCTGGCGGCGATTGCCGCCTTCCTATGGTGGCAGTCATCCCGAGTGGAAGTGGCCGATGCCAACGATGAGGAGGTAGCGGAGTGAGTCGACCGCAGCGTCGCATCCAGCGACGATCAGAGCCTCGCCGCGCAGGCATCCTAAGCCAGCACGTCGGTCCTGTGCCGCTGTGGGCGGTCGGTCTCGGCGCACTGGCCCTCATCGTGGTCGTCGGCGTGGCCGCCGCCAACACGCTGTCCGGCGCTCCGACCACCGGCTCGAGCGAGTACGCCGTCGGTGACCCGGGTGTCGGCCAGGAGGCACCCGATTTCACGCTGCCCAGCGCGACCGGTGGCACCTATCAGTTATCGGCGCAGCGCGGCAAGACCGTGCTGCTCTTTTTCCACGAAGGCCTGATGTGTGCGCCGTGCTGGCAGCAGGTTGCCGACGTGCAGAGGGACCTTGCGCAGTTCACCGCGCTTGGTGTCGATCAGGTAGTGGCGATCTCGATCGACCCGCTTGAGGCCCAAGCGCAGCACGCGCGCCAGGCTGGAGTATCGATCCCCGCGCTTGCCGACGTGGACAGGTCGGTGTCGCGGCGCTACGACGCCTTGTCGTACGGAATGATGCAAGGCACGATGCCCGGCCATACCTTCATCCTGGTCGGGGCCGACGGCATCATTCAGTGGCGCGCCGACTATGGCGGCCCGCCCAACTTCACGATGTACGTGCCGAATCAGACCCTACTCGTGGAGCTGCAACGGGTCCTGGCCAGTTAGCCACGATGACCCACGTGCGGCGTCAGGCGGCCGTCCTGGCCCGGCCGAGCGGCCTGGTCCGACGAGCGCTGAGAACCGACGCGGTGGAAGACGCACGTGGTCCCTGGCTGCGCGGCGTCGCGGCGATCCTCAGCCTGGCGGCTGGCGTGATCCACCTGGCGCAGGTCGCAGTCCACATCAACGAGTCGCCGCCGTTCCCCGCGTTCTTCATCTCCGTCGGTCTGATTCAGCTCGGCGCCGCCGTTCTCTTGCTGGCCCCGCGCCCGAGGGCTTGGTACTGGTTCGGAATCGCAGGCAGCGCGGCGATCATCGGCATCTGGCTCGTGTGGCGCTCGCTGGGGTTGCCATTCGGAGCCGAGCCCGGACAGGCCGAGCAACTCGGGATGGCCGATGCCGCCGCCTCGCTCAGTGAGGGCGTGACGATCGTCGTCCTGGCGCTATGGCTGCGGGCCACGCCCGAGCGTCGTGATCGAGCCGCCTACCTGGTCGGCAGCGTCGCGGTATTCGCCATCGGGGGGCTCTGGATGCTGGGACGTCTGAGCGGGGCGTTCGATCCCGACCCGCGCGCGACCGGCGCACCGCCGGAGCTCGCCGATCGGGTGATGATCCCGCTGATCGCCGCCGTCGCCATCATCCTGGGATTCCTCGGGCTGGACCTGCACCCGCGCGCCTGGGCACGCCAACTGATGCGCGGGCTGCTCGTCACCGCCCTGCTGACGAGCGGCGGCCTGGTGCTGCTGACCCTACCGGCGCGCGGCGGACAGAATGCAGCCTGCAGCTACGGGCCGCTGGCCGAGGTCAGCGGCTTGAGCCATGCCGAGTCGCCGGCGCCGATCGGCCTGGATGCCGGCGAAGAGCGCTGGCTGCCGCTGCTGCGGCTGTCGGCGTGCGGGGGCGAGGCGCTCCCCCTCGAACGAGTCGAACCGCTGAACGCCCGCGGCGGCGGGGCCACCGTGATCGGCTTTGCGCTGCTCAGTCCCGGCGGACAACTGCCGGCTGACGGCGTGGCCGCGCGACCCAGCGACTCCCAAGGTCTCGAAGTGGCACCGAGCGTCAATCCGAATCAGCCGCGGGACCTTATCGTCGGCCTGCGCGGCACGGGCGCTGGAGAATTCAGCCTGGACTCGGTCCGCATCACCTACCTGGTGGCAGGCGAGCGAGGCGCCTACGGCTTCGCGACGTACCTCATTGCGTGCTCACCATCATGCTCAGAGGATGCCGGTGGCCAGCCGACGCCGTGACCCGCTCCGACGCCGCTGACATGCGCGAGGTCGGCGTGCCGCGGGAGGGGGACGAGAGCGACCGGCTCGGGATCCCGGACGCCTCGGCGGGCCGGCCGCGAGCTGGCGGGCCTCGATTCGGCCGGCTGCGCCTCCGCCAGCTGCACCTGCTGGCCTCGGGCCTCGCCGGCGTACTCTTCCTATTGGTCCTCACCCGGCCGCTGGCCTCCACGCCGCCGAACCGAGCAGGCGGCGCCAATCCCGCCGACCAGCTTCATCGTCTGGTCGCGGCGCAGACCGGGCTGGATATCGGCCGTCGAGCACCCGGCGTCAGCGGGGCGGGCGACGATCTGCAGATCACCGACCTCGACGGACGCGCGGTCTCGCTCGCCGACTATGCCGGCAAGCCGCTGTGGATCGTGTTCTGGGCGACCTGGTGTCCTGCCTGCCAGCGCGAGATGCCAGACCTGATCGACGCCTACCGCGAGCACCGCCCGGACGGGCTGGTCATCGTGGCCATCAACGCACAGGAAGCGCCCGAGGTGGTGCGGCGCCACGTCACCGACAACGCCATCCCCTACCCGGTCGTGCTGGATCCCGGCTCCGCCGCTCGGAACGCGTACGGGGTGATCGGCCTGCCCAGCCACTACTTCATCGACCGCTACGGGGTCATCCACCAACGGGCCTTCGGCCGGCTCGAACGGGACACGATGGGGGAGTACCTGCGACTCATTCTCGATCGACAGCCGACGAGCGAGGGTGGCGGGGGATGACCGACCAACTCGTGGGTGAGGGACGACCCAGGCTGCGGCGTCCCCGACCAGACACGCCCGCATTAGAGCCGTAGATGGTCGCCAACGTTGGCTACATCGCCATCGTGCTGGCACTGGCCGCGAGCATCTTCGCCACGGCCGCCTTCGTCATCGGCGCCCGGCACGCTGACCCGCGGCTGCTGGCCACCGCGCGCAACGCGGTGTATGCCACCTTCGTGCTGTCGCTGTTCGCCTCATACGTTATGGTCCTGCTGCTCGTGCGCCATGACTTCAGCGTGGCCTACGTCGCCCGCCACAACAGCACCACCACGCCGCTGTTCTACTCGATCATCTCGCTGTGGGCGGCGCTCGAGGGCTCGATCCTGTTCTGGGGATTGATCCTGACCGGTCTCTCGGCGCTGGCGCTGTATCTCTATCGCCAGCGCTATCCGGTGCTGATACCGTGGGTCGGCGCGACGCTGTCAGCGATCGCGGTCTTCTTCTTCATCGTCATGGTCATCCCCAGCAACCCGTTCGAGCGCATGACGCCAGTGCCGAGCGAGGGCCCCGGACCCAACGCCCTGCTCCAGAACCATCCGCTGATGGGTCTCCATCCGCCGCTGCTCTACCTGGGCTACGTCGGCATGAGCGTGCCGTTCGCCTTCGCCATGGCCGCGCTCATCACGCGCCGCACCGATGAAGCGTGGCTGGCCATCGTCCGGCGCTGGACGCTGGTGCCCTGGACCTTCCTGACGCTGGGCCTCATCGCCGGCGGCTGGTGGAGCTATGAGGTGCTCGGCTGGGGCGGCTACTGGGGTTGGGACCCGGTGGAGAATGCCGCGCTCATGCCGTGGCTGACGGCCACCGCCTTCATCCACTCCAGCATGGTCGCCGAGCGCCGCCGCACGCTGAAGATCTGGACCTTGGCGCTGATCATCGCCACCTTCGAACTGACCCTCCTCGGCACGTTCCTGACCCGCTCGGGGGTCATCTTCAGCGTCCATTCGTTCACCCAGTCAGCCATCGGGCCGTTCTTCCTGGCGGCGATCGCCATCAGCCTGACCGCGGCCCTGTCGCTCCTGGTGTGGCGCCTACCCGACCTGCACGACGAGGGCGGCATCGACCGCCTTGTGAGCCGCGAGTCGGCCTTCCTGTTCAACAACTTGCTCTTCCTCAGCTTCACGTTTACGGTGCTGTTCGGCACCCTGTTCCCGCTCGTCGTCGAGGCCGGCGGCGGCGGCAAGATCAGCGTCGGCGCACCGTGGTTCAACCAGGTCAACGTGCCCATCGCCGCCGCCATCTTGTTCCTGATGGGCGTCGGTCCCGCACTGCCCTGGGGCGCCGCGTCGTGGACCAGCTTGCGCGACCGCTTTGGGCTGCCGCTCGTGGCGGGGATGTTGGCGGTCGGCGTCAGCTGGGCATTTGGGCTGCGGGCGCCGTATGCCCTGCTGACCGTCGGGTTGGCCGGTTTCGTGGCGCTCATTCTGTTGGCCGAGCTGGTGCACGGTGCCCGCGCGCGTTCGCGCATGACCGGCCAGTGGCTCGGTCCGGCCGCCTGGGGCTTGGCTACCCGCAACCGCCGCCGCTACGGCGGCTACGCGGTCCATCTGGGCGTGCTGATCGTCGCCGTCGGCATCGCCCTGTCAAAGGGATTGGCGTCAGAAACGACCGTCACCCTCGGTCCCGGCGAGCGGCTCGACTTCGGCGCCTACACCATCACCTACCAGCGGCTGGTGATTGAGCCGCTGCGTGACAATCCGGCGGTCATCGAGGCGCGCGCCGAGATCAGGTACGCCGGGCCGACATCGGGCCGGCTCGCGCCAGCGCTACGTGACTATCCAAGCTCGCAGCAGGCGATCGCCACGCCGGCGGTCAACACGACGCTGACCCACGACTTGTACCTCACCCTGCTGGCCTACGGTGGACCCAGCGACGAGGTCACGCTGCGGGTCTTCCTGAACCCGATGGTGGCCTGGATCTGGATCGGCGGCGGGGTCATCGCCCTCGGCGCGCTGTTTGCGATGTGGCCCGACGCCGTCCGCGCGCGTCGCCTGGACGCGTCGTCGATTCTGCGCGAACAGTCCGCCGGTGGGGCTGTGCCCGGGCCGGCCGCCACGCGCGGCGTAGGCGGAGCCGGCGACTGATCTACGGCGCAATCCCACCTGTACGCCGGGGCGGCTTTGGGCGCAAGCGGGCGCTGGCGACCTAGCCTTGCGGGCGGCAGTCGAGCGAGCCAGGGGCAACTAGGAAGGACGGTCGCAGAGCTCGTAGGTGCGGTCTGCCCGCGCGCGATAGTCGTAGATGGACGCCCCCACCTGGAGCACCACCCAGTACCCCTGCACCGGCCGCGCCTCGCCTGACGACGGCGCGCTCGGACACCCCAGCGCGTCGTCCGGCCAGACTACGGCCTCGCTGCGCAACTCGGTGATGCGGTAGTAGCCCGCTCCCGCCGAATCACCCGCACCGGTGCGCCGCTCCAGATCGGCCACGATCTGCGCGTACAGCTCAGGGGGCACCTCGCCGCGGCGAGGCAGCGCCGCCGCGGCAAGCGCCACCACGCCGAGGCTGATCGCGGCGATCGCCAGCCACAGCGCCCACCTGGCCGGGGTCGGATGGCGTTGGGCGCCCACTGCTTTCGTCTTGCCCGCTCTGGGGCATACTACTACTACAGTCGCGTCGTTGTCAGAAGGTCTTCCGTGCTCCACCCGTTCCGGTCACCCGTAGAGGGACGCATCGAGCCGTTGCTAGTGGTCCCCGTCATGGCGCTGCTCTCAGTCGCCTGCACACCCGCCGATGGGGGCCTGGAGACGAGTGTCGAGACGGCCGGCGGCGGCGGCCCAGTCGAGGTCACGCTGGAGGAATGGAGCGTCGCGGTGGCGCCGGCATCGGCTGCGCCCGGCGAGGTCACCTTCGAGGTCAGCAACCAGGGCAGCCAGACGCACAACTTCGTCGTGTTTCGGACCGATCTCGCTCCCGACCAGCTGCCCGTCGAGAGCGCCCAGGTGGTGGCCGGCGACGGCGTGGCAGAGGTTGGACGCATCGACGAGGTCGGACCCGGATCGGCCGAGCGGCTGAGCCTATCGCTGCAGCCCGGCTCGTACGTGCTGATCTGCAACGTCCCAGGGCACTACCAGCAGGGTATGCACACCGCCTTCAACGTCGAGTCCTAAGGCGCGGCGCGGCCGTGCTGTGCGCTCGGTTCACGACGAGCGCCAAGGGCCACGGCGGCCGGCCTTCGGTGACCGGGGACTGGTGATGCCGTATGGTTTGAGTGCCCCCTTCGCCTCGCGGAGTTCGTGATCGATGGATAGCGCCGCGCAGATCAGTCTGGCCTTCGCCTTTGCCGCCGGTGTCGTGTCGTTCATCTCACCCTGCGTGCTGGCCCTCGTCCCGGTCTACCTTGCCTACCTCGGCGAGACAGCCGCGGTGGTGGGCATGGCGGCTGCTCCCGCGGGCGCAGGGGCGAGGCTCGTGCGCCAGCCGGTGTTCGGTCAGGCGCTCCTGTTCACCGCCAGCTTCGGGACGATCTTCACCCTCCTCGGGGTATCGGTCGGGCTGCTCGGCGCGGGCCTGTTCACGATCCCGTTCCTGCGCCAGGCCGCCGGCGTGCTGGTCGTCCTGATGGGCCTGCTGATGACCGGCGTCTTCGGGCCTGTTCTGGACCGCTTCCAGTTCGGCATCCGGCCCGAGCGCCTGCCCGCCGGGCGTTCGACGCGCTCGGTCGTGCTGGGCGGGCTGTTCGCGCTCGGCTGGAGCCCCTGCATCGGTCCCGTCCTCGGCGCGATTCTGACCATGGGTGCCTCGAGCCAGAGCGCGCCGGTCGCGGCGCTGCTCCTCGTCGCCTATTCGGCCGGGCTGGCGGTCCCGTTCCTGCTTGCCGCCGTAGCGCTGCCCCAGCTCACGCCGGTGATGTATTCCCTCCGCCGCTGGCATCGGGCCGTCGAGGTCGTGGCCGGGCTGTTCATCATGGCCATGGGTGTCCTCATCTTCACCAACGCCTTCGCCCGCATGGCAAGCCTGTTCACCGTCTTCCTGTAGACCGATGCCGATGGACCACCACCCAGACCACTCGTCCAGCGCCCGAGAGGATCCCACTCAGGCTGCCGCGGGCCACGCCGACCACGGGGCGCACCCCAGGCCTGACCGGCAGGTGGGTCACGACAAGCACGCCGGCCACGATCCGAACGCCTTCCGCCGCCAGTTCTGGATCCTGCTGGCGCTGACCATCCCGGTCGTCTTCTTCAGCCGCGACGTCCAGGAGCTCCTCGGCTACCGCGCGCCCGTATTCCTTGGATCGGTCTACATCCCAGCCGTTCTCGGGGCGATCGTGTTCGCGTACGGCGGCCGGGTCTTCCTCGACGGCGCCCGGACCGAGCTCGGCGATCGGCAGCCGGGAATGATGACCCTCATCAGCCTGGCGATCAGCGTGGCGTTCATCGCCAGCGCCGCCGCCACGCTCGGCGTCTTCGAGGTCGAGGTCTGGTGGGAGCTGGCAACCCTGATCACCGTCATGTCGCTGGGCCACTGGCTCGAGATGCGGGCCATTCAACAGGCACGCGGTGCGCTCGATGCCCTGGCCGCGCTGCTGCCCGACGAGGCCGAGCTGGTGACGGCCGACGGATCCATCCGGAACGTCCCCCTGCACACCCTGAGAGTCGATGACGTCGTGCTGGTCCGCCCGGGGACCCGCGTCCCTGCCGACGGCGAGGTTGTCGACGGGCGTGCCGACGTCGACGAGTCGATGATCACCGGTGAATCGCGCACGGTCGCCAAGGAGCCGGGCTCGAAGGTCGTGGCCGGCACGGTCGCCGCCGGGAGCAGCCTCCGCGTGCGCGTGGAGGCGGTCGGCGAGGAGACCGCACTGTCAGGGATCATGCGGCTGGTGGCCCGGGCGCAGGCCTCGCGCTCGCGGGCGCAAGCGCTGGCCGACCGCTCGGCGGCGCTGCTGTTCTACGTCGCCCTGGCTTCGGGGCTGGTGACCCTAGTTGTTTGGGTGCTGCTGGGGCAGCCCGAGGACGCGCTGATCCGCACGGCCACGGTGCTCGTCATCGCCTGCCCGCACGCGCTCGGACTGGCGATCCCGCTGGTGATTGCCATCAGCACCTCACTCGGCGCCCGCAACGGACTGCTGGTCAAGGACCGCCTCGCGCTTGAGCGGGCCAAGGACCTGGACATCGTCATCTTCGACAAGACCGGCACGCTCACGTACGGCAAGCCGGCGCTCAGCGGGCTGGCCGTGGGAGACGGGCGGCTGACCGAGGATGAGCTGCTGGCCCTGGCCGCCGCCGTCGAGGCCGATTCGGAGCACCCGCTGGCCCAGGCCGTGGTTCGCGCCGCGGCGCAGCGCAACCTGCGGCCGGCGCAGGCGACGAACTTCGAGTCGCTGGCCGGGCGCGGGGTGCGGGCCCAGGTCGACGGTCGGAGCCTGACGCTGGGTGGCCCGCGGCTGCTGGCCGATGAACGGCTGGAGGTGCCTGCGACGTTGCGCGCCGAGACGGAACGCTGGGCGTCGGAGGGCGCCACCGTGCTGCAT
>JBOGTA010000049.1:0-6959 GCA_050695855.1 Candidatus Limnocylindria bacterium
TGACGGGATCCTGACCACCATGCAGCTGGGGGTCATGGCGTTCCTGCTGTCGGTGGCCATCGGTCTTCCGCTCGGGATCATTGCCGCGCTGGGTCACAACAAGCTGCCCGACTATTCGGCCACGTTCGTCTCCGTGATCGGGATCTCCACGCCCACCTTCGTGTCGTCGATGCTGCTCATCGTCATCTTCGGCGTCATCCTGGGCTGGTTACCGGTGAACGCCCTGAAATGGGACACGGACCCAACCGCATGGATCCTTCCCATCATCGCGCTGTCCCTGTACCCGATCGCGCAGGTGGCCCGCTACACCCGAGCTTCGATGCTGGAGGTCACCCGCCGCGACTATGTCCGGACGGCCGAGAGCAAGGGCCTCGGTCGGCGCACGATCGTCATCGTGCACATGGTGCGCAACGCGCTGATCCCTGTGGTCACCATCCTGGGCCCCATCCTCGCGTTCCTGATCACCGGCTCGTTCATCATCGAGTACATCTTCAGCGTGCCCGGCATCGGCCGCGAGTACGTTGCGAGCATCACCCAGCGCGACTACGGAATGATCATGGCCATGACAATGTTCTACGCCGTCACCATCGCGGTCCTGAACCTCGTCGTCGACGTCCTGTACGCCTACATCGACCCGCGTATCCGTTACAGCTAGGAGCCGGCAGGCATGACCGAGCAGACGGGAGCGATCGAAGCTGGTCTAACCCTCGACCGGAGGCGGAGCGCCGGACTGTGGGGGGATGCGTTTCGCCGGCTGGTCCGCAACCGCCTGGCCATCCTGGGCGGCATCATCGTCGTGTTCCTGCTGCTGGTGGCGGCGATCGGTCCGATGGTCACGCCGTGGGAATACTTCGCTCAGCACACGCAGGAAGTCATCCAGAACAACAACCGCCCGCTGGCGCCCTTCCAGCAGGTCGAAGGCGTCGACCACGTGCACTACCTCGGCACGGACAACCTCGGTCGGGACATGCTGAGCCGCCTGATGGACGGGGCCCGGATCAGCATGACGGTGGCGCTCGTCGTGCAGGCCGTCGTCCTCCTGATCGGGATTCCGGTCGGCGCTGCGGCGGCGTGGTTCGGCGGCCGCGTCGACACCGCGTTGATGCGGGTCACCGACGTGGTGTACGCCTACCCCGATCTCCTGTTCATCATCCTGCTGGGGGTCGCCTTCCGCGAGACGTTCTTCGGCAAAGCGCTGGATGGCCTGCTGCTCGTGTTCGTGGCCATCGGCCTCACCAGCTGGGTGACCATGGCTCGGCTGGTCCGCGGTCAGCTGCTGAGCCTCAAGGAGACCGAGTTCGTGGAGGCCGCCAAGGCGATTGGCGTATCGGACCGACGAATCGTGACGCGGCATCTGCTTCCGAATTCGCTCGGTCCAATCATCGTGGCCGTCACCCTGGGCATCCCGACCGCCATCCTGGCCGAGGCCACCCTGGCGTTCATCGGGATCGGGGTCCAGGCCCCTCGCGCCAGCTGGGGCAGCCTGGTGGCCGACGGGCAGGCCTATCTCCGATCGTTCCCGCACATGGTGCTCTTCCCTGCCATTGCCATCGCCGTGGCGCTCATCAGCTTCACCTTCCTGGGGGACGGCCTCCGCGACGCGCTCGACCCCAAGCTGAAGGGGAAGCAATAGGTTGACCGTCAGCGACCCACAGGCTCCGCCCGAGGGCGGCGCGGTCTCGGAGCTCCCTGACTCGATCGAGATCACGACCGAGGAGGGTCGACGGCTCGCCGAACGACTGGCTGACAACCGTCCCCACGCGCGCAAGCTGCTCGAGGTGCGGAACCTGTCAACCCAGTTCTTCACCCGTGACGGGACGGTCCACGCCGTGGACGAGGTCAGCTTCGACGTGGACTACGGCGAGACGCTGGGGCTGGTAGGGGAATCCGGTTGCGGCAAGAGTGTTACCGCCCTGTCGCTGGTGCGGCTGGTGCCGGACCCGCCGGGCCAGATCGTGGACGGCCAGATCCTGTTCGACGGGATCGACGTCCTGAAGCTGTCGCGCTCCGAGATGCGCCGGCTGCGGGGCCGAAAGATCGGCTTCATCTTCCAGGACCCGATGACCAGCCTGAACCCAACCCTGCCCGTTGGGTTCCAGATCTCCGAGTCGGCACGCACCCACCTGGGACTGTCGCGCAACGCCGCCGCGGACCGCGCCGTCGAGCTGCTGTCGAAAGTGGGCATCCCGCGCGCCCGCGATCGGATGGGCGACTACCCCCACCAGTTCTCAGGCGGGATGCGACAACGGGTCATGATCGCCATCGCCCTGGCCTGCGATCCGATGCTGCTGCTCGCCGACGAGCCGACCACCGCCCTGGACGTCACGATCCAGGCCCAGATCCTGGACCTCATCCGCTCGCTCTCAGCGGAATTCGGGACGGCGGTGATCCTCATCACCCACGACCTGGGGATCGCGGCGGGCATGTGTCATCGGGTCAACGTGATGTACGCCGGCCGGATCGTCGAGACCGGCGTCGTGGACGACGTCTTCGAGCACTCGCGCCACCCATACGCGTGGGGCCTGCTGGATTCCCTGCCTCGCCTGACCGAGTCGCGGGCCATGCGGCTTCGCACCATCGAGGGCCTTCCGCCGGACCTCATCGACCCCAAGGCCGAGTGCCGCTTCTCCCCGCGCTGTTCCTACGCCCAGGACCGCTGTCGCATTGAGGAGCCGGAGCTGACCCCGCGCGACGGTGAGGGCCACATGGCCCGCTGCTTCGGCACCGAGCCGGGGGGATGGATCCCGTGACCAGCGCCACAGGCGGCAACGGGGCGGGCCCGCTGATCGAGGTCGACGAGCTGAAGGTCTACTTCCCCATCTTTTCCGGCCTCCTCCAGCGGCGGAGCGGGGATGTGCGAGCGGTCGACGACATCTCGTTCGAGATCCGCCGCGGGGAGACGTTCGGGCTTGTCGGCGAGTCGGGCTGCGGCAAGAGCACGACCGGTCGCGCCGTCATCCGGCTTCGCAACCCGACTGCCGGCGTGGTCAAGTTCGACGGGCACGACCTGATGGGCCTGTCGCGCGAGGAGCTCCGCCTTGCCCGGCGCCGGATGCAGATCATCTTCCAGGACCCGTACTCCTCGTTGAACCCACGGATGACGGTGGCATCCATCATCAGCGAACCCCTGGAGACCCATAACCTGGGCAGCAAGACTTCCCGCCATGACCGGGTCAGTGAGCTGCTCCAGCTGGTCGGCCTCAACCCGAACTATCGCAACCGGTACCCCCACGAGTTCTCCGGCGGCCAGCGCCAGCGGATCGGGGTCGCCCGGGCGCTGGCAGTCGAACCGGAGTTCATCGTCTGCGATGAGCCGATCAGCGCGCTGGACGTCTCGATCCAGGCCCAGGTCCTGAACCTCCTGGTCGAGCTCCGGGAGCGCTTCGGCCTGACGTACCTGTTCATCGCCCACGACCTGTCCGTGGTGCGCCACATCAGCGACCGGGTGGGGGTCATGTATCTGGGCAAGCTCGTGGAAGTGGGTCCGCCGGACATCCTGTACGCCGGTCCCGGGCACCCGTACACACGGGCGCTCCTATCCGCGGTGCCGATTCCGGATCCGAAGACCGAGCGGAAGCGCAAGCGGGTCATCCTCACCGGCGACGTGCCCTCCCCGGTCAACCCACCGCCTGGATGCCGATTTCACACGCGATGCTGGCTGTACGAGCGCCTGGGGCGACCGGAGGTGTGTCGTACCGAGGAGCCACCCCTGAGACCGGTACGGGCCGAGCACTATGCCGCCTGTCATTTCGCCGAGGACGCCCTGCGCAGCGACGTCGGGGTGGCCCACCTGGATGAGACGGCCCCGCCCGCGGCCGGCGCCGCGGCGGCCGCCACCGCGTAGAGGAGGAGAGTGACTGGTCGCCCTGGATTTGGCGGCGCTGATATGCTGATGCGACTCGGTCGGCCGTCGGGCCGGCCACACGCCCACACCCTGTCGGATCAATCGAGGAAGCGGAGGGTTACCTGGATGCGAAAAGTCTTCCCCCTGTTCGTTGTGCTCGGGCTCGTGTTGGCTGCCTGTCAGCCCACGGCGTCCGAGTCGCCGTCGCCATCGGAGGCTCCCGCGGAGAGCGCGGCACCCTTCTCGCCGATCTCGTACCCCCCGGGCGGTCCCCAGGACTGCGCCTATGGCGGCGAGTTCTCCGAGATCGCGGCCGTCGACGAACTGACGGTCCAATTCACCCTGTGCTACTCCGACCCGGCTTTCCTGTCCAAGATCGCGTTCACCGCGTTCGCGATCGCCGACACGGCCGATCTCGAAAACAACATGGAGAACCACCTGATCCTCGCCGCCCCGAACGGGACGGGCCCGTACAGCCTGACCCAGTGGCAGCGTGGCATCCAGCTCGTCCTCGACAAGAACCCCGACTACTGGGGCACGAACGTCGGCGCCGATCAGCTCGTCTTCCGCTGGAGCACCGAGTCGGCCGCGCGCCTGCTCGAGCTGCAGGCGGGAACGGTTGACGGCATCGACAACCCGGCACCCAACGACTTCGCGACGATTGAGGGAGACGCAGCCCTGCAGCTCATCGATCGCGAGGCGCTGAACACGTTCTACGTAGGCTTCAACGAGAACTACGAGCCGTTCGATGACGTTCGGGTGCGCCAGGCACTGGCCATGGGCATCGACCGCCAGCGGATCGTCGACCAATTCTTCCCCGAGGGCTCGGTCACCGCTTCGCACTTCACCCCATGCGCCATTCCGCTTGGATGTGAAGGCGACGAGTGGTACGAGTTCGACCTCGAGGGAGCCCGGGATCTGCTGGCTGAGGCCGGCCTGGCCAATGGCTTCTCCACCGTCCTGAACTACCGCGATGTGGTTCGTGGCTACCTGCCCGATCCCAACATCGTGGCCCAGGACCTCCAGGCCCAGCTCAGTGAGAACCTGAACATCGACGTCGCGATCGACGTCCAGGAGTCGGGGACGTTCCTCGACAACGCGACGGCTGGGGCGCTGTCCGGGCTGTACCTGCTGGGCTGGGGTGCTGACTACCCCGATCCCACCAACTTCCTGGACTACCACTTCAACAACGTCGCCAACCACCAGTTCGGCGACATCGAACCATCGGTGACCGAACCGTTGACGACGGCCGGCACCACGCTCGATACGGAAGTGCGAGCGGCCGCTTACGTGGAGGCCAACAACGCGATCAAGGAGACCGTGCCGATGGTGCCGATCTCCCACGGAGCCTCGGCCACCGCCTGGAAGGCGGATGTCACCGGCGCTCATGCCTCCCCGTTGGGCAACGAGTCGTTCGCCCACGTGACGCCCGGCGACCGCGCCCAGATGGTCTGGATGCAGAACGCCGAGCCGATCGCGTTGTACTGCGCTGATGAGACGGACGGCGAGACGCTCCGCCTCTGCGAGCAGATCACCGAGCCGCTCTACGTGTACGAGGTCGGCGGCGTTGCCCCGATCCCGGCGTTGGCGGAGAACTGCGCCGGCAACGAGGACGCCACCTCGTTCACGTGCACCCTGCGCTCCGGCGTGACGTTCCACAATGGCGCCGCGTTTGACGCCAACGATGTCGTCCTCTCGTACGCCGTCCAATGGGATATGGCGCATCCGCTCCACATCGGACGAACCGGATCGTTCGAGTACTTCGCTGGGTTCTTCGCGAACTTCCTGAACGTCCCGGAGTAGTAACCACATACCGATGGGCGGGCACTCGCCCGCCCATCGACAACAGGACGAGCGCCACCTTCGGGTGGCGCTCGTTCATATTCCCGTCAGGCCGGCTCCGCACTACACTCCGCGCCAATGCTCCAGTTCATCGTTCGGCGCCTGCTGCTGACCATCCCGGTCCTGGCAGGGATCGTGTTCGTCGTGTTCGCCATCGCCCGCGTCCTCCCCGGTGACCCGTGCTTCCAGGCACTGGGGCAGCGAGCGACCCAGGAGGCGTGCGAAGCCTTCGACGAGCGCTACGGCCTGAACGAACCCATCCCCGTCCAGTTCGGGATCTTCGTCGGAGACCTGCTCTCCGGCGACCTCGGCACCTCGATTGCCTATGGGCGGCCGATCTCCGACATCCTCATCGAGCGGATGCCGGTCACCATCGAGCTGACGATCTTCGCGCTCACCATCGCGACCGTGCTCGGCATCGGCCTCGGCGTGGCATCGGCGGCCCGTCGCAACTCGGGGGTCGACGTGGGGACGATGATGTTCGCCAACTTCGGGGTCTCGATCCCGGTATTCGTGCTGGGCCTGATCCTGATCTTCTTCTTTGCGGTCGTCCTCAAGGACACGCCATTCGCCCTCCCGCCCAGTGGGCGGCTGTCGGCGGGAGTGCTCATCGTCCCGCTGGCCGAAGCCTGGGGCCTCGAGGACTTCGAGGGCCCGCTTCGGGTCCTCATCGACTTCGTCGGCAACATGTACGTCATCAGCACCCTCATTACCGGCCAATGGGCTGCCTTCGGGGATGCGGTGGTCCACCTCATCTTGCCGGCCATCGCCCTGGCCACCATCCCGCTGGCCCTCATCGCCCGTATGACGCGGTCGAGCCTGCTCGAGGTACTGGGCCAGGATTACATCCGGACGGCGCGGGCCAAGGGCGTCGTGGAGCGGCGAGTCGTCCTCCGTCATGGGCTTCGGAACGCCATCCTGCCGGTGGTCACCGTCATCGGTCTGACCCTCGGTGCCCTCCTGAGCGGGGCCGTCTTGACCGAGACGATCTTCGGGCTGACCGGCATCGGTCTGACCATCACCCAGTCAATCCTCGGTCGGGACTACCCGGTCATCCAGGCCGTGACCCTGATCACGGCCATCCTCTACGTCACCGTGAACCTGGTGGTGGACGTGTCGTACGCCTTCCTCGACCCGCGGATCCGCCTCGAATGACGGCGCCTGAACCGACCCCGGTCGGTCTGGAGGGGCTGGGCGAGCAGTCGGTCGCGGCCCTGGCTGCCGCAGACGTGTCGAGCCTCACCGCCCGGCCCGGCAACCTGTGGCGCGACAC
>JBOGTA010000050.1:0-22464 GCA_050695855.1 Candidatus Limnocylindria bacterium
TCGGCCAGCACATCGACTTCGAGATCGTGTCCGATGGGCGCCTCGTCCTGGCCGCCAACAACGAGGGCGTCCCGTTCGTATCTGCCAGCCCCGACGCTCAGATCTCCAAGGGTGTGCGGAGCGTCGCGGCGGCGCTGCAAGCCCAGCGCCGGACGCCCGCCCTGTCCCCGGCAGGGCGCTGACCCGGCCCGTGGTCTCGCCCGACCTGCGCCCGATCGCCGTCTTCGACTCCGGAGTCGGGGGGCTGACGGTCCTCGCCGAGATCCAGCGCCGCCTCCCGGCTGAGACCACCATCTACCTCGGGGACAGCGCGCGAACCCCATACGGGCCACGCCCCGCGGGCGAGGTGCAGCGGTACACGCTGGAATGCGCCGAGTGGCTCGTGGATCAGGATCCCAAGGTGCTGGTCCTGGCCTGCAACACGGCCACCGCCCAGGCCCTGCCGCAGGTGCGGGAGCAGGTCACGATCCCGGTGGTGGGCGTGGTTCGCCCCGGGGCCGTCGCGGCCGCCGCAGCCACCCGGAGCCGGCACGTCGGGGTCGTCGCCACGGCCGGGACGGTGACCTCGGGCGCGTACCTGGCGGCCATCGGCGAGGCGGATCCGGGCGTCACGGTCAGTCAGCAGGCGTGCCCTGACCTCGTCCCGCTGGTGGAGGCCGGGGAGCTGGCCGGCCCTCGGGTGGAAGCCGCCATCGGCGGATACCTCGACGATCTCCGGGGCCAGGATCACCGGCTCGACACCCTGCTGCTGGGGTGCACCCATTACCCTCTCCTGCGTCCGGTCTTCGAGAGCCAGCTGGGCCCGGCGGTGAGCGTCGTGGACTCGGCGTTCACCACCGCGCTGGCCCTCGAAGATCTGCTCGACGCGCTCCAGGCACGGAGCGGGCCCCGAACAGGCGTGTCGCCCGCCGCCCACCGCGTGGTCACGACCGGCGATCCAGAGACGTTCCGCTCCGTGGCCACTCGCATCTTCGGCGGCGACCTGTCGGACATCGAGGCCATCGACCTCGCATCCGCAGCGGCGGCCCGCGCCGACTAGACTGCGAGGCGTGTCACGCAACGCGTCTCGCCTGACCGCCGGCATCGTCATCGGCACCTTGCTCACCGCCACGGTGGCCGTGGCCGGCCGGCGGCTGGAGCAGCGGGCGGGACGACATCTGCTGGACTGGCCGACCATCCGGACCATCGCTCGGCGCCGAGTCGGCGATGCGACCGGACGCCTGTCCAGCGCCGAACGCCTCGCCGCCGAGGCGTTCTACGCGGCCGCCGTCGAGCGCGTGGGCCCGCTGGTGGCCGCCGAGATCGGGGCTCAGCTGCCGCACCCCCTCGACGCGCCGGCCGTCATCGATCGCCTGGCCTGGATCGACCTCAACCTCGCGACCTTCCAGCGGCTGATCGGCCGCGTCGAAGCGGAGCTCCTGGGTGCCAGGCCAGCCCCTCGTGGTGCCGGCGCGTCGCTGGCGCGGATCGTGAACCGCAGTCTCGGCAACCATCAGCTTGGCTGGCTGCTGGCCTTCCTGGCGGGCAAGGTCCTGGGGCAGTACGACGTCAGTCTGCTGGCTACCGCGTCCCCGACCCGCGGCCGGCTGTATGTTGTCGAAGCCAACGTCCTGTCCACCGCCGACAGCCTGGGGATCCCGCGAGACGCCTTCCGCACGTTCATCGCCATCCATGAGGTCACCCACGCCTACGAGTTCGAGGCCCATCCCTGGCTCCGGGACCATTTCGCCTCCCTGGTCGAGGAGACCCTCCATCGGCTCGCGGCCGACGCCGCCGGGCTGTGGGGACGAATGGCGAACGCGCGCCAGGGCAACGGCCACTGGATGGAACGCCTGATGACGCCGGAACAGCGGGAAGCCTTCGGGCGGACGCAGGCGTTGATGTCGCTCTTGGAGGGCGCCTCCAACCACGTGATGCACGCCGTGGGGGCGCGGATCCTGCCCGGCTTCGACGAGCTGCACGAGCGGTTCGAGGGACGCCATCGGCGGCGAGGCCCCCTCGAGCAGGTCGTCCTCCGGCTCACCGGCCTCGATCTCAAGCTCGAGCAATACGCGGAGGGGGAGCGGTTCGTGGCGGCGGTGATGGCCCGCGGCGGCGCGCCCGCCTTCGCCCGTGTCTGGCGCGGCCCACAATGGCTGCCCACCCTGGCCGAGATTCGCGAGCCCGAACGGTGGCTGGCCCGCGCCGACGCACTGCATGCGCAAGGTGCCGGGGAGGCGCTCCCCTGACCCCGACCCGGCAAGTCCGGATCCTGACGACGCCGATCTTCGGCGCGCCGCTGACCCCCGAGACGGTGGCTCGCATCGAGGCCGTGGAGGGCGCCAAGGTCACCCAGATTTCCCGTGACGGGCTGGCTCACGGCGATGCCGAGGCCGCCCTGGCCGAGGCGGAGGTCCTGCTGCGCGGTGTCATCGGCGCGGCGGCCCTCGACCACGTCGTCGAACGTGCCCCCGCCCTGCGCTGGATCCACTCCATCTCGGCCGGCGTGGACAAGGTCGTGACCCCTCTCTCCCGGCAGCGGGGCCTGCTCGTGACGAATGCCCGCGGCGTGTTCTCGCGACCGATCGCGGAGTACGTGGTCATGATGTCGCTCGCCATCGCGCGTCGCCTGCCGCAGCTCCTGGACCTCCAGCGGGAGCGGACCTGGCAGCCTCTCCGCGGCGCCGAGCTGAGCGGCCTGACCATCGGGATCGTGGGCTACGGCAGTATCGGCGCCGAGCTGGCGCGCCTGCTCGCCCCGTTCGGGACGCGCATCGTGGCCACGCGGCGACACCCGGAGCTGGGCAGCGGGGGGTTGCCGAACGTCGAGGTATGGGGTGTCGACCGACTCCACGACCTGCTCCGAGCCGCCGACGTGGTGGTGATCGCCGCTCCGCTGACCGACACCACGGCCGGGCTCATCGGTGCCGCCGAGCTCCAGGAGATGCCGGGCCACGCCTGGCTGATCAACATCTCCCGGGGCCGGCTCGTCGACGAGACCGCACTGCGCCGAGCGCTGGCGGCCGGTTGGATCGGGGGTGCCGTGCTCGACGTGTTCGAGGAGGAGCCCCTGCCGGCCGACTCGCCGCTGTACGACACGCCGAATCTGATCGTCACGCCACACACGTCGTGGTCGTCCGACCGCGTCCTCGAGCGGAGCATCGACCTGTTCGTGGCCAACCTGGAGCGGTACCGGGCGCATCGGCCGCTCGAGAACCTGGTCGACCTCGAGGCAGGCTACTGACCGATGGAGGCCTGACCGATGCAGGTCGCCATCGTCGGCCTGCCCGGGTCGGGCAAGACGACCGTGTTCACCGCTCTCGGCGGTCACCCGACCGAATCGGGCCACGCCGCCGGTCGGGCGGCACCCAACATCGGCGTGGTTCCCGTGCCCGATGAGCGCGTCGACGCCCTGGCCGCGGCTTTCCACCCGCGCAAGACGGTGTACGCCGACGTCACCTACGTCGACCTCGCCATCCCGGCCGGCGCGACCCGCGCCGGCACCGTCGACCCCGACCTCCTGGGCCGGATCCGTAACTCCGACGCGCTGCTGGTGGTGGCCCGTTCCTTTGACAGCCCGAGCTTCGAGCGTCCTGCGGATCCGTGGCGCGACGTCGAGGAGCTCGAGCTGGAATACGTCGTGGCCGATCTCGACGTCGTCAGCCGTCGCCTGGAACGGCTGCGAACTGCGGGGCGGCATGGGACTGCTGCCGAGCGCGAGCAGAACGCCCGGGAGGAAGCCCTCCTAGACCGGCTGGCGCCGGTCCTCGAAGAGGGGCGCCCGCTCCGAGACCTTGCCTGGAGCGACGACGACGAGCGACTGGCTCGGGGGTTTCGCTTCCTGTCACAGAAGCCGCAGCTGGTCGTGCTGAATGTGGCGGAGGAGCGCCTCGCGGAAGCAGCCCAACTGGAGGCCGCTGCCCAGCAGGAGCACGGCGGGGCGCGGCGCGACGTGATCGTGCTCGCAGGTAGCATCGAGGCTGAGATCGCCGCCCTGCCGGAGGCCGAGGCCGGCCCGTTCCTGGACGACCTGGGGATCGCCGAGCCGTCCCGCGGGCGCGTCATCCGCCGCACGTACGCGCTGCTCGGCCTCTTCTCGTTCCTGACCTCGGGCCCCGACGAATGCCGAGCCTGGACGATCCCGACCGGTGCCACGGCGCTGGACGCGGCGGCCGCCATCCATTCCGACCTGGCGCGCGGCTTCATCCGCGCCGAGGTCGTCGACTGGCAGGACCTGGTCGCCTGTGGGTCGACCGCCGAAGCCCGCCGTAAGGGCCTGCTCCGGTCAGAAGGGAAGGGCTACCTGGTCCGCGACGGCGACGTCATCGAGATCCTGTTCAACGTGGGCCGATGAATCAGGACCGGTCGAGCTCCACGATCATGCTCCGGAAGTCGGCGGTCGGCTCCACCAGGAACGTATCCTCCGCGCGCACACCGACCGACATGGACGCTGACAGTTTCTCGTCGCCGATATACGTGAACCCGTGGGCCCGCTCCAGCTCCCGCGCCACGGCCTCGACCAGCGTGTCTTCCTCGAACGTCTCAACCACCGCGTCCCGGGCGGCGCGCACCAAGCGCGCGAACTCTTCCCCGCTGTACGCGCGCTCGCTGACGAGGAGTGCATCGGTCAGCAGGTCGGAGGCACCTTCATGGAGCTCATAGAAATGCAGGGCCATACGTGAGTGATGATATCTCCCGGCGGGAATGGGGGCCCCGATCGGCGGGTTGGAGCGACCGCGCGGCCGACGTCGATCTGTTCGTCCTGGGAGCGCTCACGATCGACCGATTCAGCAGTCGCCTGGCGTCTCCCGGAGGATCGGTGATACACGCCGCTCGAGGAGTCGCGCTGGCCGGGTACCGGGTGGCAGTGGCCACAGTCGCCGACGGCGAGGCCGAAGCACGAGACGGGCTCAACGAGTTGAGCCGAATGACAGCGCTGCATATCCAGCGATCGCGAACAACCACGCGCTTCAACCATCGCTCGTCGCGGGCCGGCCGTCGCCTATACCTCGAGGCTCCGGCTGTTCGGATTGCCGTCACCCAACCCCTCCTCGACCTCGCGCGCCCGAGCGCCGTCCTGTTTGCGCCGGTAACTGGGGAAATTGGACCCCATGTCCTTGGACTGTTCGGCGATGCTCCGTGGCGGCCGGTGCGAGCTGCCACCTTGCAGGGGTGGTTGCGATCGGCGCAGGTGGGGCGTTCGGTGTCCGCCATCCGGCTTCAGTCCCTGGGGAGGCAGCTTGTTGGTGCGCTCTCCCGGATGGACCTGGTGGTGGTCAGCCGGGAGGACCTTGCGGAACGGAATGACCCAGGGCAACAGCTCGACGAGTTGCGTAACCGATTTGGCGATCGGCCGGTGCTGGTCCTTACCGATGGGACCGAGGGCGCATGGATCGACGATCGTCGAATGCGGCCTCTGCGCGGCAAGGATTGGTCCGACCGCTGGCACCAGCCTGTTCCGTACCGAGTGGATGGCGCATCAACGGTTGGGGCTGGCGACGTCCTGGCGGGATTGTTCGCCGTTCAGCTGCGGTGGTCCTATTTGCGTGATCTGAGACCGTTGATTGAAAACGCGATGAAGGGGGTGGCGCGGTTTCTGGAGGCTGGTCGCTAGTCATCTGCCAGCCGACTACCTCGCGGCCTACGCGCTAGGCAGCCTCCGGCTGCTGCCGGCGCTGCCGCTGGGCGCGGCGCTCGGCGGCGGCAAGCCAGCGAGTCAACCGCCGGTGCCGGCCATCCACCAGGAGCCGCGCCCGTCCGATTCGGTCCATGCTCCCGCCGCGCCCAAGGGCCAAGGCCAGGTCGAGGACCCGGGAGGCAGCCCGGGTCGCTTCCAGCGCCCCGGCCAGGTCGGTGGTGTGCCGTTCCCGGATGCGCGCCACCTCGATCCAGGCCAGCGCCGCCTCCACCGTTCCTGTGCGGGCCGCTTCGCGCCACAGGGACTCGGCTCGCTCCGCATGCCCTCCGGCGAGGAGGATCCGTGCCGCCAGGCGTCGGAGGCGGAGCGGCTCCTCGCCCGCCGCCCGGACGGGCTCCAGTTCCCCGCAGAGCACCCCCTCGAGCAGCTCCAGGGCGTCGCCATCCGCCCCGTCGCGCAGCAGCTCGAGGGCCAGGCCGCGATGGTCAACCAGGGACCCGTCCCGCCAGCCGCCCGCCCGCAACCGTCCCATCTCGGCGTCCAGCAGGGCCAGGGAGGCGACGTCCTGGGCGTTGTGATCGATTGCCGCGGCCAGGAGATCGGGAGATCCACCGGCGACGTACGCGAACCAGCGCTGAGGAACCTCGCTCGACGGACAGTCGCTCCGCCGCCGAACCGCAAGCACGCCTCGCTCGACGTCCGCCAGGCGAGCGCTGCCCAGGATGCGCCGCCACAACCGGCGGGCGACCGGCAGCAGGTCGTCGTGGCGGGCCGGAAGGCCCGCGAGGTCGCGGCCTAGGCCGTGCATCGTCATCCGTGCCGCGAGCAGCGGCAGGTCGAAGCCCCGCCCGTTGTAGGTGACCATCCGGTCCGCGCCGTGCATCCAGCCCATCACCGTCCGCAGGAGGGCAGGCTCGTCCGGGTAATCGGGCAGTAAGGCCTGGCGGACGACAATTGCGCCGTCGTCCAACCGCCCGACCGCGGCCAGGATGATGACCGTCCCGGCCCCGGTCGAAAGACCGGTGCTCTCGAGGTCGAAGTAGCGGGTCGGCGCGCCCCCCGCCAGCTGTGCCGCCACCGCATCGGGCAGCGGCATACGCCGTTCCACGAGCGCGACGCGGCCTCCCTGCGCGGTGGTCAGCCGGGCGCCGCCCCAGGCCGCCAGCCGAACGGCGACGTCATCGTTCCGACCGGCCCCACGCCAGCCAGCGCCCCGCTCGGCGCGAACGGCGGCCAGGCGCTGCTCGAGGGTCACGGGCTGCTCGCGGCAAGCTCGGTGAGCAACCGTATGGCCGTGTCCTTGCCGCGGGGCCCGACCTCGGCAGCGGGGCCCACGCAGCCGGGACATCCCTCGAGGCAGGGACAATCCCGGACCAGGTCGCGGCACACGACCAGCAGGTCGCTCCACAGCTCATGCAGCCGATCAGTGAGACCCACCCCACCGGGGACCGCGTCGTACAGGTACAGGGTCGGCTTCCCGGTGAACGGGGCCTGGGCCTGGGCCTGGACCCCGAGGTCCCGGGCGTCGCACATCAGGAGCAGGGGAGCGGTGTTGCGGGCCAGCCGGGACAGCCCGATCAGCGCCCCGTCCAGCGACTCGCGGTCGAACCGTGCCACCGCCTCATCGGGGAGCACCAGCCAGGTGGCCGCGGTGTGCATCTGCTGCTCGGGGAGGTTGACGGGCCCCCAGCCCACGTTTTCGTGGGTGTGGAACTTGATCTTCTTGAACAGGGTCACGTGCCAGGCGACCATCACCTCCCCGCGGGCGCGGGTCCCGCCCGCGCCCGCATCGGTCTGGTCGGCGACGTCGAGGACCTTGAGGGTGACCCCCAGGTCGGCATCGGTGTAGTAGTCGATGTCGACCCGCCGGACGTAGGCCTTGCGCTCGTCCCAGTCCAGTCGGTCGACGTGGTACTGGACGCTCTCGTGGAGGTAGATCGCCTGCTCGTGCAACAGGAGCGGGGCTGCGAACAGGTCGACCTCGCCGATGACCCGGTGCGGGTCGGTGGTGGTGTCCAGGACCACGACGTTCTCCTGGGCCGCGCTCCGCAGGCTGACCGAGCTGGCCGGGAAGTTCTCGTGGCTCCAGT
This sequence comes from Candidatus Limnocylindria bacterium, assembly GCA_050695855.1. Taxonomy (GTDB): domain Bacteria; phylum Chloroflexota; class Limnocylindria; order QHBO01; family QHBO01; genus DASTEQ01. The sequence continues at coordinate 7,708 of JBOGTA010000050.1, forward strand.
GATACCGATCATCCCCGGCCCGGCGCACGAAGCCGTCCTCCTCCAGCACCTGGAGCAGGGCGCCGGTCTCCTCCAGCCCGAACACCTCGTCGACCGGTACCGGCAGCTCGAAGGTGCTGGCCCGCAGGTGGTCGAGCAGCAGGTGGAGGTTGTCGGGGTTCACGAGGCCGTGCTCGGGGGTGCGGTCGAAGAACCAGTCCGGGTGTGCGGCCAGGAACTGGTCGATGGGCGCCGATGAGGCGACCAGGACCGACAGGGCGGTGCCGCCTCGCCGGCCGGCGCGGCCCAGCTGCTGCCAGGTGGAGGCGATGGTGCCGGGGTAGCCGACGCTGATGGCGGCGTCCAGCGAGCCGATGTCGATGCCCAGCTCCAGGGCGTTGGTGGCGACCACGCCGCGGACCCGACCGTCGCGCAGGCCGCGCTCGATGTCGCGCCGCTCGTTGGGGAGATACCCGCCCCGGTAGCCGCGGATGGGGGAGGGATGACCGGGCGGCGCGGGGAGGGCCTCGCGCAGGTACGTGGTCAGGACCTCGACCGTGGTGCGGCTGCGGCCGAAGACGATGGTCTGCACCCCGTCGCGAATGAGGCGCTCCGCGATCCGCTGGGCGGTGAGCAGGCTGCTGGCCCGGATGCCGAGCGGGGTGTTGACCAGGGGTGGGTTGACGATGAGGACGTGGCGGCGTCCGCGGGGAGCGCCGTCGTCATCGATGACGGTGACGGGCGCTCCGATCAGCCGTTCGGCCAGGTCACCCGGGTTGGCGATGGTGGCCGAGGCGCAGATGAAGATCGGGTCCGAGCCGTAGTGACGGCAGATCCGGCGCAGACGGCGGATGACGTTGGCCAGGTGGCTGCCGAACAGCCCGCGGTACGTGTGCAGCTCGTCGATGACCACGAACTGGAGGTTCTCGAACAGCTTGAACCACTTGGTGTGGTGGGGAAGGATGGCCGCGTGAAGCATGTCCGGGTTGCTGATGACCACCTGGCCAGCGGCCCGAACCACGGTCCGGACGGCGGGCGGCGTGTCGCCGTCGTAGGTGCTCGTCTTGAGGTCCAGCTCCGCGGCGGCGGCCAGGGTCTGGAGCTCCACCAGCTGGTCGGCGGCGAGGGCCTTGGTGGGGAAGAGGTACAGCGCCCGGGCCGTGTCGTCCTTGGCGATGGCGTCGAGGACCGGCAGGTTGTAGCAGAGGGTCTTGCCCGAGGCGGTAGGGGTGACGACGACCACGTTCTCCCGGCGGCGGACCGATGCCAGTGCCTGGGCCTGGTGGGTCCACAGCGCCTCCACCCCGCGGCTGCGAAGGGCGGCGAACAGGCGGGAATCGAGGTCCTCAGGCCACGGCGCGTGGCGGGGTGGTCTTGGCTCGATGACCCGATGGGCCGCCGTCAGGCTCTCGAGGAACGGTTCATCGAGGAGCGTCTCGATCGCGTCCTCGGCAGAAACCGGACGGTTGGCCAGCATGGTGGGATCGGCACCTCGCACGAACGTCGGCTCTCAAAATAGCACACGCGTTCTATTCTCCCAACCGATTCTCGTGCGACTCATGCTCGTTACTCTCGCGACAGGTCGCCTGTCGCAGCGCGGAGACTCGCAGCTGGCATCGGGAAGCCCCGCTGAGTGGCCTGACGACGATCAGCGACGTCCCATTGCGCTTGGGTCCGTGCCAGATCGATCCGGAGGTTCGGAGGACTGCTGCTGGCCGGCCCCGCCTGGTAACGACGAACGTGGCACCGCCCTCAACGCGGTTGATAACGGCCGACCCGTGGTCTCGAGGTCCTCTCGCTAGTCACTGGGTGGGACAAAGCCTGAGGCGGCGATCGCGTCGGCGATCGCCTCGTGGCCCTCGCGCGATGGGTGCGCGTGGTCGGACGCCAGGAGCGGGCCGGCATCCTGGTTTCCTGCGGCGCCGTTGAAGATCGCTACGAGGTCCACGCAGATGCCCCCGTGGGCGGTCACTCGGTCACAGATGGCCGCATTGAGGGCAGCCAGCTGCTCGGCATAGAAGGACTGAAACGATGGGCCAAGTTCGGCAACGTTGGGATGACCGATCTTGAAGTTGTAGTAGGTGGTGGCGCGCAGCGCGTGAGGGTGACCGGCTTGAAGGGCGTCGATCTCATTCAAGATCGCGTCCAGGTTAGACGCCATGTCGTTGATCGCGCCCTCGTAGCAGCCGATGTCAATCTCGTCGCCGCAAGCATTGATGTCGTTGATGCCAATCGAAATCGTAATGAGGTCAGCCGCCTCAAGGGCCGATCGGTGAATCGGGGCTTGGAGCCTCTCCAGGAGGTCGGCCGAGGTGGTGCGGACGACAGCGAGGTTCTGCCACTGGACCGGCTGGGCGAAGGACTGGCTCGCCAACTGTCCTAGGATGTCAGGGTAGGCCGGGCACTCACAAAGGATCCCCACCGCGGTGGAATCGCCCAGTGCGACGTAGCGAGCCTGGGCAGTCGGTGACGCAAGCGCAGATGCAGCGGGGCTGACTGCCGCAGACGGGCTCCCCGCCGATGGCCCGGCGCTCTGGCCCGTCCCGGTTATGCAGCTGCCCAGCAACACAGTGACCGCGACGGTCCAGAGGGCTCTCGTCGTGCCGGCGGGCCTTGCCACGCTTGAAGTATTCCACACTCATCCGTGCCTAGGTGCTCGCGGCGGGGTCCGGAACAACCACGCGTGGTCGGTGGTACGGTGGCGCGCCGATGATCAGGACGACGCCGTTTCACGAGCGAACCAGCGCGCTGAACGAGACGGGGCTCTGGCAGCACTGGGCCGGGCACCTGTCCGCCAATCGGTACCAGGCCTCGGACAAGTTCGAGTACTTCGCGGTCCGCAACGCGGCGGGCATCTTTGACACCTCGCCGCTCTACAAGTACCGGTTCGCGGGCGAAGACGCCGAGCGATTCCTGGCCGGCATCCTGGCCCGCGACATCCGCGCCTGCCCACCCCGGCACGCCCAGTACACGACCTGGCTGGACGACCGCGGGTTCGTGTTCGAGGACGGGGTGATCCAGCACCTCGAGCCGGACGAGTACCTGCTGACCTCCGCCGAGCCGAACTACGCCTACTTCGCCGACCGCATCGGCCGCCTGCACGTCAACGTCGAGGACGTCAGCCTCGACATCGGCGCCCTTGCCATCCAGGGGCCGCGCTCCCGCGAGCTGCTCGCCCGCCTCGTCCCAGGCGTCGCCGACCTGGCCTTCTTCGCCATCACCACCGGCGAGATCGGCGGCAAGCCGGTCACCATCAGCCGCACCGGGTACACCGGCGACCTGGGCTACGAGGTGTGGTGCGCGACCTCAGACGCCCTGACCGTGTGGGACGCGCTGTGGGATGCCTTCGACGCTCACGGCGTCCTGCCCTACGGACTGGCAGCCCTGTACATGCTCCGCATCGAGGCCGGACTCCTCCTCGAGGGCAAGGACTTCGACTCCTCCCGGTTCGCGTTCAATGACGCCCATCGGTCCACCCCGTTGGAGCTCGGCTGGGCGTGGATGTTCAAGGGACTGACCGATGACGACCGCGCCTTCATCGGCCGTCGTGCACTCGAGCGCGAGATCGCCGACAAGTCATCCCGCTGGCGGATGAGCGGGCTGGTGGTGGACTGGGAGGACTACGAGCGCGTCTACGGCGAGGCCGGCCTCATACCGCCCAAGGCCCACGGCCCGGTCCACGAGGACTGGATGGTCTACGACGACGAGGGCAAGCGGGTGGGTTACGCCACGAGCTTCATGTACTCGCCCATCCTCCAGCGCCACATCGCCCTGGCCCGAGTGAGGCCCGACCTGGCCAAGGTCGGGAATCGCGTGTTCCTGGAGTTCACCGTCGACCATCATTACCAGAAGGTCGCCGCCCACGTGGCGCGGCTACCCCTCTTCAACCCTGAGCGGAAGACGGCAATGACCAACGGCGCCCCATGAGCACAGACCCATGACAGAGCCGTACGACGCCATCGTCGTGGGCGGCGGTCACAACGGTCTGGTGAACGGCGCGTACCTGGCGCGCGGCGGACTGAAGACGCTCATCCTCGAGCAGCGGCCGATTGTGGGCGGGGCGGCCATTACTGAGGAGTTACGGCCCGGTTTCTGGTTCACGACGTTCTCCTACGCGCTATCCCTGCTGCGGCCCCAGATCGTCCAGGAGCTCGAGTTGCCCAAGCACGGGTTCCTGCCGCTCCTGATGTCGTCCCGCTTCGCGCCCAGGCCGGACGGGGAGTACCTGTGGTTCACCGCGGACCACGACGCCAATCTGCGAGAGATCGCCCGCGTCTCCCCGCATGACGCCGATGCCTACGAGCAGTACAGCCATGACATGGACCGCGTGTGCCAGGCCATCAAGCCGCTGCTCGACATGGTTCCGCCCGACCCGTTCAGCGACGATCCGGAGGAGCTCCTGGCCCTTGCGTCCCTGGGCTCGCGGTTCCGGCGGCTGGACAAGCGGACGCTGCACAACGCCATTCGCCTCCTCACGGGCAGCGCGGCGGACTTCCTGGACGACTACTTCGAGTCGGAGCTGCTCAAGGGCTGGTTTGCCTCGTCGGGGATCATCGGCTCCAAGGTCGGACCCCGATCGCAGGGCTCGGGCCTGATCCTCCTGTTCCATTCGCTCGGCGAGCACGACGGCGAGTTCGGGACCTGGGCCTTCCACAAGGGCGGCAACGGCGGCTTCACCCAGGTCCTGGCCCGCGCCGCCGAGGCATTCGGCGCCGAGGTCCGGGTGGGCTCACCGGTGGAACGAGTCCTGACCGATGCCGGCCGGGCCACCGGGGTGGCCTTGGCCGATGGCACTGAGCTCAAGGCCGATATCGTCGTCAGCGCCCTCGATCCCCGACGGACGTTTCTTGAGCTGGTCGACCCGCGCGAGCTTCCCGACGACCTGGCGGACGACATCCGCCGACTGAAGTTCCAGGGCACTTCTTCGAAGGTGAATTTCGCGCTCGATGGTCTTCCGACCTATCCGCCGCTGGCCGAGCACGGAGCCGATCCGTTCCGTGGCTTCCTGAACATCGGTCCGTCCATCGACTACCTTGAGCGGGCCTTCGATGATGCGAAGTACGGCTGGTACAGCCGCGAGCCGTACATCGACGGCACGATCCAGTCGACCATCGATCCGGACATGGCCCCGCCCGGCAAGCACGTCATGTCGTGCTTCATCCAGTACACGCCCTACCACCTGCGGGAGAGCGACTGGGATACGGAGCGGGAGCGGCTGGGGGACACCGTGCAGGCCGTCCTGGAGCGCTATTTCCCTGGCTTCGGCGACTTGGTCCTGCAGCGGGAGGTCGTGACCCCGCTCGACATCGAACGGGTGACCGGACTGAGCGAGGGAAACATCTTTGCCGGCGAGCTGCTTGCCCCCCAGATGTTCTTCCTCCGTCCGGCGCCGGGCTGGGCCCAGTACCGGACCCCGATCGCCGGCTACTACCAATGCGGCTCCGGAACGCACCCGGGTGGCTGCGTGATGGGCGCTCCGGGTCGCCTGGCGGCAGGGCAGATCCTGAAGGACCGGGCCAACGAGTAAAGAGGAGGCGGATTTCCTCCGACCAGGGCTTTGTGCGCCAACAGCTTCGCGTCGGATTCCTTGACGCTCGCCAAACAACCCTCCTAGACTCCCGCCCCATGACCGGCGCACAGGGACCGGCTGCCCAGCGCGCGTCGCCGCCGACGCCGCGGCCAATCCAGTTCCCTCGTCTGCGGCGCCGGACGCTGATCGCCCTGTTGGTGGTCGGCGCGGTGGGTCTGATTGCCTTCAACGTGGGTCGCCAGGCCTTCATCGGGTGGTCGGTCGGGGAGCAGGCAGCGAACCTGGAGGCCCAAGTGACGGCTGCCGAGGCCGAGAACGCGGCCCTCCAGCGACAGCTCGAATACCTCCGGAGCGACGCCTACGTCACGCTCGAGGCGCGGCGTCTGCGGAACCTGGGCTACCCCGGGGAGCAGATCCTGATCATCCCGCCCGGGGCCGCCGTCCCCGTTCCGGCTGGGTCGGTCGAAGCTCCGCCGGCAGAGCGCCCCCTGATCGAGCGCTGGATCGAACTCTTCTTCGGGGCAGAATCCCCCTAACAGGCCGACCGCCGGAAGCGTCTCTCCCGGCGGCTTACCCTTGCACCGATGGAGATGCCCGATGGGATGGTTGCCTGAGCCGGTCGAGCGCCTGCTCGAGGTGGCACTGGTCGGAGAGCTGACGGTAGTCGGTCCCAACGTGCGGCCGATCACGCACCCGCTCATCCCCCTCTATGACGGTGAGCGTCTCTACATGCACTCGTCGACCCTCTTCAGCAAGAAGCTGGAGCACATCAAGCGCAACCCGAAGGTGGCCGTCGCGCTCAGTGACCCGGTGGCCATGAAGGGCAACCCCGATCGGGCCACCATTCAGGGGACGGCGCGGATCATCGAGGACGACCCGCACAGCCAGTGGGAGGGGCTCATCCTGGGCCTCTGGCGCCGGAAGGAGCCGGTGATCGACTCGTTCCTGAAGATGCGCGTCGCGCTGCCGCTCTTCTTCGAACGCGCCGTGATCGAAATCACACCCGAGCGATGCCTGTACTGGGCCGAGGGCGACACCAGCCGTGCGCCGCAGGTCAGCATGGCGCCCCCGGCGGAGGCCGCCTGATGGCCGGCGCGACGGTCCGCGGTGGCAGCGTGCCGGCCCACCCACCCGCCGCAGACGACTTCGAGCGGCTGGCCGGCTATCCCTTCGTGGTGGTGAGTTGGATCGACGACGCCGGCTACCCGCTGAGCGTGGCGACTGAGTTCGAGACCGATGCCTATGGGGGCCTGGTGCGCCTGCGCGTTCCCGCCGGCGACGGACTGGCCATCCCGACCGATAGGGAGGTGAACCTCATCGGCGCCCATATCCGGCCCAAGCCGGGAGAGGGCTACGACGAGCGACGCTACATCGAGCTGTGGGGCAGGTTGGAAGCGCCTGTCGGCGGTCGCGTGACGTTCAGACCCTCCCGTGCGTGGGGCTGGGACGAGGCCGAGGTGCCGTTCTTCGAGTACTCGGAGCGCTCGGTGCCCCAGTCGCGGCACTACCTGGCGCGGCTCTCTGCGGAACGGGGCCGCATCATCCGCCCCCGCCTCAGCCCGTTCTGGCTGGCGCTGCGCACGACGCGCCTGCCCTTCCTGTCGGCCACCGCCGTCCCGGTGCTGCTCGGGATCGCCATCGCCGCCAGCCACGGCGCCTTCACCTGGTGGACCGCGCTCCTCACGCTCATCGGCGCGTCGCTGGCACACCTGGCCGCCAACGTCACCAACGACGTCTTCGACACCCTTTCCGGGGCGGACGATGCCAACGTCAACCCCACCCAGTTCTCGGGCGGCTCGCGCGTGGTCATCTACGATCTCGTCACCATCCGCCAGCTCTCGGTGCTGGCCGCCGCGCTCTTCGCCGCCGCCGCGGCCATCGGCCTCCTCCTGGTCTGGGTGACCGGCTCGCTCACCCTGCTTGGGATCGGCATGGCCGGCATCCTGATCGGGATCGTGTACACGGCGCCGCCGATCAAGCTCGTCTACCGAGGGCTCGGCGAGCTCGCCATCGCCATCGCCTTCGGCCCGATCCTGCTCCTTGGTGCCTACGTGGTGCAGGCTGGCCGCCTGAGCTGGGAGGCCGCCGTCGTATCGGTCCCGATGGGAATCCTGGTGGCGCTCATCCTGTATGTGAACGAGGTCCCCGACCGCCTCGCAGACGCGTCGGTGGGCAAGCGGACGCTACCGGCGCGCCTGGCGCCGGAGACGGTGCGCCACGGCTACCTGGTAGCGGCATTGGCCGCGTTCGCGGTCATCGTGGCTGGGGCGGTCGGCGGGCTCCTCCCGTGGCCGACCCTTATCGCACTCGCCGCCGTCCCGCTCGCGCTGCGGGTCTATTCAGGGACCGGGCTCCACTACGACAGCCCGTACACGCTGATGGCCGTGATGGGCGCGAACATCAAGCTCCACCTGGCGGTCGGCGGACTGCTGCTGGCCGCTTACCTGGTCACGATCTTCGTCGCACTGCTCGGCTAGCGGGGCTGAAACGGCTCCCGCTCAGCGCCCCAGAGCAGGCGGCGGGTCGCCCATCAGCTGGGCGCCCACTACCTCTCGGTCCGGGTTTGCAGCGTTTCGCGTTCCTTCACTCCCCTCCTCTAGCTTGTTGACAAAGGCATGGACGGGACCCAGTCAGACTTGGATCGCGACGATCGGGGATCCGATGAGCACCGAGAGCGCTTACCTGATTGCGGTTCCAGCGTCGCATTCAGCCGGCATGTGAAGTCTCGCCCCGACCGCAATTCCGAGGGCCGCTGGCCGGTGATCCCCCGAATCCGGGTTCAGGCGAGCATTTTGCGCGCCGACTCGAACTCCTCAGCGCTGACCTCGCCGCGCGCGAAGCGACGCCGCAGGATCTCGTGCGCATCGTCTCCGCTCGGCGCTGAGGGACGCCGGGCGATCGCGAACGCGACCGCCAGCACGACCACCAGAATGACCGCGAGGGCAAGCAGGCCGAACCATTGCCCGCCCCACATCATGTTCCCGCCCATCAGCCCCATCATGCCGCCCATCATCTCGCCCATCTGCTCGCAGCTCATCATTTGGCTCCTTACGCCGGCGGCGCGCGCACCCAGACGTGACAACGCTTCGACCGCCTCATGACCCCGAGTACCGCTCCTGAGTATCGCCACGGCCCAGCCACGAGCCAAGGGCTCGACGTCACATTTGGGTGGGTCGAACCGCAGGGTTCAGGCCTGACCGACCTCCGGCCGCCAGAGGATGCGATTCCCATCGCCGTATAGTCCTGGCGTGTCCAAGCGCCCGCCGCGCGCCGGTCCATCCCGGCGGCGTCCTCCTCCCCGACGGCGTTGGCTGATCCCCGCCGTCGCGCTAGGTGGCCTGGTTCTGGCGGCCGCGGCGATCCTGCTGCTCACGCGCGACCAGCCCGGCGCACCCTCTTCCTGGGCGACCCTGGGCACCGCCGACGTCCATGCGCTGGCCTTCGATCCTACCGATCCGCAGCATCTCTACTTCGGCCATCACAACGGCCTCCTGGAGTCGACCGACGGCGGGCGCACGTGGCAGGCATCAAGCCTATCGGGGGCCGATGCCATGAACGTGCCGATCGTTGACGGGGAGCGCTTCCAGATCGCAGGCCACGAGGTGCATCTCGAAACCATTGACGGCGGTGCCAGTTGGCAGCCGGTGCCGAACGACCTGCCCGGCCTCGACCTCCACGCCTTCGCCGTCGATCCGGCCGATCCCGACCACGCCTGGGCCTTCGCCGTCGGTTTCGGCCTGTACGAATCGACCGATGCCGGCCGCCACTGGCAGCAGCGCCAGCCCGGCAACTGGGCGGCGCTGACGGCCTACCGCGACGATGGGACCACGGTGCTCTTGGGGATCGGGCCCGAGGGCCTGGTGCGCAGTAACGATGGCGGGACGACCTGGACGCTGCTCGCGTATCCCGGCGCCCCGCTCGCCGCGCTGGCGGCATCGCGTGACGGCAGCGTCCTGTATGCCGCCACCAGCGCCGGCCTGCGCCGATCGAGCGACGGTGGCGCAACCTGGTCCGCGACGGGCTTCACCGCCCAGGCGCTCGCCGTGGCCGTCGCGCCGGGCGATCCGATGGACGTCGTCCTCGTCGACGAGGCCACCCGCTTCTTTCGCTCGTCCGACGGCGGAGGCAGCTGGCCCGCGCCCTGATCCGCACATGCGGGCACCAGGGCCGGACCTACCGAGCCGACAGCATACGCAACCCCGAGCGTACCGTGGCGACGTGACCCGTCCGATTGAGGTGCACCCGCAAGAGGAGCCGACTGGCGGCTGGCTCCGGGTCCTCGGGGCGATGCTCGCAGTGGCCGCAGGTGTCCTGCACCTGGCGCAGATCGGCGTGCACCTCGAGGAGGGCTGGCCCGTCGCGGGCTTCTTCGCCACGACCGGCGTCGCCCAGGTCGGCGTCGGCGCCTGGCTGCTGCGCCCGCGGCGGCGTGCCTGGCTGCGGGCGACGATGGTCGGCAGCGCGGGGGTCATTGCCGTCTGGATCGTCTCGCGCACGATCGGACTGCCCTTCGTGGAGGGCGGCGAACCCGAGCCGGTGGGCATCGCCGATGCGTTCGCGTCCCTGCTCGAAGCCCTGACCATCGTGGCGCTCGGCATCCAGCTGCTGGGCCAGAGAGGCCAGCTTCCTGATCTCGCTCGCGGTGCGGCCGCCGTCTGTGCTCTCGGCTTGGTGACCGTCTGGCAGTTCGGGGCACGCGCGGGTGCATTCGAGGCCGATGACGCTCGTCTCGCGCTCGATCGGCCCCAGCTCCTCGACTGGCTGGTGCTTGCATTCGGCGTCGACGTGGCGGCGATCCTCCTCGTCCTACGCCGGGCACCGCTTGGGGCCGTCCTCGGCGGGCTGCTCGTGTCCTCCGCACTGTTCGCGGCTGTCGGCGTGGTCATGACCCTTCCGCCCACGATCGGCCAGAACGTCGAGTGCGAATACGCCCCGCTGTCCACGGTCACTGGCTCCGGCCACGCCGAGGCGCCGGAGCCGGTGGCGATCGCGCCGGGCGAGAGGCGGCTTCTCCCAGTCTTCGAGCTGCGTGCCTGCGGGCGCGATGCGGTGGAGGTGATCGGCGCGCAGCCGCTCACCGTGGACGGGAGCGGACCAGAGATCGTTGGCTTTTGGCTGCTGCCGCCCGGCATGCAGATCGACGACGCGGGTGTCGCGGAACCGGCGTCGGGGGCGGTCGCCGTGCCGCCGGGGAGCGTGCTCCCAGGCGGTAAGGGCCGGCAGCTGGCGGTGGTCGTTCGAGGGTCGGATCCCGGCGAGCTCCGGCTCGCATCGGTCCGCATCACCTACCGCACCAGCGCTGGCCAGGCGGCCTTTGGCTTCGCGACGACAGTCACGGCATGCGTCGGGACGGGGTGCGAGAGTCCGCCGAACGAGTGATGGCGCAACGGCGTGCCTTGCCTATCACTACCCGAAGTACCAGGCCGCGCTAGGGACGGATAGGTATCTGTTCGTGGCGGCCTTGCGGCATGGAACGACAGTGACCGGCGGATGTGGTCGCGAGACCAGCCACCCCGGGACCTGACGTAATCCTCGAACTGGCGTGGGTTGAGCCGGGCGCTCAGTGGCGCAAGTTTCAGCCACCCCGTCTTGGCGCGCGAGAAGTTACGTGCTGTTGACAGTTATGAGCTGCATCGGCGCCAGCTGCCGCCGTCACTCACGCTCGGTAATCTTGTTCGGCGTGGCGGAGTAGCTCAGTGGCAGAGCAGGGGACTCATAAGTCTGACCGCAAGCGCTGTGCTACGAGCGTGGGAACGCGAGCGTAACGGCCAAAGTTATCGACTGTACTTCGTCCACTAGGCGCTGCCAGTTCACGCTGGATACGGGCGAGAGTGAAGCAGTCAACCCACGAGAAAGCCCGCAACCGTTAGACCCGTCTAGCCGTCACCGCAAGCTTGTTCCTGGGCACCAATGCCGGTGTCGGTGACAGCGCGCAACATCTTGACCGACGATCCCTATCGGAGTACACCAAACCCCTACACGTGACGCGACCCGACCGCGTCACTGCCCCAGGCCGGCCCCTCCGCCACGATCCAGGCCATTGCCCGCGTTGAATCGACGAGAGGAGGACCCATGGCAGCAGCACAGGTGATTCGCCGGCTCGCCCCCATCCTGGTGTCCATGGCCCTAGTCGCCCTTCCATTGTCAGCTGCAGCTTCATCCGGACCTGCGGTCCGTGGTGGCGGGGTCGTGGATGGACCGGCAGGGACGACTTCCCAGCTAGGGTTCACGGCCACCAGCTCGGGTGGCGCATTTCTGTGTGTCATGGCCGGGCGTTCGGGCGGATTTCCATTCGGCCCGTGGGACCACATTCAGCAGATGCACGTACAGGGCCGGGTGACCCCTGGGTCGCTCAGCGTCACGGGCGACGTCGCCACCTTCAGCGGCACGGCGACGATCCACGTCGTCGGCACGACGTCCAGTGGGCGCTTGGCCGTGACGCTGACGGATGTTCTGTTCGTGTCGACGCAGGCAGCGGGGGGTGCGGGCGTTGCCTGGCATCTGCTTGACGTGCCAGGCGTGGGCGCCTTCGGTCCTGCGCCGATGAAGACGGGCCATATCACGATCTGGCCCTGATACACCCGACGGCGTCTGTGTCCGTGCATATGCGAACGCCGACCGAAAGGAGCAGAAATGAAGATCAAGAGACTTGGACTGTTGGGCGTACCCGTTCTGGTGCTCGCAGCGGTGTTGCCGCTGTCCGCCGCAGCAGGTGGGGCCCAACACGTCAGTTGGGACATCATCAGCGTATCGCCCGTCCCACTCGTTCCACCCCTCACCTTCAACCCGGGCGGTATAGCGTCTGCCCAGACCCCTGAAGGTGAAACGATCACGCTCACGGGGTCCGGGACCTTCGTTGCCCCTGGTGGGAACAATGGAGGATCGGGTGCTGTCACAGGAGGCGGTACCTGGACGACATCCAGTGGGGGAAGCGGCACATACGTGGTCAAGGAGCTGGTCTCCTGGCATTTCGCGAATCTTCAGGGCCTACCGGGGGGGCTCCCGGTCACCGACAATACCGGTGACTCAACCAAGAGAGCCAATGGCACGGCTGTTCTGAGGATCGAGTTCTCGGACGGGCAATCTGGTGTCCTCACCGTTGGTTGTCACGGACCCGCGGCGCCGGCCGGCATCTTCGAGGGCATTGCGACCACGAAGGGATTCACGACGTACTACAACGTCCCGGCCCCGCTGGGAACCGTTGATGCGGGCCGCACGATCTTCCACGTTGATTAGGGCCCGAAGATGAAAGAAGGGAGGCGCCTGGCGCCTCCCTTCTTTGCCCGCCAGATGGCGATGGCCCGAAACTGAGCAGCTCGTTTCGTCGCGAGAGGCAGCCTGCGTTGGCCCGAGTATCGGCTAGGCGGGTTTGGGGTGGAAGCCCTCGCCGCCGGCTCCGGCCACGCCCGGTTAGCTCGTTCGGGTCCACGCCGTGAACCGATCGGCATCGGCATGGTCCGCTCGTCGTGTCGCGACAGTCGGAGACGCCGTCAATCCTTCGTAACCCGGCGTCTTTACCGGGCTCCACCAGTCGTGTGCTGCTCCACAGTTATGCGCTCTCCTGCCGCGGTTGCCGCTCTGGATCATGCTCGGTAATCTTGTGAGCCGTGGCGGAGTAGCTCAGTGGTAGAGCAGGGGACTCATAAGCCTCCGGATCTAACCGCTGTGGTCCCGAGCGTGGAATCTGAGCACGAATCTGCTCACTTATGTGCTCTATCGCCGTCGACGCCAAGAGCACATAACTCCGATAGAGCACGTACCTGATTCAGCAGAATCCAAGTGTCCGTATCGGTCTACGTCGTTGCAGTCGCCACGCTGCGTTGCGGCGAAGCACCACGCGGAGGACAAGCGCGCGACGGCCGCTTAGGATGAACAGCCCCTGTGTCCGCTCGGATAGAAGGAGGAAATCCTGATGCGCAGGAAACTCGCAATCATGCTCGCCCTGCTGGCGAGTCTGGCCCTCGCCACCTCGGCCGGCGCCGTCACCAGCGGCCAAGCCGATGCGGGTGAGCACCCGTACGTCGGACAGCTGCTCTTCTTCGATGCCGACTTCGTCAGTCCCGCGTTCGATGATCCGGGCGGGTGGTTCAGCTGCTCCGGCACGCTGCTCACCTCCACCGTGGTGCTGACCGCCGGCCACTGCACCTACGGGGTCGGTCTCGATGGCGAGTCGACCACCGCCGAAGGTGGCGACGGCTCAGGCGGCAATGACAGGTGGGTCACCTTCAGCGAGGAGGCCGACTTCGAGGGCTTCCCGCCCAGCTCCGACTACGAGGCGGATGAGAACCAGCAGCGCTACGAGGACCGCGCCGCCTGGGCGAACGCCAACCCGGAGTGGATCCGCGCCACCTCGTTCCCGCACCCCGAGTTCGCAGACGGCCCCTTCTACTTCCACGACGCGGGCGTGGTCGTCCTCGACGAGCCCGTGCAGCTGGCGACCTACGGCGCCATCGCCAGTGAGGATTGGCTCGAGCAGTACGCGACCCGGCGGGGGAGCGAGCACCTGTTCGAGGTGGTCGGCTACGGGCTGACCGCCAGCGGGCCGTTCACCGATGAGGGCGGCGACGTGCGCCTCAAGGGCGACGTCAAGCTCAATACCCTGAACGGGAGCATCGCGGCCCCCAAGGATCAGGTCGCCCTCTTCTCCAACAACCCGGGCAAGCACGCCGCCGGTGGAACCTGCTTCGGCGATTCGGGTGGGCCGATCTTCGACAACACCGACTCCAACGTGGTGGTGGCGGTGACCTCGTTCGGCTTCAGCCTCACCTGCTCAGGCGTGGGCGGCGGCTACCGCATCGACCAGCCCGACGATCTCGCCTTCCTGGCGACCTTCGGCATCACGCCGTAGCTCGCTCCCTTGAGCGGAGTCGACCCGAGACCCCGGCCGCCTGGCCGGGGTCTCGCGGTTTAGAGAGTGGCCACGTACGGGGACGACGTCGCGCCACCCGACGTGTTGCTGTCACCCAAGGGCCGGCAAACCTCCAAGGGCATGGAGCGTTTGCACCTGGAGATAGAGCACGGGATCATAAGTCACTTCCCCGATCCGCTGTGCTTCCGAGCGTGGGAACTGAGCACGAATCTGCTCACTGATGTGCTCTATCACCGCCAAGCCCAACAGCACATAACTCCGATTCAGCACATACCTGATTCAGCCTCGTTCAGGCGTCCCTCATCGGACCGTCCCAGGCGATCGATGCGGGCCTCCTCGATCGCCGCGTGGAGGTGCTAACAAGTCGACGTGCCCAACG
>JBOGTA010000051.1:0-4419 GCA_050695855.1 Candidatus Limnocylindria bacterium
TGGCGGCTGCCCGGCGTGGTCACCGAGCTGGGGCCCGAGATGCGCTCGACGGGCGAAGTCCTGGGGCTGGGGGCTGATTACGAGGCGGCGCTGCGGGCGGCCGAGGAGGCGGCGGCAGCCCACCGGGTGTAGGGCGTCGCGCTAGCGGCGCTTGCCCTGGTGCCCAGGTCAGCGCCAGGCTCAGCGGCGCCTGCCCTTGGCCGGGACGGCTGGAGTGGCCATCCTGCGCCGTAGATAACCGCCGTAGAACCCGGCGAAGGCGCCCACCAGGCCGTAGAGGGCGACCAGCGCCAGCAGGCTGGCGGCGAGCGCCAGGGCGGCCGTCAGGTCTTCGCCGAACTGGACCGTGATGATGCCGGCGACGACCGCGTGGAGCACGACGCCCACCACCCCCGCGGCGACACCAAAGAGCCAGGGGCGCCACCAGCCCACCCATCCGGCGCCGATGAGCAGCCCGTACTGGCCGAGGGTGATGCCGAAGGCGACCAGGTTTTGACCCGCGGCGACCAGCAGGCCGAGCTGGAGGATGGCCCATCCGGCCGCCGCGACGCCCCACGGCAGCGGGTGACGGGCGAGGAGCCACGCCCCACTGACGAGGCCGCGGAACCGCCCGGTGTAGGTGAATCCGGCCAGCGGGTCGCCCTTGCCGGGCAGTGGCGGAGCAGGCGGGAACAGGCGGCCGAACAGGCCGGGTGGCCGACTGCGAGCGGCTGCCGCAGCGCCTTCCGGAGGCGACTCATCGGGCGGCAGCTCCTTGCCCTGGGCGACCCGCCGGGCACGCCGGCGGGCCTCAGCGCGGTCCTGCTCGGTGCGAGAGCGGCGGTTGGGCATGGGGCAGCGGATTGTACGCGTCGCCTAAGCCCGCAGTAAGCGCCCGGCATCAAGGTCCTCCCGCGCGCTGCCGGGCGGCGCGCGCACCACTTGATCGCCTCCGCGAGAGGGAATCCATGCCTCGCACCGTCCGCTCGACCCAGAGGACGCGCGCCTTCCTGGCCCTCGTGGCCCTGATGCTCGGCACGGCCTTGTCGGATGCAGTTCGCGCCGTGCCGACCGAGGGGGACGCGATCGCGGCAGCGGCGCTCGACCACCTCGTGATCTCCGAGGTCATGACCGGCGGCGCCGGGGCGTCGGACGAGTTCGTTGAGCTGTACAACCCGAGCGACGGGGCATTGCCGCTGGATGGCCTCGAGCTCATCTACGTGACAGCCAGCGGCGCGACCATCACCCGCAAGGCGACATGGGGAGCAGGCAGTGCCGTCCCTCCCGCCTCGCACGTGCTCGTGGCCAACGAGGCGGGGATCTTCGCCGGCGTGGCGGACGGCACATATGCCGGCGGCCTGGCGGCGACCGGAGGCAGCATGGCGCTGCGGACGATCGGGAGCCCCACGGCCATCGACGCGGTCGGGTGGGGCACGGCGGTGAGCGTCTGGCTGGAGACCGCGCCGGCACCTGCTCCGGCAGCCGGGTCGAGCCTCGAGCGACTCCCCGGTGGCGCGTTGGGCTCGGGGCAGGACACCGACCATAACCTCGTCGACTTCGTCGCCAGAACCGCACCCGATCCACAGAACAGCACCTCTCCGCCGGTGCCTTCACCGACGCCGACGCCAACGCCCAGCCCAATCGAGTCGGTATCCGAACCGACCAGGACGCCGGGGCCGACCGATACCCCGCCACCGACCGCGACGCCGAGCGATACGCCCGATCCAACGCCGACGGCCGCAGAAACCTCGTCGCCCACCGCGACAACCACCCCCACCGCCATTCCGACACCCTCCCCGCTACCCCTCACCGTGGCCGAAGCGCGGAGCCGGTCCGACGGCAGCCCGGTCGTGCTGGCGGGCGTGGCCATCACCAACTCCGACTTCACAGAAGGCGGCGGCTATGTGGCCGATGCGACCGGCGGGATCGCGGTGCTCGTCGACGGCGCTTCCTTCATCCGGGGCGCGAGCCTGGTCATCAGCGGCATCGTGGACGACCGGTTCGCCCAGCGGACGGTTCGCGCCGAGGCGTCCGGGCTGACGGTGGTCGGCTCAGGGACGCCCCCTGAAACGTTCCCGCTTGCCACCGGCAGCGTTGGCGAACCGGTCGAAGGGCAGCTCGTCACGCTCAGCGGCGTCGTCCAGGGCTCTCCTACGGTGCTGGCCGCGGGGATCGCGTACGAGGTTGACGACGGCTCGGGCTCGATCCGGATCCTGGTTGGACCGGGCACCGGGATCGACACGACCAGCTGGACGGTCGGTGGCTCGCTTGGCGTGACCGGTGTCGTGGGCCAGCGCGACTCATCGGGCACGGGCGTCGAGGGATACCGCGTCCAGCCCCGCGACCCCGCAGACATCGCGTTCGTGATGCCGCCGGCAACCCCCACGCCCGCCCCCAGTCCGTCATCAAGCTCGTCGCCGTCGGCCAGCCCAGGACCGTCGCTGCCGCCACTTGTGACGATCGCCGACGTGCGCCGCGCCGACGTCGGCACCCGGCTTCGCATCCGCGGCGTGGTGACCTTTCCCACCAGCGTGCTCGACGCCGATACGGCGGTGGTGGCCGACCCAAGCGGGGCCATCCTGGTGCGGACCGGTTCGGAGGTTGGTCGACTGGTCCGCGGGCGGCTGGTTGAGCTGTCCGGCACGCGATCGACGAAGGCCGGCATGGCGAGCCTGCGCGTCACCGAGCCCGCGCTCATGCTCGGGACGCAGCCCGAACCACTTGCGATGCTTCGCCCAACCGGAGCGATAGGCGAGCCCGAGGAGGCCACTCTGGTCATCGTCCGGGGTATCGTGGGCGACGGTCCGCGCCGCACGACCGGCGGTGGCCTGTCATTCACCCTGGACGACGGCAGCGGCACGATCCGCGTGTTCGCCGCCCCGGCCGCCGGCATCACCGCACCCAGCCTTCCGGCGGGCGCGTGGGTCGAGCTCCGCGGGGTGGTAGGGCAGGAGACGACGGCTGCCGAACCGAACGCGGGGTATCGGCTGTGGCCGCGTGATCGGGCCGACGTCCGGGTCATCGCCGGACCGGTCTCGCCCGGAGGCAGGACCTCCTCGTCGCCCACGCGGCCATCACGGCCGCCCACCGACCCGTCCACGGTGGCCGCGTCGCTGCCCGAGCCGGAACTGCGTGGCTCGGTCGCGCCCTCGCCCGTCGACCTGCCCGTCGGCGAGGGCTCGCTCGCGGGCACGCTCGACGCGGCACTCCCTCCGGCCGCGCGGATCTCAATCCCGCTGGCCGGGGGCGTGAGCGGGATGGTCGGCCTGCTGACGCTCGCCTGGCGGCGCGGGACCCTGCGGCGACTCGCGGACCAGATCGTGCTGGCAGCCCAGGCTCGCGGCCGGGTTTCCGAAGACGGAAGCGAGGAGGACGAGTCGTATACTCCGGCCCCGTGAGCGAGCCGACCAGCGCCGACGCGCCGCGCACCGGGGCGCGCCAATACCACATCGCCCTCGAACGGGGCGAGCTGGCGGAGTATCTCCTGCTTGTCGGCGACCCGGGCCGCGTGGCCAAGGTGGCCGCTCGCTTCGACAGCATCGAGCTCGAGCGGAGCAACCGCGAGATCACGACCGCCACAGGCACATACCGGGGCATGCGCCTGTCGGCCATGTCGACCGGCATGGGTCCGGACAATGTCGAGATCGTCCTGGCCGAGGTCCTCGAGATCACCGACCAGCCGACGCTGGTTCGCATCGGCTCATCCGGCGCACTGCAGCCCAACATTGCCCTTGGGGACCTCGTCGTCTCGACCGGAGCCGTCCGCCTGGAGAACACGACCGACTATTACGTCCATCCCGGCTACCCTGCCATCGCCCACCGGGACGTGGTCTGGGCGCTGGAGGAGGCCTGCCGCCAGCAGGGTTACGCCCACCACGTGGGCATCACCGCCACCGCGCCCGGATTCTTCGCTCCGCAGGGAAGGGCGATGCGCACGCTCCCGGTTCGCTATCCTGATCTCACCGAGGAGCTGCGAAGCCAAGGCGTCGCGAACCTCGAAATGGAGTCGTCGGCATTGTTTGTGCTGGCGGGCCTGGCCGGTTCGCGCGCAGGGACCATCTGTGCGGTCTACGCGCAGCGGACCGACGGGAGCTTCATTGAAGGCGCGGATAAGGAGGCCGCGGAGGCTCGCTGTATCGATGCCGGTCTGATCGGCATCCACCTGCTGTGGGGGAAGGACCAGGACGGCGGGTCGAATCAAGGCAATCAAGACTGAGGAGGCACACAGACCGATGGCGACCGACGGCTACTGCGTCAAGTGCAAGACCAAGCGGACCATGAAGGACGAGCGCCGGATCACGATGAAGAACGGCAAGCCGGCGACGCAGGGCACCTGCCCGGTGTGCGGCACCAAGATGTTCAGGATCGGGGGCTGAACGCGGGATTCGGTCGTTCGGGCGGCCGATGCGGGCCGCCCACCAAACGCCACCACCTCACCGG
>JBOGTA010000052.1:0-3232 GCA_050695855.1 Candidatus Limnocylindria bacterium
GAGCGGTCCTGGCGCGCACCACGAGCGCGCTGCGCACGGTCACTGGCGCCGAGTTGGTCTACATCTACGTCTTCGGCGGCGGCGTCCCGCATCTGCACCTGCACCTCGCCCCGCATCGGACCGGCGACGCGCTGAACACCCAGCTGATCCGCGGCGAGGTCAAGGAAGAGCATCTCCCCAGCGGGGCGGCCCGGATCACGAGCCGTGAGTTCCCGCCGCTCCCCGAGGCCGAGCTGCGGGCCGTTGCCGACCGCGTTCGCCAGCTGCTGGCCGACTAGCGGTTGACGCGGACCGCCCGCCAGACGGCGCGAAGGCCGGCCCGCTCTCCCACGGTGTGTCAACCCCCGGCGGCAACCGGTTAGAGTCCCGGCATGGACCGGTGGAACGGCCGATGGGTGGCCTTCGACGTCGGCGAGACCCTGGTCGATGAGACCCGGGTGTGGGGAATGTGGGCCGATGTAGTCGGCGTGCCGCGGCTGACCTTTATGGCCCTGCTGGGGGCGGTCATTGCCCGCGGCGGCGCTCACCCGGAGGTCTTTGCGGCGGTTGGCTCCCCGCACTGGGACCAGCATCGCGACCAGCTAGAAGCGGCGTACGGCGGCTTCCGCGAGGAGGACCTGTATTCCGACGTCCGGCCCACCCTCGACGTCCTGCGGGCCGAGGGATACCGGCTCGCGATATTTGGCAACCAGCCTGCCCAGCGCACCGCGGAGCTTGGGGCCCTGGACCTCCCGGCCGAGGTCATCGCCATGTCGGAGGAGATGCGCATCGCCAAGCCGGACCCCGGGTACTTCGCTCGTGCCCTCGAGCTCCTGGGCGATCCAGATCCCCGTTCGGTAGCCCATGTCGGGGATCGGATCGACAACGACGTCTTGCCGGCGGCCGCTGCCGGCCTGCGTTCCATCTGGATCCGCCGCGGGCCGTGGGGTGTTATTCAGCGGCTGCCCCAGGACTTCGCGCCGTCGCTGGTGATCGACTCCCTGGCGGAGCTGCCCTCCGGGTTGGATCGCGCCTACGAAACCTTGCCGCGCCCGATCACATCGGTCTAGACTCGGCGCCAGGGCCGGACCGGGCCCCTATCGCCGGTCAAGGTGGAGACTGCGCAGCCGCTGCGCAGTCTCTTTATTTCTCAGGTGCGTGAGTGAAGGGCTGACCGATGACCAGTCGCGAGTCGATCACGAGCCAGACGCGGGTGTCCGCAGCCGATCGCATGTTGACCACCGAGCCGGTCGTCATCGGCCAATCGGACAGCCTCGACGCTATCGCCCAGCGCGCCGTGCAGAATCCCAACTGCCGGGTCATCTCGGTCATCGACGAGGATGGACGGTTGGTGGGGCTCGTCCCCGTCCGGATGCTCGTAAACGACATCTTCTTGAAGATCGTGCCCGAGGAGTTCCTCGGTGAGATCGCGGATCTGGATGCCGCCCTCGAGTACGCGCAGCATATCGCCGCCCGCACTGCGGCCGACATCATGATCGACCCGGTCAGCGTTCGGCCCGACGAGACGGTCCGCACCGCCTTCGAGGTCATGCATCACAACCGGATGAATGGCTTGCCGATCACCGACGACGACCGCCATGTCATCGGCTACCTCGACATGCTGGAGCTTCTCCTCGTCTGGCTCCGCTCGACCGGGCGGGAGACGCTGCTCCGACCCACGGACGAGCCGGCGCGGTGAGCGGCCTCATCCCCGGCGACCTCGCCTTCTGGGCGGCGGTCGTTGTCTTCGTCCTGACCTACGCCCTGATCGCCACGGAGCGGATCCACAAGACGGTGGCCGCGCTTCTCGGCGGGGTCGGCATCATCCTGCTCGGGATCGTCAGCCAGGAGCACGCGTTCGAGTCCATCGACTTCAACGTCATCTTCCTGCTGGCCGGGATGATGGTCCTGGCAGCCATCATCCGCCGGACCGGGGTCTTCGGCTGGCTCGCGGTGCGGGCCGCGCGCCTGGCCGGTGGGGACGGATACCGGATCCTCGTCGTCACCAGTCTCATCACGGCCGTGGCCTCTGCCTTCCTGGACAACGTCACGACCGTCGTCCTCGTCGGTCCTATCACCCTCTTCCTGGCCGCCCGACTCGGCCTGAGCCCGCTGCCGTTCATCATCAGCTCCATCCTGGCCAGCAACATCGGCGGCGCCGCGACATTGATCGGGGACCCACCGAACATCCTGATCGGCAGCGCCGCGGGACTGGATTTCGTTGCTTTCCTGGTCCATATGGCGCCCCTGTCGATTCTGTGCCTGGCCCTGTACCTCGTCGCCGCGCGGTGGCTCTTCGGGAGCCAGCTGGTGATTGCCCCTGAGCTGCGCGATCAGCTGTTGGCCATGGACGAGCGGCAGATGGTCAGCGACCCGGCGCTTCTCCGAGTCTCGCTGATCGTCCTGGGCGCCACCTTGATTGGCTTTTTCTTGCACGGCGCTCTCGGCTACGAGCCGGGCACGGTCGCCCTGGCCGGAGCGGCCATGCTGCTCCTGCTGTCCCGTATCGAACCCCACGAGGTCCTGCGCGAGGTCGAATGGACGACGCTGTTCTTCTTCATCGGCCTGTTCATCCTGGTTGGCGGCATCATTGAAGTCGGGTTCATCGATCTCATCGCGGAGCAGATCGACGACGTCACTGGCGGAGCGCTGGCCCCGACCGCGTTCCTGATCCTGTGGCTGTCCGCGGCCTTGTCCGCGATCATCGACAACATCCCGTACACGGCCACGATGATCCCAGTCGTTGACCAGCTGGTCGGCAGCCAGGGCCATGGCGTCGACGTGCTGTGGTGGGCCCTCGCCATCGGCGCCGACTTCGGCGGCAACGCGACCATCATCGCCGCCTCGGCCAACGTGACACTGGCGAGCCTCTCGGAACGCGAGGGGCACCCCATCCGGTTCGGAACGTTCGCCCGCTACGGCGTGCCGGTCACCGTGGCGACCATGCTCATCGCCACGGCCTACATCTGGATCCGCTACCTCGTCTGAAGCCTGGCGCCCCGCGTCGTGGACGCCCGGAGGCCCCTCGCGGACGAGGGGCCTCCATCGGTCAACAGGGGTGGTGGGCTGTCCCCACCCGAGCGGTCACTCGCCGCCGGGCGTGATCTCCACCTCGGGAGGCTCCCAGTCGGCGCCGGTCGTGTCGCCATCGATCCCGGCCAGCGCCGCCTCGCGCAGGTCGGAGCGGAACGCCGCGTCGTCGGGCGCTGCGGCGAGGATCCCCGCCGCCGTGGCCGTGTCGACGGTCTGGGCC
>JBOGTA010000053.1:0-12206 GCA_050695855.1 Candidatus Limnocylindria bacterium
CGTTGGGAGTGGCCGGGGCGAGGACGGCCACAGGCCCTTCGGCGCGGACCGCTTCGACCAGGGGGCCGGCGGACGTGACCGCCGGTTCGGCCGCGTCCCCCAGGACGATGACGCGGGTCGCACCCGCGGCCCCCAGTCCCCCCGCGGCGTCCGCTGCGCCCGGCCCGTAGGCCAACCCCACCGCCGCGCCACCGGCGGTCGCAGCCAGCTCTGCGGCACCCGCCGCCAGCTCAAGAGCAGACCGGGTGGGGTGGCCGTCAGCGAATTCGGCCAGGAAGGCGACGTCCGCCATCAGGCGATCAGCTTCCGCTGGACCAGCCAGTCGGCGATCTGCGTGGCCGCCTCCTCGGGGCCGACGCCGGAGATAACCTGGGGTGGCGCCTTGGCCGGCGGCGGATCCGCGGCCACCACCTGGGTCAAGGGAGCCAGATCGGCGGGATCGAGTTCCAGATCCGCCACCGACCAGGTCGTCAGCTCCTGACGGCGGGCGGCCATGATCCCCTTCAGGCTCGCGTAGCGCGGCTCCCCCACCTGGTCGGTGACGGTGGCCACCACCGGTAGCGGAGCCTCCAGGATGTCGAAGCCGGTCGGGTTCAGACGGCGGATGCGGGCGGCGCCATCGGCCAGGGACAGTTCGGCCCCATAGGCCAAGAGCGGCACCTCACGGATTGCCGCCACCGCGCCGGGGACCAGCGAGCCCTTCGCGTCGTCCGACGCCATGCCCATCAGCGCCACATCGGGTCCCAGCCGGTCCAGCGCAGCGGCCAAAACCCGCGCCGTCACCCACTCGTCGGCGCCAGCCAGGGTCGGGTCGGTGACCAGCACCCCCCCGTCGCCGCCCATCGCCAGGGAGCGGCGGAGCGCCTCGGCCGCGGACTCCGGTCCCATCGACAGGTACATCACCTCGTCCACGGTTCCCGCCTCTTTCAGGCGCAGCGCCTGCTCGATTGCATATTCGTCGAGGGGATTGATAACCGCCTCGGCCGCGGTCCGGTCCAGCCGCAGGTCGGCGGTGTAGCGCTTTTCGGCGGTCGTGGCCGGCACCTGCTTGACGCAGACCACGATCTTCACGCCGCCAAACGCTCCACTCCCCTACCGCCCCCTGGACTCGACGCCGGCCCGTGCCAGGAGGCGCCGGGCGATGACCAGGCGCTGGATCTGCTGCGTCCCCTCGTACAGCTGAGTGATCTTGGCGTCGCGCATCATCCGCTCCACTGGATACTCGGTGATGTACCCGTAGCCGCCGAAGATCTGGACCGCGTCGGTGGTGACCCGCATCGCGGTGTCGCCGGCCACCAGCTTGGCGGCGCTGGTCCAGTACGCCAGATTCGGGTCGTCGTCATCCACCCGAGTGCAGGCCACATACGTCAGCTGGCGGGCCGCCTCCGTCTGGGAGGCCATGTCGGCGAGCATGAACTGGATGGCCTGGAAGTCGACGATTCGCTCCCCGAACTGGCGCCGCTCGGCCGCGTAGCCCAGGGCGGCATCGGTGGCTCCCTGGGCGATGCCGATCGCCTGGGCCGCGATGGCAAGCCGCGATCGGTCAAGGGTCTGCATCGCGATCTTGAAGCCGTCCCCTTCGTCTCCCAGCCGGTTGGTGGCCGGGACCCGGACCTCGTCAAAGGTCAGCTCGGCGGTGGGCGAGCCGCGAATGCCCATCTTGTGCTCAAGGCGGGCCACCGCAAATCCCGGCGCATCCGTTTCGACAATGAAACCGCTCATGCCCTTGCGGCCGCCCGCACCCGGATCGGTCAGGGCAAACACGGTCAGCAGGTTCGCCACCGAGCCGTGGGTGATGAAACGCTTGGTGCCTGACAGGAGGTAGTCGTCCCCGTCGCGGCGGGCGCGCATGCGCACGGATGCGACGTCGCTTCCCGCACCGGCCTCGGTCAGGGCGAGAGCGGGCATCCACTCGCCGGATGCCAGACGCGGGAAGTATCGGTCCTTCTGCTCCTCGCTCCCGGCCAGCATGATCGGCAGCGCGCCGAGCTTCTGGATGACGGGGATCAGGCTGGTGGTCGCGTCGGCGCGAGCCACCTCCTCGACCACGATGGCCTGCGAGATGCCGTCCAGGCCCGTGCCCCCGTGCCGCTCCTCAAAGCCGGTTCCCAGCAGGTCGTGCTCGGCCAGCAGCTGCTTGAGGTCCCACGGGAATTCGGCCTTGGCGTCGATCTCCGCCGCCCGCGGGGCGATCCGCTCGTCGGCCAGCTGCCGCACGAGCGCGCGCAGCTCATCGTGCTCACGACTGAGCCGATATCCGGTCGCCGATCCACTTCCGGTTGAGGTGGGCACTACCAAATCGCCGCGAGTCTACCGGACCGCCCCCTGTGGGAGCGAGTCACGCGCCAGTTACACGTGATTGGCACGACGAAGGGCTCGACTCACGATCGGTCTGTCAGTCACACGTGAATCAGGGGTTGCGCGCGCTGCCGGTGACGTCGCGCTACCGCTGATTCAGTCGACGGGGCCGAGAACCTCGACTTGACCGTTCTCGACCCGGGCTCGGTACGCGACCTGCTTCGTGGTGGCCGGACCGTGGCGCACGGCCCCGTCGCGGAGGCGGAACGCCGATCCGTGCCATGGGCAGATGATGGTGTCGCCTTCGAGCGTGCCCTTGTCGAGCGGCCCACCCGCATGCGAGCAGGTGGCCTTGAGGGCATACACCAGGTCCCCCTTGCGCACCACGACCAGCGCCGTGGCGCCGAGCATGACCTTGGTTGGGGTGCTCTCGGGAACGTCGGCCGCGGCGATGATCGGGGTGAACTCCTTGGCCCGCTGGCCGCTGGCGAAGGCGTTGCGATTGACCATGTAGCCGTACTTGAAGACGAGGTGCCCACCGATGTAGCCGCCCACCGTCAGGATCAGGGCGCCCGCCAGTGAGAACCAGCGCCCGAGGTCATCGCTTTCGCCCAGGCGAAGGAAGAAGGAGGCGATGTAGGCGACGGTGGCCACGATATTGATCAGGCCGTGGAGGATGGCCACGTTTCGCTCGTTCCCGGTGGCGGTGTCCTTGAAATCGGTCAATCCGGTCCAGACGGTTGCCAGGGCAACCAGCGCCGTCACCCCGACCGCAACCAGGCTGGCGGTGTCCAGCTCATCGGTGCCGAGGATGAGCGCAGCCAGGTCGAAGACCACGATCAGCGTGGCGCCACCGATCACGACATCGGTGAGGACCGGGTGGACCGCATGGCCGAGCCACGACCCGTTCACGAAGTCTTGAAGCCACTTGCCGGGCCGGCCGAGCACCCGGTAGAAGCCGTCCATGACGTGCGCGGCCCAGTCCCCGAATCGTCCGAACGGGGCTCCCAGCCGCTCCAGCATGGTCAGTCGCTCAGGCGCTCAGCCGCTCAGCTCGCGCGCGAACTCGCGGAAGACCTCGACGTGGCGGTCGATGTCGGCATCGGTATGGGCCACCGATAGGGTCCACTGCTCGTCAGGCCCCGGAGGCAGCAGGATGCCGCGATTGGCTAGGAAGAAGTAGAACGCAGTCCACAGCTCCCCGTCGAGGCCGATGAAGTCGCGGTAGTTGGTCACCTTCTTCGGGCTGAACAGGACCGCGCCCTTGGCGCCGACGTTGATGGCATAGCCGGGCAGGTGGTGCTCGTCGAGGATCTCTTGGCACGCCGCCGCCAACCGGTCGCCGAGCCGGTCCAGCTCGGGGTAGACCTCGGGCACCAGGACGCGGGTCAGGGTCGCGACCGTGGCCGCCATGGACACCGGGTTGCCGTTGTATGTCCCCTGGTGGGCGACATGATCGGCGGCCCCCAGGGTGGTCGAGCTCGCGCCACCCTCGACCACGCGCATGACCGCCTCGCGCCCAGCGATGGCCGCCACCGGCAGGCCGCCGCCGATGCTCTTGGCCAGGCACACGATATCGGGCTGGACCCCAAAACGCTCGGTCCCGCCGCCATAGGCGATCACAGCACCGGTCTTGACCTCGTCGAAGATGAGAACGGCGCCGTGGGCGGTGGCCAGCTCGCGGACTCGCTCCAGGAAGCCGGGAGTGGGTGGAACGACGCCGATGTTGTACTGGATCGGCTCCACGATGATGGCCGCGATCTCGCCCCGGTGGCGCTCGAGAATGGCCTCCACCGCATCGGCGTTGTTGAACGGCGCGACCACGGTGTCCTCGAGGCGGGAGCGGGGAATGCCCGCCGAAGCGGGCACCGAGTTCGGGGCGTCGAGCGGGCCCATCAGCTCGGCCGGGGGGAGGATGCTGATCAGGACGTCGTCGTGATGGCCGTGGTAGCCACCTTCGAACTTCAGGATCTTGTCGCGGCCGCTGAAGCCCCGCGCAATGCGCAGGGCGTCCATCGTGACCTCGGTCCCCGAGTTGCCGAAGCGAACCAGATCCATCCCAAAGCGGCGCTTAATCTCCTCGGCCGCCACGGCCCCTTCCTCGGACGGGAAGGTGAAGATCGTTCCCCGGCCGACCCGCTCGCGCACCGCCTCCACCACCTCGGGATGGCTGTGGCCGGCCGCCAGGACGCCGAACGCCATGTCGAAGTCGATGTACTCGTTGCCGTCCGCATCCCAGATGCGGGACCCGCGGGCTTCGGCCATGAACGTCGGGTACGGGTCATAGACCTGGAACGAGCTGGCCACCCCCATCGGGAGCGACTGCTTGGCCCGTTCCAAGAGGACGCGGCTGTTCGCGGTCCGATCGCGGTAGGACGCCTGCTCGCGTGCGCCCATCTGGGCGAGGCGCTGGCGGTTGATGCGGCTCGTCTGGGTGATCGCCATGCGGCCCTGATTCTCGTACGGTCGGCGCGAGGATACCTTGCCGGTCAGGTCAGGCGGGCGGCATCGCCCGTGCCCGCGGCGTCGCGGATCCAGACGCCGGTGGCATCCGCCAGCAGCTCGGCGACGTCGCGGACCGGGACGTCGTCCCGCCCCAGGTCGGTCGTCCCGTCACGAAGCATCACCAGGCAGAACGGGCATGCGGTGGCGATGGCCGCCGCTCCGGTGCCAAGCGCCTGCTCGGTCCGCACGTGGTTGATACGCCGTCCCTCGTGTTCCTCCATCCACATGCGCGCGCCGCCCGCGCCGCAGCACATCCCGCGCCGATGGTGGAGGTCCATCTCGACCACCTCGTTGCCGGGCACGCCCTCGACCACCCGTCGTCCCGGTTCGTACACGTCGTTGTAGCGGCCCAGGTAGCACGCATCGTGATACGCGATCGCCCGATGGCTGACGCCGAACACCGGCTTCAGCCGCCCGTCGCGGAGCAGGGTCTCGAGGAGCTGGGTGTGGTGGATGACCTCGATCCCGGCCAGCCCGAACTGCGGATATTCGTTGCGAATCGTGTTGAAGCAGTGCGGGCAGGACGCGACCACGGTTCGAACCCCGTGCTCGTCGTGGGCCCGGGTGAGGGTCGTCACGTTCTCCTCAGCCAGGATCTGGAACAAGTACTCGTTGCCAGCCCGACGAGCCGGATCACCGCTGCACGTCTCGCCTGAACCGAGCACCGAGAAGGGGATGCCGGCCTGCCGCAGCAGGGCAGCCATGGCGCGCACCACCTTGCGGTTCCGTTCGTCGAACGCCCCGGCACAGCCCACCCAGTACAGGATCCCCTCCGGAGCCGATGCAGGATCGGCTGGCGTCGCTCCATCGGTCTGTCCGTTCGTCTGGCCCAGGACCGATACGTCCAGCCCCTTGGCCCAGTCCAGGCGCGCGGATCGGGGCTGGCCCCAGGGGTTGCCCGCGGTCTCCATGTTCCGGAACGCGGCCTGGAGCTCGCGCGGGAAGCGGCTCTCCTCCAGGACCAGGTTGCGGCGGATCTCGACGATGGTGTCGACGTGCTCGATGAGGACCGGGCAGCCCTCCACGCACCACCCACAGGTCGTGCACTGCCAGACCGCCTCCTCGGGGATCGCGTTGTCGACCAGGGGCAGGCTCAGGGCCTCGAGCGCGCGCTGGCGAGCCAAGCTCAGCCCCGCCTCGGAAGCGGCCGCTCCCCCGTTCGCGCCGCCCTTGGCCGCCCGCTGCGCGCCCGCGGCCGCCACCAGCGCCGTCTCGGCGGCCACGATCTGGTCGCGAAGGCCCTCCATGAGGTGCTTGGGCGAGAGCGTCTTGCCGGTGTAGGAGGCCGGGCAGAACTCCATGCACCGCCCGCACTCGGTGCAGGCCAGCGGGTCGAGGAGGTGGCGCCAGGTCAGGTCGCGAAGCGCGGCAGCGCCGAACGTCGCTCCGCCGCCGGGCGGTGCATCGGCCTCGAGATCCATCTTCCGCAACGCCCCGCGCGGCTCCAGGTTGAGGAAGTAGCTGTTCGGCTCGCTGGTGATGATGTGGAGGTGCTTGCTGTAGGGCAGGTACGTGCCGAACGCCATCACCGCCAGGACGTGGGCCCACGCGAAGGTCGAGAAGCCAGCCGCGGCGACCTCCGTGCCGAGCAGCTCCAGGGGGAGGCTCAGGGGCCCGGCGATGACCGCCACGATGCGGGTTGGGTTATCGGGCTCCAGGACGTAGCCGAAGGCGTCGGCGAAGGCCTCGGTCAGGACCACCAGACCGATGAGCCCCAGGATGACGAAGGCGTCGCGACTGAGCGCCAGGCGCGCAGGCCGGACGACGATCCGGCGGACGGTCGAGTAGCCGATGCCGACCAGCACCAGGCCGATGAACACGTTAGCCCCGAAGATGGTCAGGGCCCACAGCAAGCCGCCGACAAAGGGGATGGCGGTGACGATGCGCTCGACCCAGCCGTTGACAAGGTAGTTGCCCGTCGTGGCCAACAGGACCAGGAAGCCCCAGAACACGAAAGCGTGCATGAGCCCCGGAACGGGGTCGCGGAGCAGGCGCTCCTGGGCGATGACGTAGCGAATGACGGCCCAGATGCGTTGCGTGGGCTTGTCGCGGCGGTTCAGGGGGCGTCCGGCGCGAAGGACCGCCCAGTGGCGCCGCATGCGGCGCCAGAACAGGAAGATCGCCGCGGCCAGCGGCACCACGATCAGCGGGTAGTACGGCAGCTCCGGTGGATTCGGCGGCATGCACCGCGAATGCTAGCGGTCGATCGGGAGGGCCGACGGCGGGGGAAGGCCCGACGGCCGCCCTCTCCTGGACGACGTGATTCCACGAGGAGCGTGGATAGAGTCGGCGGAGGATCGCTCCGCCGACTCACGGGATGATCGGGGGACGGGCTTCAGGGCAGGGCTAGAAGCCGGAGCAATTGCCGGGATTGGAGGCAGGCAACGCCGGCCCCGCGCCGGGCGGCACGTCGAAGAACGTGGCGTACAGCGACACGCCAACGCCGCCCTCGTTGCGAGCGATATGAACATTCCCCTGACCGGGATCGACGAAGACATCACCGGCTGTGAAGGTCTCGCCGGTGCAGCCGGGGTCATCGGCCTGGTAGAGGGTCATGGTGCCCGCGGCGACGACCACGACGACA
The DNA here is from genome assembly GCA_050695855.1 of Candidatus Limnocylindria bacterium. Classification (GTDB taxonomy): domain Bacteria; phylum Chloroflexota; class Limnocylindria; order QHBO01; family QHBO01; genus DASTEQ01. The sequence continues at coordinate 7,388 of JBOGTA010000053.1, forward strand.
GGTCCGTGATGCGAATGCCAGCCAGTCTGCGCCCCGGGCTGGATCGTCACGTTCTGCACGATCACCTCGGCCGAGTCCTGAACATGCATGACACGAAACTCGCCACCGAGGGTCGACTTGATCTTGATGTCGGTCGCCTCGACAAATGATCCCCGGGTCAGGATGGTGCCGTGTGGCAACCCATGATCGCCATGGACCAGGTTCGGCGCGATGAGTGCCCAGGCCGTGATCGCCGCGGCCGCGAGTACTGCCAGGACGATGGCCGTCCTTGACACTCGACGATTGGTTGCTGAAAGGATGGAGAAGCGGGAGGGAAGCATTTTTGGGTACCTCTCGAATGGTCTCGTTGGCGGAGGACCGATCGGTCCAGCCTTGTGGATGCACGAGTTGTCTAGGCTCGCGCCGCGTATCTACTCGAAGCGGATCGAGTCGATGATCTGTCGAACCTCCTGCGCGGCCTCCGGGCTGGAGAACACGTAGGTCTCACCGTCGATCCAGACCAAGGTCCCGTCCACGTCGATGATCCAGACGTAGATGGTCGAGCCCATTTCGGTGGCGTACCGGCCCAGCTCATCCGGCGGGGCCGACGCGCGACCCCGCCAGCAGACGAGGGATTGCCTATCGAATTGGCTACTCGAACTGGATCGAGTCGACGATCTGTTGGAGTTCCTGCTGCACGTCGGTGGCGCCCGCCAGAGATTCGCCGTCGATCCAGACGGTCGCACCCCCGACGTCGATGATCCAGACCTGGAGCGTGTCACCCAGGTTGTCGGGATAGAAACCACCGATCCCCTCATCCCACCAGAGGTACATGCCGTCGGGCCCGGCGCCGCACGCCACGTCTTCGCGAAGGGCGATGACGACGTACTTGGCGGGCTGGCCATCCACGGTCACGTCAGTGGGTCCGCTGACGAGGTCAGTGCCGGGCAGGGTGGACACGGCCGCGGCCAGATCCGCAATCGAAGGACCAGCTGGCGGAGCCTGGACGTGGGCGCACGGATCGGCGTAGACCCCGTCGGGGGCGTCGTCCCAAAAGACGAACGCCGGCGAACCCGGGACCGGGCCTTGGTAGATGCGGAAGCTGCCATCGCTGACCCAGCCCCCGGCCGGGAAGTCGATCGAGAACGAGACTCCCGCCTTGGTCATGGAGTAGGACCCGCCGGCCAGAGGACCAGACGGGGGGAAGTCCACGGCACCCGCCTCGCTGGGAAGCGGAGGCGCCGCCGGGGTCGGTGACGCCGTAGGAGACGGCACCGGCCCTGGGCCGCCGACGTTTGGGGCAATCAGCAGTTGGTAGCCGATCAGCGCCACGACCACCACGGCAGCGGCCGCGGCGATGAGGCGAACGGTGTTGGTCATGATGGGCGACCTCCGCGCCAGCCACGATGGCCGGCGCTGTGGGGTGGTCGGGAGCTGGTCGAGCACGACGTCCAGGATTCGGTCCGGGAGCGCCGTGACGCCCTCCTCCAGCCACAGGCGGACGATGCGGGTCGCGTCTCGTTCGGATCGGCTCATCGTGCTGCCTCCCGGGATGCAGGCCGTGCATCGGCGTCGAGCGCCGCGCGCAGCCCCCGCATCGCGTAATGCAATCGAGATCGGGCCGTTCCCATCGGTATGCCGAGAGCCTCGGCCACCTCGGGAAGCGGCATGTCCAGGTAGTGGTGCAAAACCACCACCGCTCGGTGATCAACGGACAGACGCCGGAAGGCACGTTCCAGCTGGTCGCGGTCGGCGACCGAGGCGGAAGCGTCCGCCATCGGCTCATCGGCCTCGACGAGTCGAAGTCCAGGCGTCCAGTGTTGGGTTCGACGGGCCTCGGCGTAGCAGGCGCGCACGAGGAGCCGGTATGACCAGGCCTCAAAGCGGGCCGGGTCGCGCAGGTGCGGAAGGTCTCGCCAGATGCTCAGCAGCGCCTGCTGCGTCGCATCCTCGGCGAGGTCGAGGTCGCGAAGGATCCGGTGCGCTACCGCGTGGAGCCGGTTCCCAGCGGCCACGGCGAGGCTCGCGAAGGCCTCTTCGTCACCGCGCTGTGCCTGCGCCACGAGGTCCCTATCCATGCCTCATCCGCATCGCGCGCCGATTCAGATCGGCGCAGTCACCACGTATGGGCGGGCCAGGCGCCGATTCGACTCAATCTAGACCGATGCACACGGGGCCCGGCCGCGGGGATCTGAGAGCGCGTCGCCGATGCCAGCCGGCACTCGGCATGGCTAACGGACCTAGTCGAACTGAATCGAGTCGATGATCTCCAGGATCTCGGGGGCGATCTCGGCGGTCTCGCCGGGACGCGTTTCCGCCTCAATCAAGACGCGGACGCCGTCGACCTCGATGATCCACGCGCGGATGGTCGACCCGAGCCAGGTGACATACCGTGGTACTTCCTCTCCCCCATCGAGGAAGTACCACAGGAAGAAGCTCCCGGCGCTGCACTCGGCGTCTTCGGGCGTGCGCAGCTCCACGTATTTGGCGGGGAGACCGCCTACCGTCACATCGGATGGCTCGGCCACGACTTCCAGTCCCGGGACGGCCGCCATCGCCCCGGCCAGGTCGCCAGCAGATGGACCGGCCGGCGCCGCCGGAGAGCCCCCGCACGGATCGGCGTAGACGCCGCTGGGGTAGGGTCCGGTCCAGAAGAACATCTCGGTCTCGTCGGGCGACCCGGGGTGGCCTTCGATGAGGAAGCTGCCATTGCTGATCCAGCTCGACGAAGGAACCTCGAGCGAGAAGGCCACGCCCTCGACCGTCACCACCGCATGTCGCTCCCCGGTCGCCAGAAGGCCCGCAGATGGAAAGACCTGAACCGATTGGGCCGAGGGCTCGGCTGTCGGCGGGGTCGTTTCGGCGCCGGTCTCGGACGGTGTCCGCGACGCGAGGTCGCAGCCGGTACCCACGAGCACGATGAGCCCCATGGAAGCCGCGCTGACAAGCCGGCCGATGTCGGTCATGTGTCGTAGGCCTGCGGTCAGCCGCAGCTGGAGCAGGTGATGGTGCCGTCCGGGAGGATGGGCTCGAACCAGACACTCAGCCACCAGATCCCGGCTTCGGGTCGATCCAGAACGAGGTGGTACTCGAGAAGGAACTGGTTCCGCCACGCGTCCTGTTCGAGCCCAGCCGTGCGCAAGGCAGCGTCCAGCCGCCGGGCGTCGGCGACGCTCATCCCCAAGCACTCCGGATCTGGGCCGTAGGCACGGGAGTGCGCGAAGGGGCGGTCGCGGAGTATGTCCGCGGCGGCCAGTGGCAGCGCGGCCAGCTTCTCCGGCAGGGTCATGGACGATTCGGTGAACGGATTTACCTGCTCCGTGACGAAGAGGCACGCAGCGAAACCCGACGGAACGTACGGCCGGACCGCCTGTTCTACCCATGCGTGGACCGGCAATCGTTTCGGCAGCTCAGCGGGATCCAACCGCCTGAGCGTTTCGCCAGCCGTCCCGGTGGCCAGCGCGCGGACCAGCTCGATGCCGTCTTCGGTCAGCGTCTGTTGGAGCCATCCCGTCGACCTCTGCTGGGAGTCGAAGTACTCGTTCCAGACCAGCCGGCCATCGGCGTAGAGGAACGACTGCCCCTTGTAGGGCGCCGGCCCCGGGTAAAAGAAGTTCTCGACGAGCTCAGTGGTGGTCGGGTCGCTTGGCGTGACACCGAGTGGAGGCAGGCCAATGAATCCGACATCCCGGTAGGCATAGTCGATTGGCGGCTGCGTAGGGGACGGGGCTTCGGGAGACGCCACCGGGGTCGCCACCGGGCCGCCGGGTGTGACGTCGCCGAACAGGCCGGCACTCATGAGGACGACGACCAGGGTGACCACCGCCACGGCACCGACCACCATGGTGCTCATCCCCAGCCGGTGAGCCGCCCAGTGCGGTCGATCCTGGCTCATGGCAGGAATCTCGCGGAGGACGTTCTCGAAGACGCGCGGCGAGAGCTCGGTGCTCCCGTCGGCCAGCCAGGCACGAACGGAACGGGTGCGATCCAGCTCCGAGCGGGTCATCGGGTGGCCTCCTGGTAAGCGGGGCGGGCCGCGGCATCGAGTGCGGCGTGGAGCCCCTTCATGGCGTAGTGCAATCGCGAGCCGGCGGTCCCGACCGGGATGCCGAGCACGGCAGCCACCTCGGTCAGCGGCAGGTCCAGGTAGTGGTGGAGAACGACTATCGCGCGGTGGTCGACGGACAGGGTGCGGAACGCCCGCTCCAGCTGGTCGCGGTCGGCGATGCCAGCGAGCGGATCATCGGCAGGCCCATCGGTCTCGACCAGGCGCAGGCCCGGTGACCAGTGCCGCATGCGGCGAGCCTCGGCGTAGCAGGCGCGCACGAGCAGCTGGTACGACCATGCCTCGAAGCGCGCCGGATCGCGGAGCTTCGGCAGGCTCTTCCAGATCCACAGCAGGGCTTGCTGGGTGGCGTCCTCGGCCAGGTCAAAGTCCCGCAGGATCCGATGCGCCACCGCCTGCAGCCGCCCGCCCTGGGCGCCGACGAGCGCCGCAAACGCCTCCTCATCCCCGCGCTGAGCCGCTATCACGAGCTCGGTATTCATCCCTCACCGCATGGTGCGCCGGTGAACGCCAGCGTCATATCCCCGTATGTGCGGACCAGGGGGAGGATTCCTTCAATCTTCGGCGAGCTCTCCACTTCCGATTCAGTGGTGGTCGCCGCCGCCCAGTTGGTCCACGGCGTGGCGGAGGACCGGCAGGACCGCGTCGAGGGATTCGGCCGCGCCCGCAGGCGAGCCGGGAAGGTTCAGGATGAGGGTCGCGCCCCGGACGGCCGCCACGCCCCGCGAGAGCGCGGCCAGCGGCGTCGACGCGATACCAACGGCGCGCATGCGT
>JBOGTA010000054.1:0-5707 GCA_050695855.1 Candidatus Limnocylindria bacterium
GCATCGTTGACGCCATCGCCGACCATCGCCACCAGGCTGCCGTCGGCCTGGAACCTGGCCACGGCCGCACCCTTATCCGCCGGGAGCACCTCGGCCGCCACCTCATCGATGCCCATCTGGCGCGCCACTTCGTCCGCGACCGCCTTCGCATCGCCGGTGATCATGGCCACCCGCAGGCCGAGCCGATGGAGGGCATCCACGGCTTCCTTCGACTCGGGTCGGATCTCGTCGGCGAGGGCCAAGGCACCGAGCACCTGACCGTCGGCGGCGAGATGGAGGACGGTGGCGCCCTCCAACGCCCAAATCTCGGTCTGGGCGCGCAGCGCGCGCGGCACTTCCAGCCGTTCCTCGGCCAGCAACCGCGGGCCGCCAAGCGTCAGGCTCCGACCGTCGACCTGGGCCCGCACACCGCGTCCGGCCAGCGACTCAAAGTTTGTCGCCTGCGCCGGCCGCAGGTTGCGCTGCGCCGCAGCGCGCACCACGGCCTGGGCCAGCGGGTGCTCCGAATCGGCCTCGACGGCGGCGGCCAGCGCCAACAGCTCATCCTCGGTCAGCCGGCTGTCCGTCGCGGCCAGGCCGCTGAGCGCCGGCTTGCCGAACGTGAGCGTGCCAGTCTTGTCGAAAATGACGACGTCCAGGTCCTTGGCCCGCTCGAGCGCCAGGCGGTCTTTGACCAGCAGCCCGTTGCGGGCGCCGAGTGAGGTGCTGATGGCGACCACCAGCGGGATCGCCAGTCCGAGCGCGTGCGGGCAGGCGATGACGAGCACGGTGGCGGTCCGGATCAGGGCGTCCTCCGGCTCGCCCAGCAATACCCAGACGAGGAGGGTCACCAGTCCCGACGCCAGGGCAACGTAGAACAGCAGCGCCGCAGCCCGGTCGGCCAGCGCCTGGGTCCGCGAGCGTGAGGCCTGGGCCTGGGCCACCAGTCGCATGATCCCCGAGAGCGCGGTCTCGTCGCCGACAGCGTCCACGCGCACGCGCAGGCTGCCCCCCGCTGCGACCGTGCCGGCCACGACCTTGGCGCTGGGCTCCTTCGCGACCGCGCGCGATTCGCCGGTGATCATGGACTCGTCGACGTCGGCACGGCCTTCAACAACCACACCATCTGCCGGGACGCGGGTGCCGGGACGGACCAGGACCACGTCCCCGACTTTCAACGCATCTAATGCAACGTTCGTCATGGATCCGTCGGCATTCACTAGCTCGGCCTCGTCGGGCAGCAGCGCGGCCAGGGCATCGAGCGCACCGCGTGCCTGTTGGATGGCCCGCATCTCGAGCCAGTGGCCGAGCGACATGATCGTGATGAGAGTCGCCATCTCCCACCAGATCTCGACTTCGAACAGGCCCAGCGCGGCGGCCAGGCTGGCCACGAACGCCACGCTGATGGCGAGGCTGATGAGGGTCATCATGCCGGGCTGCCGATCGCGGAGCTCCGCACGAGCGCCCACCAGGAAGACGCGGCCGCCGTAGAGGAAGACGACCGCCCCCAGCGCGGCGGGGATCCACTCCGAGCCGGGAAAGACGGGTGCCTCGTAGCCCAGGAGTTCCTGGATATCGGTGCTGAAGACGACGACCGGGATCGTCAGCGCCAGCAGAATCCAGAACTGGCGGCGGAAGACGGCCGGATCGTGTCCGGCGTGCTTGTCGTGGGCGGACGGCTGTCCCGCGGATGGCGGCGGGGGGGACGGTGCGTGGCCGTGCGCTGCCATGCCGTGGTGGGCCTGATGGGAATTCGTCATCGGTGCATGGAAACCCTAGCGGCAATAGCCGTTAGGATCCAAGCATGACTGCTGCCCCGATTGTCCTTGTTCCCGGGTTCTGGCTCGGCGCGTGGGCCTGGGACGAGGTCGTAGCCGCGCTGCGGGCGGATGACCACGATGTCACCGCGCTGACCCTGCCTGGCCTCGAATCGGCCGATGCCGACCGATCCAAGATCACCCTGTCGGACCACGTGAACGCGATCTGTGACGCGGTCACGGCGGCCGGAGCCCCGGTCGTGCTCGCGGTGCACAGCGGAACCGGGTTCTCCGGATACGCCGCCAGCGATCGGTGCGCGGACAGGATCGCGGCCATGGTCTACGTCGACTCAGCCCCGGGAAAGGGGGCGATGGGCTTCGACGGCGTGGAGAAGCCCATGAACTGGGAGGAGCTCTCGAAGGAGGAGAACCTGGACGGCCTCAGCGAGGAGCAGAAGGAGACGTTCCGACAGCGGGCCGTCCCGGAGCCGGGTGGGGTCATGCGCGAGAGCCACGAGTTCACCAATGACGCGCGTCTCGACATCCCGTCCACCGTGATCTGCACCGGATACACCTCAGAGCAGTACAAGGACGCGGTCAAGGAGGGCTACGAGTGGCTCGCCGGCGTCTCCGAGCTGCGCGACATCACCTGGGTTGACCTGCCCACCAGCCATTGGCCGATGTGGTCGCGCCCGCAGGATCTGGCCGGGATCATCGGCAGCGTCGCGAAGGCCCACGCCCCCGCCTAGGCCGTCGGTTCAGACGCCTGGTTCGCGCGGCGGGCGAGCAGATCCTCAACCCACGGGGTCAGGCGGACCGCATGCTCGGCGTAGTGCTCAGAGCCGGACTTGCGGATCCACCACCCGGCCTCATCGGTCCGGTCCAGGTGGGAATACCACTCCATCAGCATGCGGGTGCGGGCCGCATGGGCCTGCACCCACGCCACGTCCCACGGCTGGCCGGCCATGGCCGCCAGGAAGGCCGCGTTCATGGCGTCGATGTCGATATCGTGGCCCTCGTAGGTGCCCGCGTCCATGCGCTCCAGCTGGACCTGCGCCTCGGCCAGCCACGTGCCCAGGTGGGCGATGAGGTCCCGGATCGACCAGTCGGGATTGCTGTAGTAACCCGGCTCCTCGCACTCGTCGGGGGTCAGCTGCCGCACCATCCCGGTGATCGCGTACCAGCCGGCTCGTTCAGCCTCGATCTCGGGCTTGAACGGGTGGCCGACCCGCACCCGCATCTCGGGATCGGTGGGATGGCTCGTCGGCCCGGGGTGGCTCATGGACTCGACGTCTGGACGAACGTTCCCTCCAGCGGCAGGCCGGCATCTTCCCAGTCCAGCAGCCCGCCGGCGTAGCGGCGCACGTTCCGGTAGCCGCGACGCACCAGGTCGCGGTACATCGCGACGCTGGACAGGCAGTCCACGTTCAAGCAGTACACCACCACCTCGTCGTCGGTATGGACGGCGGCGTGGAGGTCCTCGGGGGTGTCGAAATAGAGCGAGCCGGGGATGTGCTTGGCCTCGTAGGCCCACCGGTTCAGGGCCTGGATGAGCTTGAGGTCGTCGCCCCGATCCAGCTTCTGCTTCAGCTCGTCGCGCCCGATGATGCGGACCGGCTCGTCCCCCAGGGCGGCGTACCGATGCGGCTGCTGACTCATGGTCGGGGCATCAGTCTACGATGCCCCAGGACAAGTGCCGGGCGCCCGCAGTTAGCGCTTCGCGTACCCCTTCGCCTTCGCATCGGCGGAGGCATCGATGGCGGCCATGCTGTCGCGAACGATCCGGGTCACCAGGTCGGCCGGGATGGGATGGTCCGGCGTGAATTGGATCGTACCCTTGCTCAGCCGGAACCCGGCAAGCTCGTCGGCGTACTTCTGCGCGACCCCTCCCGGGAAGAACGAGCAGTGGGCCTTGAAATCGGCGTACCAGGCAAGCCCCTTGCCGCGGTACTTGAAGCCGGGGATGCCGTAGCTGACGCCCTCCACGGCCTCCGGAGCGGCGGCGGCGATGGTGGCGCGCAGCGCCTGGAGCGCAGGGCGATGATCCTCGCGGGCGTTGGCGAGGTAGGCCTCGACTTGCGCCTTGCCGGCGGGGCCGGGCACGCCGGCTCCTGGGCCCGCCATCAGGCGGGTGTCGGGACCAACCGCGCGACGAGCTCGTCCAGGCGCTCGTAGCCCTCGTTGATGCCGGTCGCCATGCCGCTGCCGACCATCCCGTCGCGATCCTCGACCGACATGAAGACGACGTGCGTTTTAGCCACGGTCTTGCCGTCCTTTTCCTCGAGCCGCAGCTCGGAGAACGAGACGTGGCCGGGGACGCCGTCGAACTCGAAGGTCTGGATCATCTGGTCCGGCGTCTGCGGGCCGTGGAAGACGCCGTGGAAACCCCATTGGGTGCCATTGGCTTCGGTCTGAACGTAGCGCCAGGCGCCGCCGTCATGGACGTCCCACTTCTCGACCGTCATCGTCAGGTTGCGTGGGCCCAGCCACTGGCGCAGCAGCTCCGGGTCGGTGTAGGCGCGATGGACGAGGTCGCGGGGCGCGTTGATCTCGCGGGTGATGTCCACGTAGGGCAGGCCCTCGGGGACGTCGATCTGGGTGGTGGCCATGGTTCGATCCTTTCTCTATCGGTCAGGGGTTGGTCGGGGGTTGTCTGCTTCGAGCCTGGTGAGCAGCTCCTCGAGCCGCTCATAGCTTTCGTCCCAGTAGGCCTGGTACTTCGCCAGCCAGTCGGTGGCCTCGCGAAGCGGTTCGGCTTGGAGGTGACTGAGGCGCGCGGTGGCCCGCCGGTGGCGCGAGATGAGGCCGGCCTGCTCCAGCACCTTCAGGTGCCGCGAGACGGCCGGTTGGGACACGTGGAACGGTGCGGCGAGCTCCGACACATTGGCGTCGCCTTCCATCAGCCGGGCGAGGATCGCCCGCCGGGTCGGATCGGCCAGTGCGTTGAAGACGGCGTCGAGCTGCTTGTCCGCGGTCATCTATAACCACCGCTTTCTATAAGGTCGGTGTTATAGATACTCCATCCGCCCGCGCGTGTCAAGGGCGCATGGGATGGCGACCCCGGATGCGCCCGTTCATCCTTGCAGGCGGACGGCCCGAGCTTCCAGCGCCAGAGGCGACCACCCTGCGCCAGCTCGCGACAGCTCAACCTCGTAGATGACCTCAACCTGCCTGACCGATGCGGTCACGCTGAACCGATGCTCCACACGCCGGCGGCCGGAGGCCGCCAATCGGTCCCGCAGGCGGGCATCTCGGGCAAGACGAATGACGGCGGATGCCAATGCGTCCGGATCGGACGGTGGGACGAGAAGGCCATCGATGCCGTCCCGGATGGTTTCGGGGATGCCGCCAACCGAGGAGGCCACCACAGGACGCCGCGCGGCCATGGCCTCCAGCAGGGCCAGGCCCTGCGCCTCGCGCAGGGACGGCAGGACCGCCACGTCCTGGGCTTGGGTCAGCGCCTCGATATCGGTGTGGTATTCCGTTAGAACCACTCGCTCGCGCGCGGGATGGGCCAGGCCGTGAGCCTGGGCGCGAAGCGCATCGTTCTGTGAACCCTCGCCTGCCACCAGGAGCCAGGCATGGGGCACGGCTTCCACGATGGCCGGCAGGGCGTCCAGGAGGTACCGATGCCCTTTCTCGGGCTCGAGCCGGGCCACGACCCCGATCAGGAAAGCGTCTGGTGGGATACCGAGCGCGGCGCGGACCGTGCCTGTGTCCCGGCTGGACCGATGGGGGCTGAAGCGGCCCAGGTCGACCCCGTTGGGCACGATCGTGATCTCGGCCGCTCCCCGGCCCTCGGCGCGGACCTTGTCCGCAATGGCCGCCGAGGGGACGATGAGGCGGTCGATGGACGACGTGACGGCCGCCAGGGCGGCGACGTCCTCCGGGGAGCGGACCCGGCTCGAATGGGCGGTGGCCACGACCACCGGCGTGTCGGCGGCCTCCGCGGCCTGCGCGCCGAGCAGCTC
>JBOGTA010000055.1:0-7758 GCA_050695855.1 Candidatus Limnocylindria bacterium
GCAGGGATCGAACCTGCGACCAGCCGGTTATGAGCCGGATGCTCTAACCACTGAGCTATGGGCCCGACGGGGCTGGCGGTGGACAACTCCGAGTATAGAGGCTCGTCTTTGCACAAAGACATCGACAATCCCTGACGTTGTGGATAACCCCGGTGACCTGTCCCGACGGCGTTGCCTATGATCCCCACCGGATCGCATCCGCGATTCAGCAGCCCGAAAGCAGACCGCGGAAGGTGTCGTTTTGACCAAAGTCATCTCGTTGGCCAATCAGAAGGGCGGCGTCGGCAAGACGACGTGCACGATCAACCTGGGAGGCGCCCTGGCGGAACTGGGGTACCGCGTCCTCTGCATCGACATGGACCCCCAGGCCAACCTGACCGTCGGTCTGGGGATCTCATTGGCCGACGTTCGCCGGTCGATGGCCGATGTTCTGAACGAGGAACGCGTGCCGCTCGATGAGGTCATTCGCGAGACCGCCGTCCCCGGTCTGTCGGTCGCTCCGGCAACCCTGGAGCTGGCCTCTACCGAGGTCGAGTTGTTCACGGCCATTGGTCGGGAGATGGTCCTGGGTGATGCGATCTCGGGTTCGGCAGATCGACAGTACGACGTGATCCTGGTCGACAGCCCGCCCACCCTGGGCCTGTTGACGATCAACTCGCTGGTCGCATCGTCGCGGGTCATCATCCCGGTCCAGACCCAGTTCTACGCCATCAAGGGGCTCACCGCGCTGATCAAAGTTATCACCACCATCCGGGTCAAGCTCAATCACGACCTGGAGATCCTCGGCCTGCTGCCGACCTTCTATGACGGTCGCACGATCCTCGCCCGCGAGATGCTGGAGAACCTCCGCGAGCTGGGCGAACAGCGTGTCTTCAACACGATGATCAAGAACACCGTGAAGCTTGGAGAGGCACCGCTGACTGGCCGTCCCGTAACGGAGTACGCGCCCGGCTCGGCGGCGGCCCACGCCTTCCGAGACCTGGCGCGGGAGGTGATCGAACTTGGCTAGGCCGCCGGTCTTCAAGGACAACATCGCCCGCCTCTTCGACGAGGCAGCAGCAACCGAGCTGACGCCGGGCATCGTTTCGCTGATCGAGTCTCGGGCTACCCGAGCCCAGATCCGGGAGGTGCCGACCAATCGCGTCCTCCCCAACCCCGCCCAGCCGCGCCTCTCGTACGAGGAGGATTCACTGGCCGAGCTGGCCGATTCGATCCGCGAGCACGGCGTCCTGCAGCCGATCCTGGTTCGTCCTGCCGGGTCCCAGTTCGAGCTCATCGCCGGGGAGCGTCGCTGGCGAGCGGCTCGGATGGCGGGCCTCGCCAGCGTCCCGGCCATCGTCCTCGACTTTGACGAGGAGACCGCGCTCGAGGTCTCGATCATCGAGAACCTCCAGCGGGAGGACGTGTCGCCGCTCGAGGAAGCGGCCATGTACCGCAAGATGCTGGCCCTGGGCTACTCCGTCCGGCAGCTGGCCGGCAAGATCGGCAAGGACAAGGGATATGTGGAGAATCGGCTCCGGCTGGCCGACGCGCCGCCCGAGGTCCGCGAGCTGGTGGCGACCCGCCGGGACACCATCAGCCACGCCTACGAGCTGATGAAGGTGACCGACGAGAAGACCCGCCGCAAGCTGGCCAAGCGGGTCGCAGACGGCGAGCTGACCCTGGCCAAGCTCCGACGCCTGACCGGGACCCGGGCACCCAAGGTGCCGGGCGAGCGCCCTCGCCGTCGCGCTCGCACTGCGGCCGGGGTGGCCGTGGCGGTCCGGAACACGGACGACGCGCTGATGGACGTCAAGGGCCGACTGGCAACGGTCGTCGACGAGTTGGCCGACCTGCTCCGCCAGCACGAGGTGATCGATCAGATCCCGGCCACCAACCGGGACAACCTGGCCAAGTACCTGACCATCACCAAGCTCAAGATCGAAAACGCCATCGCCATCGTGCGGGCCACGCGCGAGGAGTAACCCGCTGGCGGGGAGTAAGGCGCCTCAGGGGGTGTAGGACATCACCTCGCGGTGCGCGACGAGGAAGTCAATGAGCTTGGCCCGCGCGTCGGGATCGGTCCGGCGCAGCCCGGCGACCGCCTTCGGCAGCTCGAAGATCGGCGCCGCCAGCTCCCCGGCGGTGTCGATGCCGATCACGTGGTCCGGGCCGCCTCCGACCAGGAGGATCCGCTGGAAGCCACGAGCATCGAGACCGGCTGCCCGCATGAAGGCGGCGATGGCGGTTCCCACCCCTCGCCGCTTGGCGAAGTCCATGAACAGGTCGGCGGCCCAGGCGTCGATCTGCTCGTCGCGCTGCGCAGCGACCATCTCGCGGTAGGGCTTTGCCTCGGTCAGGTTCACGCCATCTCCTCGCTCAGGCCTGGGCGATTCTAGCCGAGCCGATCAGCGTCGAATCGGCCCGGGGCCGGCCGGACCCCACTGCTATCCTCGGCCCGTGCTGTCTCGCCGCAGCGACCCCCGCACCGAGGACATCATCACCTACGACCTGGTCCGCTCCGGACCGCAGGGCGAGGCGGTCATCGGCTCGGCCACCTTCCAGGGTGGCCGCTGGACGGTCGACGCTCCGGAGAACGTAAGGGCATCACTCGACGAGCTCCTGGCCCGGCCCTTCGTCGATCGCGTTCGCGCCGACGAGCGACCGCGCGGCTATCGCCGGAGCGGCCAGGGGCAGGTCGACATGCTGGTGCCCGGCATGGCGGAGCACTTCGTGGCCCGGATGCGCGGTCTGTGGCTGGCCTTCCCGGACCAGACCGTGGTCACTGCCCGCGAGGGCCTGACCCAAAACGCTCCGCCGCCGGCCGCCGCCCTGCCCGAAGCGTCGGAGACCGGTCCGCCGGTGGTCGATCCGGCCGTGCGCCGCTCCACGCTCGAGCGGGCTGACAACGCGGTCAGCGCCCGCGCCCTGGTCCGTGCTGCCGACCCGGACGCCGGTACCCGGCCGGCCGGCACGGTCGCCCTCCGCCGCACGGACTGCGGCTGGATCGTCTGACCCGAGCTCCCGCAGGTATCATCCACCGGACATGCTCGCGCGCTACCTCGCCATTCCGATCGTGATCCTGGTGACCGCTGGGGGCTACCTCGTGATGAGCGGCGAGCTGGCGGGCGCGACCATGATGCTGGTATTTGCCGGAGCCATGGCCTTCTTCATGTGGGTCCTGGTCCCGACCTTCGACCACGAGGGCAACACTGCTCCCATCGACCCGGACTTCCCGGGGCCCAAGCCCTAGCCGTCAGCGGATCCCGGTGTCGTAGCCGACCAGCAGTTCCGAGCTCGGAATCCCCGGTTCGACGCTGAATTCGATCGGCTCCGGCGTCCCCATCAGGCCTTCGACCGGCTGCGGCTCGAGCCGGTAGCTGCCAGGCGCCAGGCTCAGCGCGAAGCTCCCATCGACGTCGCTCGTCGTACGGGCCACTTCGACCCCGGCCAGGGTGGTCACCACCAGCACGGCTCCCTCCACCGGCCGATCGGCGCAGGACGGGTCCGGCGGATCAGTGACCACCGGGCAGGTCGGTCCGGCGGTGACCAATCCCCGGACCCCGGTCGGCGAAGGAACGGGATCGCCGGACTCCTCGACGAGGTCCACGTTCCCGCTGCCGGAGACGAGGTAGATCCACCGATGCTCGTTGATGCAGCCGGCCGGGCAATCCCCCCAGCCCATCCGGATCACCACCTGCCACCCATCATCGGCCGCGGTGACCTCAAACCAGTCGGCCTGGCCGATGAGCTCCGGGTCGCGAGGCGCGATCCCGGCGAACCGCCCGTCCTGATCCAGGACCAGGTCCACCGCCTCGGCTGAGCCGATGGCGCTGGCCGCCGGGGACGGCATGCACGCGACGGCCGCCAGGGCGAGGGTCACGGTCATGAGGACCGCGGCCTGAGGTCTCATGAACGATGGACGGCAGCCGAGGGCGCCGAGTTCCCCATCCGCTACCAGGGCAGCAGCTGACGGAGGGCGAACCATAGGTTGGCGGGCCGCTCAGCAAGGCGCCGTACGTACCATGGGTACCAATACTCCCCATAGGCGATGAGGACCCGAACCCGATATCCGTCGGCCCGGAGCCGCCGCTGCTGGTCGGCCCGGATCCCGTACAGCATCTGGATCTCAAACGAGTCCCGGCCATGGCCAGCCTCGGCCCCGGCCCGGGCGATGTCCTCCACCAGCTCCACATCGTGGGTTCCCAGCGCCAGGGTCATTCCGCCGGCCGCCGCATCGGGAAGCATGGCCAGCGACAGCCGGCGGAAGGCGGCGTCGACTTCCCGCTTGGCGCGGAACGCCACCTCGGTCGGCTCGTCGTAAGCGCCCTTGACCAGGCGGATGGCGGGGCCGAGGGGTCGGAGCCGCTCAACGTCGTCGGGCGTTCGGCGGAGGTACGCCTGGAGGCAGATGCCGGCCCCAGGCTGGGCCGCCAATAGGCGCTGGTAGAGATCCAGGGTCCGATCGACGTAGGAGCTGTCCTCCATGTCGATCCAGAAGCGGCTGCCGGCTCGAGCCGCGTGCTGGGCGAGTGCCTCGCAATGCCGATATGTGGCCACCGGGTCGAGGTCCAGGCCGAGCTGGGTGAGCTTGGGCGAGACGTGGGCCGCCATCCCGTGGCTGGCGATCTCGTCGATGAGGGTGTGGTAGTGGGCGGCGACCTCGTCGGCCTGCGGCATCTCGGTCAGGTTCTCGCCCAGCCGGGTGTAGACGGCCGGGATGCCGCTCGCCTCGAGCGACTCGCCGGCTGCCAACGCTTCTCCCATGGTCTCGCCCGGCATGAAGCGCCGGACGGCCCGGCGCGTGCCGGGCAGGCGCGGAACGTAGGTCCGCATCCACCGATTGCGGGCGCACCAAAAGAGGAAACGACGCACGGACGCCGATGGTACTCGCCCGTCTTCGGTCCCGGAGAGGTCGTGATAAGGTCGAACCGGCGACCGGCAGTCAGTGAACGGAGGAGGGCGGGCGTGGCAGCGGGCTTCTTCTCGGACGTCGACGAGCGGATCCCGTTTGGCGGGCCAGACTCGGTCGAGCCTCTGTCGTTCAAGGTGTACCAGCCGGACCGTCTCGTGTTCGGAAAACGGATGGAAGACCACCTCCGGATGGCGGTCTGTCTGTGGCATTCGTTTAACTGGCCCGGGTCGGATATCTTCGGATCAGGCACGTTCGATCGGCCGTGGCTGGCCGCCGGCCTGGATCCGATGGAAGCCGCGCACGCCAAGGTGAACGCCGCCTTCGAATTCATCGCCAAGCTCGGCGCGCCGTTCTTCACATTCCACGACCGCGATGTCGCGCCGGAGGGTCAGAGCTTCGCGGAGACTCGCTCGAATCTGGAAACAATGGTTGGCGCCGTCGAAGCCCATATGGCGCGGAGCGGCGCCCGGCTCCTGTGGGGCACCGCGAACCTGTTCACTCACCCCCGATACGCGGCCGGCGCGGCCACCAACCCGGATCCTGAGGTGTTCGCCTATGCCGCGGCCCAAGTGAAACTCATGCTCGAGGCAACGCATCGGCTTAGGGGTGAGAACTACGTACTGTGGGGCGGCCGAGAGGGCTACGAAACGCTCCTCAACACCGACCTTGGGCGCGAACAGGAGCAATTCGCCCGGTTTCTGACGCTGGTCGCGGAACACAAAGAGAAGATCGGCTTCGGGGGAACACTGCTCATCGAACCGAAGCCGCAGGAGCCGACCAAGCACCAGTACGACTACGACACCGCCACCGTCCACGGTTTCCTGACCCGTCATGGTCTGGCCGATGCCTATCGGGTCAACATCGAGGTCAACCACGCCACACTGGCAGGCCACAGCTTCCACCACGAAGTAGCTGCGGCGCTGGGACTCGGCGTTTTCGGCAGCGTCGACATCAACCGTGGCGATTACCAGAATGGCTGGGACACCGACCAATTCCCGAATTCGGTCGAGGAACTCGCTCTGGCCCTGCACGAGATCATGGGGGCGGGTGGATTCACGACCGGCGGCTTCAATTTCGACACCAAGCTGCGCCGCCAGAGCCTGGATCGGACCGACCTTTTCCACGCGCATGTCGGCGGGATGGATACCCTCGCCCGCGCGCTGCTGATCGCCGCCGACATGGTCGAACGCGGCACCCTGGAGAGGGCACGGGAGGCGCGCTACGCCGGCTGGGGAGGTCCTCTTGGCCGGGAGATCCTGTCGGGCGAGCTCTCGCTGCAGGCGCTCGCCGATCGGGTCGCTGAAGGTGGGGTCGATCCGCGACCGGTTTCCGGTCGTCAAGAGCTGCTCGAGAACCTCGTGAACCAACGCATCTGGGCGACCGGCGACGAGACCACGGGCGGCGGCACGAGCGGCTGACCCGCTTGAGCCACGTCCTCGGGATCGACGTGTCGACCACGGCCACCAAGGCCATCCTGGTCGACGAAGCGGGCGTCGTCCGCGGGATCGGGGTGGAAGAGTACGAGTTCAGGACGCCGCGACCGCTGTGGAGCGAGCAAGACCCGCATGCCTGGTGGGTGGCGACCGTGGCGGCCATCCGGTCGGTGTTGGCATCGACCGGCGTTGCGGCCAATGACGTGGCGGCCGTCGGCCTAAGCGGTCAGATGCACGGCGCGGTGCTCCTGGGGAGCGACGACCAGGTGCTGCGCCCGGCGATCCTGTGGAACGACCAGCGGACCGGCGCGGAATGCGATGCGATCCGCCGGGCCGTGGGTCTGGAGCGCCTGATCCAGATCACCGGCAACGATGCACTCCCCGGTTTCACGGCACCCAAGCTGCTCTGGGTGCGGACCCACGAGCCGGAGGTGTGGGATCGGATCGCCCATCTACTCTTGCCCAAGGATTACGTACGGCTCCAGCTGACCGGGATGCACGCCGTCGACAAGGCCGACGCCGCAGGCACCCTGCTCCTCGACCTCGCGGCGCGGGACTGGTCCTCCGAGGTCCTGGCCGCGCTCGACATCCCGGACCGGTGGCTGCCCACGGCCTTCGAGGGTCCCGAGGTGACCGGCGTGATCATGCCCGAGGCGGCGGCCGGGACCGGCCTGCTGGCCGGCACCCCAGTGGTCGCGGGAGGAGGGGACCAGGCTGCGAACGCGGTCGGCGTCGGGGCAGTGGCGCCAGGGACGATGGCTATCTCTCTGGGAACGTCGGGGGTCGTCTTCGCCACCACGGAGCGTCCCGTCCCGGAGCGGCAGGGCCGGGTGCACGCCTTCTGTCATGCCGTCCCCGGGCGCTGGCACATGATGTCGGTGATGCTCTCGGCGGCGGGCAGCCTACGGTGGGCCCGTGACGCGCTGGCCCCCGGAATGGAATACGAAGAGCTCCTCGGCGGTGCGTCGGACGTCCCGCCTGGCAGTGACGGCCTGTGGTTCCTCCCCTACCTCAGCGGCGAGCGCAGCCCACACCCGGACCCCCTGGCGCGGGGCGCGTTCGTCGGCCTCACCCTCGCCCACGAGCGCCGGCACCTCGTCCGGGCGGTTCTCGAGGGCGTGGCCTATGGCCTGCGCGACGGGCTGGACCTCATGCTCGGCGCTGGCGTTCCACCGCCGGAACAGATTCGCGCCTCCGGAGGCGGCACGGTCAGTGCGCTCTGGCTCCAGATCCTGGCCGACGTCCTAGGCGCCGAAATGGCAACCGTGAATACCACAGAAGGCGCCGCCTATGGGGCGGCCGTGCTGGCCGCGGTCGGCGCGGGTTGGCAGCCCAGGGTCGAGGACGCCTGCGCCGCGTGGGTCAAAACCAGGCCTGCGGCGACCCCGGGACCTGACGCGGCGGCCTACGCGGAAGGTCACCGCGTGTACC
>JBOGTA010000056.1:0-6474 GCA_050695855.1 Candidatus Limnocylindria bacterium
GGATGGGCATGGGCAGACCGATGCGCGCGCCGTAGCGCGCGGTGTTGAAGGCGGCCAGGGCGGTGGCGTGGTTGACCGTCGCGTCGCCGAACGAGCACATCACGATCGAGTCGGCAGGCAGCTCGTCGCCGAGCCCGAGCCGCCGCGCCCGGGCCAGGGAGAAGGCCATCCCCACCGCCTTGGGGAGGTGCGAGGCGATGGTCGAGGTCTGCGGCGGGACCCACAACGGGCGGCTGCCCCACACCTTGTGTCGCCCCTGGGCAATGGGATCCTCGCGCGACGCGACGATCCCCAGGAGAGCATCGAACGCCGGGGTGCTGCCCGGCAGCTGGCGAGCCCGCGCCATCATGAAACCGCCCGACCGATAGTGGAGGAAGGCCGGGTCGGTAATGCGCAGCTGGGCGCCGAGGACCGCGTTGTTCTCGTGGCCGGCACCGGTGACGGTGTGGAAGCTGCGGTTCGACTTCTTCAGCCGCCGGGCGGCCACGTCCAGCTGGCGGCTGGTGAACTGGTCTTCGAACAGCTCGATGGCCATCCGCGCGGTCAACGCCGAGCCCGGACGCAGCGGCTCGTCGGGCCGGAGCCGAACGGCGGCGGGGGTCAGGCCGTCGAGGAGTGCGTTCAGGGCATCCTCGACCACGGCCACCCGGTCGAAGGTCATGCGCTGCCTATGTTAGCGCCGGGTCACCCTGCGCCCGACGCTCAGCCCGGGAAGCCGCCGCCGGTCGTCGCCCGGGTGTGGGTCGACATCGGTCCTGCTCCGCGCGTGTGCGGGAGAGGAAAGCCGACCGGCGTTACCAGCCCGTTACGGGCGGCTTACTGGCTCCGCGGCGGCTTGTCGGCGGCTCAGCGGCCCAGCGAAATGAACACGATGCCAGCGACCGCCAACAGCACACTCAGGAGCCCCAGGCGGGGAAGACGCTCCCCGAGCACGACCCGCGCCAGGATCATGGTGGCCAGGGGGTAGAGGCCGGACAGGGGAGCGGCCAAGGCCACGCTGATCGCATCCCGGGCGATGACGAAGAACACGTTGGCCGCCACGTCCAGCACGCCGGCCGCAACGATGAGCGGCAGGACCGGCGGAAGGGCGGCCACGCTGGCCCGCGCCGCGGTGAAGGCCACGATGGCCACGGTCAGCGCGGCGGCGGCCGACCGGCTGGCGATGAGCGCCCACAGCGGATCCTGCTGCGCGGCGCGATCGATGATGAGGTACCAGCTGGCGAAGCCGACCGCAGCGCCGAACGACAGGAGCAACGCGGACCGACTCGCCGCGTCGCGCGAGATGTCCGTGGCGGCGACCGCCGCCGCGACCACGCACGCAACCCCGACCAGCGCAACCGGGGCTAACTCCGCTCCCAGCAGGACTGTCACCAGGACCGGGAGGACCGCGGCCCCCGCCCCGGACAGAGCCGAAACGAGGCCCATCGAACCGGTCGCCAGGGCCTGGTACAGAAACGCAAGTCCCAACCCACCCCCGATGCCCGCCAGCGCGCCAAGCAGCAGCGACTCGGGAGCGGGCGCCGCGGGTCGCAGGATCAAGAAAGCGACCAGCAGCCCGATCAGCCCCACGACCTGCGAGCCTGCTGTCACCGCTATGGGGGCCGCACGCCGCGAGGCAAGGCCGCCGGCGAAGTCCGCCACTCCCCAGGCGGCGCCGGTCGCGACTCCCCACAGCACCCCAGGCTGGATCACGTTCTCCTCCGGGCAGGTGCCGGACTGTATCAGCCAGCCGTATTGACACGACCGCGTCACGCATCGCAGAGTTCGCCAATCCTCGCGCCGCCGAGCCCGGCGTGAGCCGATCCCGAGGTGCCCGTGGCGATCGACACTGCTGCACCCCAGGCCGCTCCGGCGGCCCGCTTATCGGTCCCCGCGGTCAAGCTCGAAAACCTCGAGCGCACCTATGGCGATGTGGTGGCGGTGGCGGGCATTACCCTGGAGATAGCCGATGGCGAGTTCTTCTCGATGCTCGGCCCATCCGGCTCGGGAAAGACCACCACCCTGCGCCTGATCGCGGGTTTCGAGCTGCCCACCGCAGGTCGAGTCCTCCTCCACGGTAAGGACATGACAGGCATCCCGGCGTTCGACCGTGACGTCAACACCGTGTTTCAGGATTACGCCCTGTTTCCACACATGACGGTCGGCCAGAACGTGGCCTACGGTCTCGAGATTCGCAAAGTTCCGCGCGCCGAGCGCGAAGCCCGGGTGGCAGAGGCATTGGCCATGGTACGGCTGGAGGGCTTTGAGCAACGGCGCCCAAACCAGCTGTCAGGGGGTCAGCGCCAGCGTGTCGCCCTCGCGCGGGCCCTGGTCAATCGGCCGCGCGTCTTGCTGCTGGATGAGCCGCTCGGTGCCCTCGACCTCAAGCTGCGCGAGCAGATGCAGATCGAGCTGAAGGACATCCAGAAGGAGGTCGGCGTCACGTTCGTCTACGTCACTCACGATCAGGACGAGGCCCTCACCATGAGCGATCGCCTGGCGGTATTCAACCGGGGGTCGATTGAGCAGGTGGGCACCCCAGCCGACGTCTACGAGCACCCGGACACGACGTTTGTGGCGGGCTTCGTGGGGACATCGAACCTACTCCGGGACGAGACTGCACGAGCGGTCATCGGTCGAAACGGCATCTTCACCGTCCGACCCGAGAAGATTCGGATCGAGGATCCGTCAACGGTCCCCGCATCCGACGAGCAGTCAGCGATGGGTCACGTGCGCGAAGTGGTCTACCTGGGATCGGATACGCGATATATCGTTGCCCTGGGTGCGGGTGGCGAGCTGGTCGTCACCCAACAGAACCTGCAGACATCATCCATGGAGGTTCTCGCCGCGCGCGGGCGACCAGTTCGCCTGATCTGGAAGCGGCACCACGTGTTGAGCCTGGCCGCCGGCCAGGAAGCGGAGGGGGCACAAGAGGGAGTGGATAGTCCATGAAGAAACTTCGAATCTCGGCGCTGTTTGTCGTGCTCGGCCTGGTGGCGGCGGCATGCGCGTCTCCCGCGCCCAGCGGAATGCTTGAGCAGCTCGGCGAGGGAGAGGGCGAGCTGAACCTCGTCATTTGGGCCGGGTACGCCGAGCGCGGGGAAAACGACCCGACGTACGACTGGGTTACCCCATTTGAGGACGAAACCGGCTGCCAGGTGAACACCACCGATATGACCGATTCGGGGAACGGTGTCGACCTCATGCAGACCGGTGAGTACGACGGCATCTCCGCGTCGGGCGATGCCACCCTCCGGCTGATCGCGGCCGGCACCGTGGCACCGGTGAACGTCGAGCTCATCCCGAACTACGACGACATCTTCGAGGGGCTGAAGCTTCAGCCGCACAACTCCGTGGATGACGTCCCCTACGGCGTCCCGCACGGCCGCGGCGCCAACCTGCTCATGTACAACACCGACGTGATCGCCGAGGCCCCGACCAGTTGGGCTCTGGTCTGGGAGGACGCGGGGATGTACTCGGGCCAGGTCAGCATCTACAACTACGCGATCTACATCGCCGATGCAGCCCTGCACCTGATGCAGACCAATCCCGAGCTGGGCATAGAAAATCCGTACCAGCTCAACCAGGAGCAGTTTGATGCCGCGGTGGCGATCCTCCAGGACCAGAGCGAACACGCGATCTACTGGGGCACGGCCGCGGAGCAGATCCAGTCGTTCGCGGCGGAGGAAGCCGTGGTCGGGACCACCTGGCAGTACCAGGCGAACCAGCTGACGGATTCTCCGATAGCGGTCACCCTCCCCGACGAGGGCTCGACCGGGTGGTCCGACACGTGGATGATCGCCTCCGATGCGGCGAACCCGAACTGCATGTACATGTGGATGAACCACATGGCATCCGCGGAGGCGAACGCCGAGGCCACGGTCTGGTTCGGGGAGGCGGCAACCAGTGACGCCGCATGCGAGGCCGCCGAGGCGCTCTCGCCCGGACACTGTGAAACCTTCCACGCCACCGATGAGGAATACTTCGCCCGCGTCTGGTACTGGGCCACCCCCCAGGCCGACTGCGCCGACGATGACGACGCGACCGAGTGCGTGGATTGGGACGCCTGGGTCGAAGCCTGGACCGGCATCGTTGGCGGCTGAGGCCGTCGCGCGTCCTGTCCTGTAGCAACCAGCGGCTCCCCGCAGGGCATCCTCCGGGGAGCCGCTCCCTTTCCGACTGAGGTCAGGCCCCATGACGCCGTCCGCGGCGCCGGTCCAGCTAACGACGGGTCGCCGGTTTGCGGCGTGGCTGCATCAGCGACCCCGCGTCCAGCTCCGTCTCCTGCTGGCGGCACCCTGGATCTGGATGGTCCTGGTCTACATCGGCTCGCTGGCCATCCTGCTCCTCAACGCCTTCTGGGAGAAGGACGCCTTCAGCGGCCAGGTCATCCCATTCGCGTGGAGCCTGGAGGCATTCCAGACCATCATCACGGTCGACGTCTACCGGACGATTGCAGTACGGACAATCTCGGTTGCGGTGCTCGTCACGCTGACCGACGTGGCGTTGGGCTTTCCGATCGCGTACTACATGGCTCGCGTCGCGTCGCCTCGCCGCCGCCGCCTGCTCGTGGTCGCGGTGCTCATGCCGCTGTGGGCGAGCTACCTGGTGAAGATTTACGCGTGGCGCGCGATTCTCCAGGGCAACGGTCTGCTCGACTCGATCCTGGCTCCCCTCGGCATGGATGGACCTGGACTCAGCGAAGTCGCCGGAAGCTGGCTGGTGCTCAGCTACCTCTGGTTGCCGTACATGATTCTTCCGATTTATGCCGGCCTGGAACGTATCCCCAACTCGCTGCTCGAGGCGTCGAGCGACCTCGGGGCCCACGCCTGGAGGACATTCCGGCGGGTCGTGTTTCCGCTCGCCCTGCCTGCTGTCGTCGCCGGCTCGATCTTCACCTTCTCGCTGTCCCTGGGCGACTACATCACTCCCGCGTTGATCTCCAACACCAAGTTCATCGGCAACGTCATCTACGACAACTCGACCCTGGGCAGCCTGCCGGTAGCGGCCGCGTATTCCCTCCTCCCCATCCTGATCATGGTCGTGTACCTGCTGCTCGCCCGGCGCTTTGGCGCCTTCGCCTCGCTGTGAGGGCCGGGCCGCATGACTGAGTCGCCGCTGGTTCGAGTCGCGCTGCGGGTGTTCTCGGGGGGCGTGCTGGTGTTCCTGTATCTGCCGCTGGTCATCCTTGCCGTCTACGCCTTCAACCCGAGCCGAACCCTGGCCTGGCCACCCACCGGATTCACCATGAACTGGTTCACCCAGGCGGCTGCGAACCCACGCATCATTGAGGCCTTCTGGAACTCGAGCCTGGCCGGCGTGGGCGCGACGGCAGTCGCCCTCATCCTGGGGACCCTGGCCGCCCTGGCCGTCCAACGGTTCGAGTTCTTTGGCAAGGAGACCATCTCTTTCATCGTCATCCTGCCCATTGCGCTACCGGGCGTGGTCACCGGCGTGGCGCTGAGCACGACATTTCAGACCGTGGGCGTCGACTTCGGGCTGGCCACGATCATCATCGGCCATGCCACCTTCTGCGTCGTGATTGCCTACAACAACGTCATCGCCCGACTTCGGCGCCTGCCGCGCTCGCCCGAGGAGGCCTCAGCCGATCTGGGGGCGGACACGTTCACCACCTTCCGCCGGATCACGCTTCCAGGCATGCGCACGGCGCTCCTTTCGGGCGCCCTCCTGGCCTTCGCGCTCTCGTTTGATGAAGTCATCGTCACCAACTTCACGGCGGGCCCCGGAACCGAAACGATCCCGCTGTGGATCCTGGGTGCCATCCAGCGACCGAACGAGCTGCCAGTCGTGAACGTGGTGGCGCTGGTCCTGATTCTCCTCTCGGTGCTGCCGGTGTACCTCGCCCAGCGCATCAGCGAAGAGGCCGGCGGCGTAACCCGCTCGACGGGGCCGGGCCCCCGTCGCTAGTCCGCCTGGGTGCGGCCCGGCGTGGGCCAGGGTGCGGAGCGACCGATGGGTTTCCCATCGGGATCTCGGTCGAGCTTGTGGGATCCGGGCGTGCCCGGCCGGAACCGGAGCCGCTCCACCGGCTCCCCGCCAACGAGGTGGCTCTCGACGATCTGGGCGGCGTCCGCAGGGCTGACGGCCGCGTACCAGATGCCTTCGGGGTAGACCACAACCATCGGTCCATTCCCGCACTGGGAAAAGCAACCGGAGTGGTTGACGCGGACCCGATCCGCGATGCCGGCCTCGGCCACCTGCGCCTTCAGCGCGGCGTGGACACCCGGGCCATCGCCGTCAACGGCGGGGCACCACTCCCCGGAGGTGCAGACGAAGACATGGCGCTCGAACAGGGACATCGTCCTCCGAATGTACTCCCGCCTCGGACCGATCGTACCGGGGCCCACAGAACACCGGAACCCTACTATCCGAACACGAGCCGCGCCGACCAGCACCCTCCGAGCCGGCGCGGCTCTTACCTCACCAGAGTGAGCGGGAGAGCAACACCACACATGATGCAAGACGAAGGCAGCA
>JBOGTA010000057.1:0-5240 GCA_050695855.1 Candidatus Limnocylindria bacterium
CCCCATGGTCGACTGCCGCAACTGCAAGCATCGGTTCCGGGCGGATGACCTCAAAGGTCATCCCGCCGACATCGCGTGTCCCAACTGCGGGCAGCGGGGCACGCTGACCGAGCCGCGCCACTTCAACCTCATGTTCGAAACCCACGTCGGTCCGGTGGAGGACACCGCATCGCTCGCGTACCTGCGTCCCGAGACGGCCCAGGGCATCTTTGTGAACTTCGCCAACGTCGCCACCGCCATGCGCCGCCGGCTTCCATTCGGGATCGCCCAGATCGGGAAGAGCTTCCGCAACGAAATCACCCCGGGCAACTTCATCTTTCGCCTGCGCGAGTTCGAGGCCATGGAGCTGGAGTACTTCGTTCCACCGACTGACGAGGACCGATGGTTCGGGTACTGGGTCGACGAACGGTTCCGCTGGTGGGTCGAGGTCATGGGCATCGACGCAACCCGCCTCCGCCTGCGCCCCCATGAGGCGGACGAGCTGTCCCACTACAGCCGCCAGACAACCGACGTGGAATACGCCTTCCCCATGGGCTGGTCGGAGCTGGAGGGCATCGCCGACCGCACCAACTTCGATCTGAGCGCCCACGCGACCGCGTCCGGCAAGAGCCTGGCCGTCTTCGACGAGGCCAGCGGCGAGCACGTGGTCCCGTTCGTCATCGAGCCATCCATGGGCGTGGACCGCGCCCTGCTGACGGCCCTCGTCGACGGCTACCACGAGGAGGACGTGGCGGGGGAGAAGCGGGTTGTCCTCCGCATGCGCCCCGCGTTGGCCCCGGTCAAGGTTGCGGTCCTGCCCCTCCTCCGCAACCGGACCGAGCTCGTGGATGTCGCCCAGCGCCTGACGTCTGACCTCAAGCGGGATCTCGCGGCGATGTACGACGACACGGCGTCCATCGGCAGGCTCTACCGGCGCCAGGACGAGATCGGTACCCCGTTCTGCATCACGGTTGACGTCGAGTCATTGACCGATGGAGCGGCCACCATCCGGGAACGCGACAGCATGACCCAGGAGCGCGTCGGTCTCGACGCCATCCCATCACGCGTCGCAGACCTCGTGGCCGGCCGCGCCGCGTGGCCGGCCGCCGCGACGCCCATCTCCGCGACGCCCCCTTCGGCGACGCCGACGGAGCCCGAATGATCGCCGCTCCGGATTTCAGCGAGCTGCTGGCCGCCGCGGAACAGGGCGATCATCCGGCGGTCATTCGGATCGCGAGCCAGATCCTGGCCGACCGCCCCGGCGACGACGCGGCGCACGAGCTGCGGGCGCGGGCCTTGCGTGCGCTTGGCCGCCTGATCGAGGCCGAGGCCGATGCCCAGGCCGCCGTGCGCCTCGACCCGGACGAGGTGCGCTATCGCGAGCTGCTGGCCGAAGTCCTGTCCGAAGCCGGCGCGCACCGCGAGGCAGCGGATGAATACGCCCGACTGGCGCGCATCGACCCGCGCCAGCTCGAATGGATCCGAGCCGAGTCAGTCGAGCGCCTGGCTGCGGCCGATGCCGAGGCAGCCGTGACGGCGGCTCGCGCAGCCCTCCGCCTGGATCCCACCGACGCGGTCGCCCAGCTGACCCTCACCCGCGGGCTGTTGCGGGTGGGCCAGGCGCTGCCTGCGCTGGAAGCCGCCGAGCGCGCGATTGCGCTCACACCGGATGACCCGCAGGCCCGCGAGGCGCAGGCGGACGCCCGATGGCTGGCGGGCGACGAGCCGGGTGCCCTGGCCGGGTACGCGTCGCTGGCGCGGGAGGGCGAGGGTGCCATCCGTAACGACGCGGTCGAGAAGGCGCGGCGCCTGTACCGATCCCGGGCCGGCGTGATCGGTCGTCTGCTGGCGGCGGCGCGACCCCTGTTCGCGGTCCTGCTCAGAGCTGAGCGGCTGCGGCTTCCTGCATCTGTTGCCGCCATCGACGGTAGCGCATCCCCACCAGGCCCCCCACCATGATCAGCAGCCCGCCGCCGAACAGCAGGTAGGTGGCGCCCGTCGCGTCCAGCGGGTCCCGAAGCACGTTCGGGGCGACGATCACCACGAACGTGGCTCCGAAGCCGATCGCGACCTTGGCCCCGACCGAGGTCACCTTCCGCGGCAGCAGGAGTGCCACCGGCAGCGCCGCGAGGACGATCAGGATTCCGGCGAGCGTTACCGCCGGCAGCAGCCACGACAGCAGGGCCACCAGGACGCCGACCGCCAACCACAGCAGGGTTCCCATCGGTCGCAGCCTACGCCGCCTAGAATCGTCGGCGCGACCCCTTATGGAGCCTGCACCCCGTGACTGAAGCCGCCACCCCGGCCGCCGAACGCGCCGAGCACCCCGAACGCCCCGAACGCGCCCATCGCGCCGCGAAGCGGTACATCTACGCCTGGGGCGACGGACGGGGCGAGGGCGACGCGTCGATGCGCGATCTGCTCGGCGGCAAGGGGGCAGGCCTGGCCGAGATGACCAACGCCGGCCTCCCCGTCCCGCCCGGGTTCACCATTACCACCGAGGCGTGCGTCGACTACTTCGCGGCCGGCGAGACGCTCCCCGATGGCCTGTGGGAAGACATCCTCGAGGCGGTCGCGGATCTCGAGCGCAGCAGCGGCAAGCGGTTCGGGGAGGCTGCCAGTCCACTCCTGGTTTCCGTCCGCTCGGGTGCCCGGTTCTCGATGCCCGGGATGATGGACACGGTCCTCAACCTGGGCCTCAACCCGGAGACCCGCGACGGCCTGATCGCGCTCACGGATAACCCGCGATTTGGGTGGGATGCGTATCGGCGCTTCATCCAGATGTTCGGTCGGATCGTGCTGGACGTGGACGGCACCCTGTTCGAGCCGATCCTGGAGCGGGTCAAGCACGAGCGCGCCGCTGCAACCGACGGCGACCTGGACGCGGCGGCCCTTCAGGAGGTGGCCGAGGCCTACCTCGAGGTCGTGCGGTCCCATGCCGGGCGCGAATTCCCCTTCGACCCCCTCGAGCAGCTCGACCTCGCCACGCGCGCCGTGTTCGCGTCCTGGTACGGGCGCCGGGCCCACGACTACCGCGAGTTCAACAAGATCCCGCACGACCTGGGCACGGCGGTGAACGTGGTGACGATGGTCTTCGGCAACCTGGGCGCCGACTCAGGGACCGGCGTGGCCTTCACCCGCGACCCGAACACTGGGGAGAAGGTGCTGTACGGCGAGTACCTGACCAACGCCCAGGGCGAGGACGTGGTGGCCGGCGTCCGGACCCCGTCGCCCATCCGTGCCCTGCGGGACGAGCTGCCAGAGGTCTATGCCGAGTTCGAGCGCATCGCGGAACGCCTGGAGCGCCACTACCGCGACGTCCAGGATCTCGAGTTCACCATCGAACGCGGACGGCTGTACATGCTGCAGACACGAGCCGCCAAACGCACGGCGCCGGCGGCGGTGCGGATCGCGGTCGAGATGGTGGGCGAGGGGATCCTGACTCGCGACGAGGCCCTGGGTCGGGTCGAGCCGGCGCAGGTCGTCCAGCTCCTGCTGCCCCGCTTCGACGACGCCGCCAAGGCTGGTGCCACTGACCGGCTGCTGGCCACGGGGCTCAACGCATCGCCCGGAGCGGCCACCGGCAAGGCCGTGTTCGAGCCGGACCGCGCGGTCGAGGCGGCCCGGGACGGCAGCCCGGTGATCCTGGTCCGGATCGAGACCAGCCCCGACGACGTGCACGGCATGCTGGTCGCGCGCGGCGTGCTGACCGCCCGCGGAGGCGCCACGTCCCACGCCGCGGTGGTGGCCCGCTCACTGGGCCTGCCCTGCGTGGCGGGGGTCGAGGCCCTGGACATCGACTACGCCGCGCGGGCGATGCGCGTGGGCCCAACGACCATCAGTGAGGGTGACACGATCAGCATCGACGGCACGACCGGGCAGGTCTACGCCGGCTCGCTGGCCACCATCGATCCGAACTTCGCGGAGGAGCAGTACCTGCCCACCCTCCTCGAGTGGGCCGATGCCGTGCGCCGACTCCAGGTGTGGGCCAACGCGGACTACCCCCGCGATGCGGAGCGCGCCCGTGCCTTCGGCGCCCAGGGCATCGGTCTGTGCCGCACCGAGCACATGTTCTTCGAGGAGGCGCGCCTCCCAACCGTGCAGCGCATGATCCTGGCGGCCCTGGAGGCGACCGATGCCAAGCGCCGGCGCGAGGCGGGGGAAGCCCTGAGCGCGGACGACGACGAGGCCATCGCGACCTTCGATGGGGCCCTGGCCGAGCTGGAGGTGATCCAGACCGATGACTTCGCCGGCCTGTTCCGGGTCATGGACGGCCTCCCGGTCGTCATCCGCCTCATCGACCCGCCGCTCCACGAGTTCCTCCCGCCCCACGATGAGCTCCTGGTGGAGGTCACACAGCTTCGCGAACGCCTGACACGGACCGATGGCGCCGCGGCGGACGCCGCGGCGCTCAAGGCCCGCCTGGCCGAGGTCGAAGAACGGCTGGCCGCGGTGGATTCCATGCGCGAACAGAACCCGATGCTCGGCATGCGCGGGGTGCGGCTCGGGCTCATGATCCCGGACCTGGTCCGGATGCAGACCCGGGCCATCCTGACCGCCGCGGCCCGGGTCGCGGCCGAGGGGCTGACCCCCCTGCCCGAGATCATGATCCCGCTGGTCGGGCACCACAACGAGCTGCGCGAGACGCGAGCCACGCTGGAGGCCGAGGCCCACGCTGTGGCCGAACGGTCCGGGCAGTCGGTCGACTATCAGTTCGGCACCATGATCGAGGTGCCGCGCGGGGCGCTCACCGCGGATCAGATTGCGGAGGACGCCGAGTTCTTCAGCTTCGGCACCAATGACCTGACCCAGATGACGTTCGGCTACTCGCGCGACGACGCGGAGGGCAAGTTCCTGCTCCGCTACGTCGAGCGCAAGATCCTGCCCGACAACCCGTTCCAGGTCCTCGACCGCGAAGGCGTGGGCCAGCTGGTTCGGATGGCGACCGAGAAGGGCCGCGCCGCTCGACCGGACATCACGATCGGGATCTGCGGCGAGCACGGGGGCGATCCGGCGAGCATCGCGTTCTGCCACGAGATCGGTCTCGACTACGTCTCGTGCTCGCCGTTCCGGGTTCCCGTCGCACGGCTGGCCGCCGCCAAGGCCGCGCTGGCCGAGGGTGCTGAGCGCGATCGATAACCTCCAGCTGTGTCGTCCGAGCCGCGGGGTCAGCGTTCCTCGGTGCGCGCGTCGGCGGCCAACCTCGCGCGGAGACCCTTGAAGTCCCGTTCCAGAATCCGGGCCAGGACGAACGTCGGGAG
>JBOGTA010000058.1:0-4951 GCA_050695855.1 Candidatus Limnocylindria bacterium
GCCCCAGGACTTCGCCCGTCGAGCGCATCTCGGGCCCCAGCTCGGTGACCACGCCGGGCAGCCGCCAGAGAGAATCGACCGGCGCCTTGACCGCGACCGTCGGCCCATCAGGGGCCAGGCCGGGCGCCAACCCCGCCTCGGCCAGGCTCGCCCCCAGGGCGCAACGGACCGCGGCCGCCACCATGTCGCGACCGGTGGCCTTGGCCACGATGGGCACGGTCCGGCTGGCCCGCGGATTGGCCTCGATGACCACCACCCGGTCTCCATCCACGATGGCCTGGACGTTGAGGATGCCGCGCACCCCGAGCGCCAGCGCGATCCGGCCCGCAGCCTCGGCGGCCTGCTCCTGGCGGGCCCGGGAAACGGCACGAGGCGGGAGGACAGCCAGCGAATCGCCGGAATGAACCCCCGGCGGGTCGCGTTGCTCGAGGATCCCAGGCACGCACCAGTCCACGCCGTCCGAGATGACGTCCACGTCGAGCTCCACCCCCGGCACCATGGCGTCCACTCGCAGCGGCCAGCCGATATCACCGGCCAGGAGCACGCCGAGCCCAACCCGGTCGCGGATGACCACGATCCCCCGCCCGCCGATGACCCACGACGGTCTGACGATGACCGGCAGGCCCAGCTCGGCCACCGCCGTCTCCAGCTCCTGGGGGTCGCGGGCCAACAGTCCACGCGGGCCCTCCAGCCCGAGCCGTTGGAGGAGCGCCGCGAAACGCTCGCGGTCCTCAGTGGCGTCGATGGCATCCGCCGTCAGGCCGGCAATCGGGACGTCAGCGTAGGCCAGGTCACGGGCGAGGTCGATGGCCGTCTGCCCCCCGAACGTCAGCAGAACCAGCGGCGGCTCGCCGGTCAGCGCCCGCTCGTGGTCCAGGACGTCCAGCACGCTCTCGGTGTCGAGGGGCTCGAAGTAGAGGCGCGAGCACGCGTCGTAGTCGGTGCTCACCGTCTCGGGGTTGTTGTTGATCACCACCGCGTCGTAGCCGAGGTCGCGGATGGCCCACGCGGCCCGCACCGAGCAGTAGTCGAACTCGATCCCCTGACCGATGCGGATAGGCCCCGAGCCGACCACGATCACCGACCGCCGCTCAGCCGGCGGCGGGACCTCGCGGCTGGCATACGACGAGTAGAAGTACGGCGTCTCGGCCGGAAACTCCCCCGCGCACGTGTCCACCCGTCGGTAGGCGGGGGTCAACCCGGACCGGACCCGGGCCCGGCGCACGGCCGCGGGCGGCACGCCGCACAGAGCCGCGATCTCGGCGTCCCCGAAACCGAGTCGCTTGGCGTCCTCGAGCGGCCCGCCAACCAGGCCCCTCTCGGCCGCCACCACCTCAGCAATCCGCTCCGTGAACCACGGGGCAATGCCCGTGACAGCGGAGACGGTCCTCGCATCGGCGTAGCCATGACGCAGGAGGCCCACCATCCGCCACAACCGGGTGTCAGACGCCGCCAGGAACATTCCCAGGTCGGCGGGTGCCCGCCGCCCCAACCCCCACGCCGGGTCCTCCCACAGCCAACCCCGACCTCGCGGCTCCAACCGAACCGCTTTGAGCAGCGCGGGCCCGAACTCGCGCTCGAGGGCCATCGCCTCCCCGGTGGCCTTCATCTGGACCCCCAGGTCGCGATCGGCGAGCGGGAACTTGTCGAACGGCCAGCGCGGCAGCTTGACGACCACGTAGTCGACCGCCGGCTCGAACGCCGCCGACCCGCCGCCGGTGGCGGGGTTGACCATCTCGTCCAGCCGCTTGCCCAGCGCCACCAGGGCCGCGACCCGGGCGATGGGGTAGCCGGTCGCCTTGGACGCCAGGGCCGATGAGCGTGACACGCGCGGGTTGACCTCGATGACCCGGTAGTCGGACCCATCGGGACTGACCGCCAGCTGGACGTTGCAACCACCCTCCAGGCGGAGCGCCCTGGTGATGGCCAGCGCGGAGCGGCGCAGACGCTGGACCACGACGTCAGGCAGGGTCTGGATCGGCGCTACCACGATCGAATCGCCGGTGTGGACGCCCATCGGGTCAAGGTTCTCTATCCCGCAGATGGCGATCGCCGTGTCGGCCGCGTCGCGGATGACCTCGAACTCGATCTCCTGCCAGCCCAGCAGGCTGCGCTCGACGAGGACCTGACCGATGGGGCTGGCCGCCAGCCCACGCCGGATCGCGAGCTCCGCCGTCGCTCGATCGGGGGCAAAGCCGCCTCCCCCACCACCCAACGTGAAGGCCGGACGAACGACCACCGCCGCGCCCAGTGCGTCCACGAACGCCAGCCCGTCGGCCACCGACTCCACGACCCTCGACTCGGGGACCGGCTCGCCGATGGAGCGGACCAGGGTCCGGAAGCCGCCCCGGTCCTCCGCCGCGCGGACCGCGGCCAGCGGGGTGCCGAGCACCCGCATGTCGTATCGGTCCAGCACGCCTGCGTCGTCCAGGCCGACCGCCAGGTTGAGTCCGGTCTGCCCGCCCAGGGTGGGCAGCAGCGCGTCGGGGCGATGCTCGGCAATGACCCGCTCCACGTGTTCCACCGAGAGCGGACCGATGACCACCGTCCCGCCCACGTCGGGATCGGTCATGACCGTGGCCGGGTTCGAGTTCACCAGCACGGTCTCAACACCCTCGCCGCGGAGCGCCAGGCAGGCCTGGACCCCGGCGTAGTCGAATTCGGCCGCCTGACCGATGACGATCGGCCCCGACCCGATGATCAGCACGCGACGCGGTCGCATCGGTCTAGGCCGCACTCCGTCCCGTCAAGCCGGCTCCGGCCAGGGCGACATCGAACAGGCCGGCCGCATCGGTGGGTCCGGGAGCGCCTTCGGGATGGAACTGGACCGATGCCACCCGGCCCTCGGCGTGGACCAAGCCCTCGACCGTCCGGTCATTGAGGTCGCGGTGGCTGATCGCCAGACCCGCCGCCGCCAGGGCCGGGTGGTCGAGGACCTCGACCTCGTGGTTGTGGGCGCCGATGGTCACCCGCCCGGTAGCCGTCTCGATGACGCCATGGTTCCCGCCGTGGTGCCCCACCGCCAGGCGCCGAGTGGGAGCGCCAGCCGCCAGGCCGATCAGCTGGTGGCCGAGGCAGATCCCCAGCAGCGGCGTCCCGCCCGCGATGGCGCGTGCCAGCAGTTCGGCCACGGTGGCGATCTGGGCCTCCATCCTGGATGGGTCGCCCGGCCCCGGGGAGAGGACGACGACGTCCGGATCGTGGGCCGCAACGTCGGCGGCGGTCGCGCCGGGCGGCAGCGCCACGACCTCCAGCCCGCGCGCGGTCAGGGCAGCCAGCAGCGAGCGCTTCACGCCGTAGTCGACCAGGACGGCGCGGCCGCGGCGTTCCGCGGTAGGTGGGCAGCGGTACGGCTCGCGGGGCGCGACCGCTGCCACGTGATCGACCGCGTCCCACCGGAGCGTGGCGCCGGCGTCGGCCACGGCCGCATACGGCGGCGAGTCGGCAGTCCGGATCACGGCCCGTCGTGCGGCGCCGCGGCGCAGCTCGAGCGTCAGGGCGCGGGTGTCCACGCCCTCCAGGGCCGGGATCCCCGCCTCGACCAGGAGCTCCTCGACGGAGAGGCCAGATCCGGGCGGCGGCGTCACCAGACGGGTCACGACCAGGGCGCGAGCGTGAACCCGGGACGATTCCAGCTCGGAGCGGCCAACCCGGTAGCTTCCGACCATCGGATGGGTCAGGACCACGATCTGGCCGGCGTACGACGGGTCGGTCAGGATCTCCCCCCACCCGGTGGCGGCGGTGGTGAAGATGAGGTCCCCCTCGGCCGGGCGGGACGCCCCGCGGAGCACCCCCGAGTGGATCGTCCCGCCCTCAAGCGCCAGCCGGCCGGGGACAGAAAACGACGCCGGCCCGGGTGGGGCGGGCGGCGTCGTGACAAACAGGCTGGCAGGGATCGGCATCGCGCTCCTTCCCGGCCTCGCGGGGCCGGACTTAAAGGACGAGGCCGAGTGTAGCGGAGGCGGTCGCGCCTTGCGGGGCAGGGCTACACTCGCCGGGCACGAGGAGGGAGCATCGGTCCATGACCAGCCCACAAGCCAACCTGCCGCCCCTGCGCGCCAGCGCCGTGACCCTGGTGGACACCGTCATCCCGCGGGTCGACGGGAGCGCGGCCCGGGCGGTCCGCGACGTGATCCTGATCGTGGCTGGGGCCGCCTTGACCGCCCTCGCGGCACAGGTCTCGTTCACGGTCGGTGGCAATCCGGTCCCGTACACGCTGCAGACGGCTGCCGTGCTGCTGACCGGCACCGCGCTGGGGGCGGGACGCGGGTTCGCGTCGATGCTGCTCTACGTGGTGGCCGGCGCGGTCGGGATCGGCGTCTTTGCCGACGGCCGCAGTGGCCTGATGACCGAATCGGGCAGCCTGACGCCGACCCTCGGCTACCTGGTGGCCTTCGTGGTGGCTGCCACGCTGTGCGGTCGACTGGCCCAGCGCCAGTGGGAGCGAACGCGGAGCGGAGCCTTCCTGCTCATGCTGCTGGGATCGGTCGTGATCTACCTCATCGGCGTCCCCGTGCTGGCGCTCGTGGCCGGCATGGCCTTCTCCGAGGCGATCTATTGGGGCGCCCTGGTGTTCATTCCGTGGGACCTGGCGAAGGTGGTGGTGGCCACGTTCGCCTTCCCATTCGCGTGGCGCGTGGCCGGAGACCGGACCGGGGAGTGACCACGGGCCCCAACGGCACCCAGGCGATCTCCGACGACGAGGCCAGCCGCGCCGGGCTGAGCTCCGGCGAGTTCGATCGCGACTGGATCCGCGACCACGTCGCCGAGGAGCGTCGTGCCGCCGCGGTGCTGGGCGACATCCGCGAGGCCATCTTCGGCGCGCAGGACGGGTTGGTCAGCACCCTCGGCGTGGTCAGCGTGGTGGCCGGCGCCTCGGCAGATCGGTTCCAGATCCTGGTCGTAGGC
Source organism: Candidatus Limnocylindria bacterium (assembly GCA_050695855.1). Taxonomy (GTDB): domain Bacteria; phylum Chloroflexota; class Limnocylindria; order QHBO01; family QHBO01; genus DASTEQ01. Next base: position 4,909 of record JBOGTA010000058.1, read on the forward strand.
ATCGCGACCGGCCTGGCCGGCGTGTTCAGCATGGCGGCCGGCG
>JBOGTA010000059.1:0-8797 GCA_050695855.1 Candidatus Limnocylindria bacterium
TGGCGTTGCGCAGGGTGGCGGCCAGCAGGTCGACGAGGAACGTCATCCCGGCTGGCCTCCTGCCGCGACGTCAGCCGCCCCGACGTCAGCAGGCGTCTCCGAGCCGCCCTCGTCGGGACTGCTGGGCCTGAGCCGATAGCGCCGGAGCGCCAGCAGCGCCACGGTGGTGAGGAGCAGGACGCCCTGGACCACCGCGCCCAGCTGGGACGGGATGCTCAACGAGCGGGCCGCGGTGCTGGCTCCCACCGTGAGATCGCCGAGGAACAGGGCCGCCAGGGCAACCCCGGGCATGGTGAGAGTCCCCAGGGTGGCGACCACGATCCCGGTGTAGCCGTATCCCGGCGATAAGCCGCTGGTAAGTCGGTTCTGGATGCCGGCCACCTCGCTCACGCCGGCGAGACCCGCGATGGCGCCGCTCACCAGGGCTGCGGCGAGGAGCGTTCGGCCGACGTTGATGCCCGCGAACCGCGCTCCGTGGGGGCTCAGGCCGGCCGCCCGCAACCGCAACCCGGCCGGGGTGCGGGCCAGGACGTACCACGCGACGACGATGACAACCAGCGCCAGCAGGAAGCCGAGATGCAGCCGCGAGCGCTCCAGGAGCTCCGGGAACTCGGCACTCACTGCGATGCGCGGCGACTCGGGGAAGCCGGTGACTGGGTCGCGCCACGGGCCGTGGAGGAGGCCGTTCACCAGGAGCAGCGCAACCGGATTCAGCAGAAGGGTGGTCACCACCTCGTCGATCCCGAACCGGATACGGAGGATGGCCGGCACCAGGGCCCATGCGGCTCCGGCCAACGCGCCGGCGACGATCATCGCCGGGAGCGCGACGATGGGCGGCAGTCCGCCGACCACCATGCCCACCCCAGCGGCGGCGATGGCGCCCAGCAGCAGCTGGCCCTCGGCCCCGATGTTCCAGTAGCCGGCCCGAAAGGCGATGGCCACCGCGGCCCCGGTGAAGAGGATGGGGGTGGCGGTGACGAGGACCTCGAGGGCGGTGAAGCCGCTGGTGAGCGGCGCGACGACGAACAGGGAATAGGCCTCGATGGGGTTCGCCCCTGCCAACAGGATCGGTCCCGCGGTGATCGCGAAGGTGATGAGGATGGCGGCCAGAACCAGGACCGGCGTGGACCACGGGGAGAGGCGGAATCGGCTGCGCATCCGGCCGGGCGGGCGCTCGCGCATCAGGCAGCCCTCTGGCGCATCGGCTCAGGCATCAGGCGGCCCTCCCGCGCCCGGCCATGAGCATGCCCAGGTGCTCGACGTCGGCCTCGGCAGCCGTCATCTGGCCCACGATGCGCCCCTCGTAGAGGACCACCAGCCGATCGGTCAGGGCCAGCAGCTCGTCGAGGTCCTCCGACACGAGCAACACCGCGGCGCCGCGCTGGCGAGCGGCTATGAGCTGCGAGCGGACGTACTCGGTGGCCCCCACGTCCAGGCCGCGGGTCGGCTGGGACACGACCAGCACCCGCGGGTCGCGCGACAGGACGCGGGCCAGGAGGACCTTCTGGATGTTGCCGCCCGACAGGCTGACCACCGGGTCGTCCGGCTGGGCCCGGATGTCGAAACGCTCGATCAGCGCTTCGGCGTGGGCGCGCACCGCCGACTCGTCGATCCGCCCGCCGCCTCGAAACTCGTCCAGCCGCTCGAGGACCAGGTTGTAGGCGACCGACAGGTCGCCGATCAGTGCCGAGTGCCGATCCTCCGGGATCCGGCCCACGCCGGCGCCCATCACGGACGTGGGGTTGGCCGTGGTCACGTCGGTGTTGCCCACCCTGATCGACCCGCCCGCCGGGCGCCGCATGCCGGAGAGGACCTCCACCAGCTCGGTCTGGCCGTTGCCCGACACCCCGGCCACGCCGACGATCTCGCCCGCGGCGACGTCGAGAGAGACATCGGTCAGTGCAGGCAGGCTCTGGGTGCCCGTGGCTTGGAGGTTGACTATGCGGAGGACCGGCTCCTGAGCGGATGGGCCTCCATCGGCTGGTCGTTCGACCCCGAAGCTCGGGCGACCGACCATCATCCCGGCCAGGTCCCGCTCCGCTGTCTGGCCGTCCACCGTGCCCACCACCGCGCCGCGACGCAGCACCGTGATCCGGTTGCTGATGGCCCGCACCTCGGCCAGCTTGTGGCTGATGAACACGACCGCCATCCCCTCGCCGACGAGCAGGCGGAGGGTGGCGAACAGGGCCTGGACCTCATCGGGGACGAGGACCGCGGTGGGCTCGTCGAGGATGAGGACGCGGCACTCGCGGGAGAGGGCCTTGAGAATCTCGACCCGCTGCTGCTGGCCCACCGAGAGGTCCGCGACTCGGGCTGCCGGGTCGACCCGGATGCCATAGCGATCGGAGGCCTCCTGGGTCTGCCGCCGCGCCGCCTCGAGGTCGAGCCGAAGCGTGCTGGCCCGGCCCAGGACGAGGTTCTCGGCAACGGTCATGGGGCGCACCAGGGCGAAGTGCTGGGTCACCATCCCGATGCCCGCGTCGATCGCGTCGCGGGGCGAGCGGATGGTCCGGATGGTATCCCCCACCAGGATCTGGCCGGCGTCAGGGTGGGTCAGCCCGTAGGCGATCCGCATGGCGGTGGTCTTCCCAGCGCCGTTCTCGCCCAGCAAGGCGTGGACTTCGCCGGGCTGGAGGTCGAAGTCGATCCGGTCGTTGGCCAGGAGATTCCCGAAGCGCTTGGTGATGCCACGGAGCGCGAGCGCGGACGCGCCGCGGGAGACGCCGGGTGGCGCGGAGGGTGGCGCGCCTGCAGGCGCGCCACCTACGCTCATCTTCGGACCGCTAGCCGGGCACCACCGAGCCCGGCGGGGTGGCCTCGTTGATGTCGACTCGGAAGGTCCCGGCCTTGATCTGCGCTTCCCGCTCGGCCACCAGGGTCGCCAGGTCGTCCGGCACGCCGCCCGGGACGTCGGCGTTGATCGCCGCCAAGGCGGCGCCGCCCTTGCCCACCATCGAGAAGTCCTTCAGGTCCTGGGCCGTGTACGAGCCGGCCAGCACCTGGTCGATGACGTACCCCACCGTGGGAGCCATGTTCCAGGTGACGCTGGTCACCACGTGGCCCGGCGCAAGCTCCTGCTGGTCGCTCATGTTGCCGATGGCGACCAGGTCGTTCTCCTCCGCCGCTTCGATCACCCCGAAGCGCTCCGCGAACAAGACGTCGGCGTCGGCCCCAACCTGGGCCAGGGCCGCTTCCTTGGCGGCGGCCGGATCGAACCAGCTGTTGAGGAACGTGACCTTGACCTCAACATCCGGGTTTGTCTCCTGGGCACCATCGATGAAGGCGTTGACGATGCGGTTCACCTCGGGCACTGGGTATCCGCCGACGACGCCCACGACGTTCGACTGGGTCACCCCGCCGGCGATCATGCCGGCCAGGTAGGCGGGCTCATGGATCCAATTGTCGAAGACCGAGAAGTTCGGTTCCGCCGGTCCGCCCCCGGACCCGAAGACGAAGGCGATATCGGGGTAGTCGGTCGCGACGGCGCGCACGGCCTCCTCGTTGCCGAAGGCGTCGCCGAAGATGATGTCCGGCTGGTCCTGCTCCGCCGTCTCGCGGAGGACCCGCTCCATGTCACCGGCGTAGCCGATGTCATCGGCGAAGGTGTACTCGATGCGCCCGGCATCGGCTTCTGCCTGGAGGGCGGTGTGGATGACGCCGTCCCAGGGCTCCTCGATCTGGGTGGCGAATGCGCCGAAGACCTTGAGTGTCCCCGAGCTCCCATCCGGCGAGGGAGAGCCGGTGCAGGCGCCGAGCGCCAGCAGCGCGCTGAATGCGATGGCCAGCGGGCGCCAGGCAGCCCCGCGGCGGGAGACAGTTGGAATGCGTGCGTCCATCGAATGGACCCTCCTCCGAGCGACCCCCGGGCAAGGGATCAGGCGGTCTAGCCTAGGCCACACGGGTGGGCGCCGCACGACTTGTTCGCGCGGCTGCCTATGCCTTGCGCTTGAGCTTCCGCCAGCCGCCGGCCCGGTTGTCGGCGATGATCTGCTTGAACATCGCCTTCAGGGCGGGCCGATGGATGGTCTCGCCCTGGCGGATCGCGACGGTGCGGCCGGTCTGATTGTCGTGCCCGCCGGTGATGATCCGCTCCGGATCCGGGACGATCCCGCCGTCGTACAGGAAGACGTTGACGTGGTCCTTGGCCGCCAGCAGGGCGCAGATGTTGCCGTCCAGGACGAAGTACGGGCGGTTGGTGAACTTGATCGTCTCGACGACCCCCGGGTCCGCCGCGTGGACCAGGTCGCGGACCACGCGGCAGATGTCCTGCTGCCACGGCGGCAGGGCATCGATGTAGGCATCGACCCGGGGGTCAGCGGTGTACGGCATCGGCCTAGGCCGTTTCGGCGTAGAGCAGCGACCCCGGCGTGGTGAGCAGCTCCCCGGTCTCGAGCCACGTCTTCAGGCCGGACAGAATCATTGGCCATCCGCCGTAGAGCTCCTCGTTGGCGCCTTGGCGCAGCTGGTCATGGGTGACGGTCAGCCGGCACGAGTCGCCCACCGGCTCGATCTCCCAGGTGACCCGCGAGGTCCCTTCCGCCTTCGCTCCCTCGGACCACAACGCCACCATGGTCTGCACCAGCCGTCGCGGTGGATCGACTTCCAGGTTCACGCCCTCCCCCAGCGGCATGTCGCCGCCGTCAACGCCCAGTTCGTAACGCGAACCAGGCGTCCAGTCCGATGTCTGCCGGGCACCGAATTGGTATTTGGCCCGGATCTCTGGATCGGTGATGGCCTCCCAGAGCCGCTCCGGGGTGGTCTTGATGTAGATCTCGTAGACCTTTTCCATAGGTTCCTCCAATTCGCTCTTGAGGCCGGTCAGGGTTGAGACCCAGGGCTCGGCGTACTTGCTCACCCATCGGTCATGGACGAGTCGGATGGGGACCGGGTTCAGGAAGTGGAGCTTCTCGCGGCCGCGGCGCCGGGTCACCACCAGGCCCGCCTCCTCGAGCAGCCGCAGGTGCTTCATGACACCGAAGCGGGTCATTTCGAAGCGCCCCTGGAGCGACCGCAACGATTGCCCGTCCTCGCCGAAGAGCTCGTCAAGCAGCGCTCGCCGGGTGGGATCGGCCAGGGCCCTGAATACCTCATCCATGGCCAGAACTATAGGTGACCGATTAGTCACATGTCAACCCATGGTGCCTGGTCGACCTTCGGTCGGATAGGCCGATAAGATGGCGGCATGGAACGCATGAGAGCCCTTCGCTGGCGGCTGGCGGGCCTCGCCCTGGCCGCCCTTCCGCTGCTCCTGGCGGCCTGCAATTCCTCGCCCGGGGGAGGGCCCGGCTACTAGGCCGCGGGCTGTGCTCCCCGCTCAGGACAAGCCGAATCGAGGGCAGATCCACTGAGACTGTTCGGACCGCCCAGCATCAAGAAGCTGGAGTCCAAGCGGGATGTTGCCGCGCTGGTCGATGCGCTCCAAGGAGCGGATCCGGCCCGGAGCCGGGAGGCGGCAGCTGCGCTGGGCCGCGTCGCTGACCCGCAGGCCGGCCTGCCGTTGATTGACGCGCTCCGCGACGAGGCGCTGCGAGACGTGGCGGCGGCGGCGCTGCTGGCCATGGGTCCCGAGGTGGTGGACATCCTGGTCATGTCCCTGCGCCAAGCGCATCCCGACGTACGCGAGGCGTCGGGGGATCCCGACGTCCGGGTCGAGATCGCCCGCATCCTGGGCAGGATCGGTGACGAGCGGGCGGTGGTACCGCTGATCACCGCGCTCGACGATCTTCCCGAAGTGGGCATGGCCGCGGCTGAGGCGCTCGGAAGGCTGCGGGATCCGCGTGCCGTGGAACCGCTCAGCAGGGTCACGGCTCCGTTCGGGGTGGTCGCCGTCGAAGCCCTGGGCGAGCTGGGGGGCGACCAGGCCACGGCCGCGGTGGTGGACTGGGTCATTCCGGAGGACGGACAGATCCGCAGCGAGCCCGCGGAAGCCGCCGCAGCCATCCGCGCCCTGGGAAAGCTCGGGCCACCCGACATCGTGGCACCCGTCATCGACCGAATCAGCAGTCACTTCCCCGGCCAGGGAACGCCGTACGGCGACATGATTCACGATGCGGTGATGGACGCCGAGACGTCGCTGGGCGCATCGGTCAGGTGAGCGCCTCGACGTATTCCCTCAAGGAAGCGGCGGAGCGGGCCGGGATCAGCACGGAGGAGCTGAGCCAGCTGGTCGCGCTGGCCATCGTCCATCCGGCCGACGGCGGCCGATTCAACGACGGGGAGATCCGCTAAGGCGCAGGAACGGAGGTCACGTTCCGAGAGATCGGTCCGGTGGAGCTCAAGGGGTGGCAGGCCCTGTCCATCTCCACGCCGCCCATCGAGTAGGCTTGGCGTTCAATCTGGCTGTGCAAAGGAGATTGACCGATGGACGAGCAGTCAACGGCAACCATGAAGCGCACCTCTGACGCTTCCGTGGCGCTAATACGTCGCTTCGTAGAAGCCCTCGAGGGCGGCGACATTGAAACCCTGGGTGCCGTACTGGCGGACGACATCGAGTGGCACGAAATCGGCCGGAAAGAACCAATCGTCGGCAAGGAGGCACTCGCCGCACGCTTCGGCGGCGCCCTGCCACAGTGGGACATCACGGGCGAGACCCACGACATCCTGGCCAATGACGATCATGGCATCGCCCTGCTCACGGCCACGGCCAACATGGGCGGGAAGAGCCTGACTTATCGGGTCGCGGAGATCTATCACATCCGCGACGGGAAGATCAGCGCCCGCTGGGCGTTCTCCGACGACACGGCGGTCATCAACGAGTTCTTCGCCGGCACCTAAGCACGGGTCCCACCTCGATCCCGCCGAGATCAGCTCAGTTCGAACTCTCCAAACTCGGCTCGCCCGACGGGGCGGTAGATGTGGATCGCCGTGCCGGAGCCGGTCGTCCGTGAGTCCACGAGGCGAAGACCGGTAGCCAAACCCGCATCGGGGAACAGGTGCCGGCCGGCGCCGACGATGACCGGGAACACGAGCAGTCGCAGCTCGTCGACGAGGTCATTCTCGAGCAGCGTCCGCACAAGCGTGCCGCTGCCGTGGACCTGGAGCTCGCGGCCCGGCATCGCCTTGAGCCGCGCGACCTCAGCGCCGACGTCGCCGTTGACGATGGTCGAGTTCTGCCAGTCAGCGGAACCGAGCGTCTTGGAGACGACGTACTTGGGCAGGGTGTTGAGCCGGCTCGCGATTGGATCCTGGGGATCGGTCACTTTCGGCCAGTACGCCGCGAAGATCTCGTAGGTGCGCCGCCCCAGCAGGAAGGCGTCCACCTTGTCGAAGACCTCGACCATGAAGGCGCCCGTCGCGTCGTCGAAGTGCGGCACCAGCCAGCCGCCGCGATCGAACCCGCCGCTGCGATCCTCATTCGGCCCACCCGGGCCCTGCATGACGCCATCAACCGAGAGAAACGTGGTGACCGTGAGTTGCATGGTCGTCCTCCTCGTTCAGGCGCGGGCGGGCAGATCCAGGAGGAGGGTCGTGCCGTCTGAGCCTGTCCGCTCGACGGAGATGGCTCCCCCACCCGGCGCCAGCAGTTCCCGCGCGATGGTAAGACCGATGCCGGCGCCGGCGCCTGTGCCGGCGCCGGGCTGGGCGGCGCGGGCCGGATCGGATCGGTAGAAGCGCTCAAAGATGTGGGGCAGGTCCTCGGCGGGGATGCCGGGGCCCTGGTCGAGGACCCGGACCTGCACTCGGTCATTGGGCTCCCCGGCGGACATGGCGGTGACCCGCACCGTCTTTCCGCTCGGGGTGTGCTGGGCGGCATTGGTCAACACGTTGCGCAGGGCGCGGCCCAGGTGCGCTGGGTCGGCCCAGGCCGTGAGGCCCGGGGCCACGGGATCGACCTGGAGCTTCACGCCCTTCTCACGATAGAGCCCATCCAGCGCTGAGGCGGCCTCCGCCACGATGCCGGCCAGCTCCACTCGTTCGGGGCGTGCCTGGAGGGGCGCGGCCTCGGCGCTCGCCAGCTCCCCGAGCTGCACGATCACGCTCCCGAGTGCCGACGCGGACGCGCGCGCGGCCTCCAGGTTGGCACGGCTCTTGGGCACGACCCCGTCGATCATGGCCTGCAGCTGACCCTCCAGCACGGTGGCCGGGGTCGCGAGGTCGTGGGCCATGTCGGTCGCCGCGCGGCGGCGGAGCATCTCGGTGCGTTCCAGTCGAGTGGCCATGGTGTTGAACGCACCGGCCAGCTCCTGCGACTCGCGGTCGCCGCCTCCGGTGGCACGAGCCGACAGGTCGCCGCCTTCCAATCGGGAAGCGGCGGCCGCCACGTCCTGCAGCGGCCGCGTCTGTCGCCCCGCAATCCATACCGCCAGCGCTGCGATGACGGCCAGGGACACCAACCCGGACACCAGCAGCGCCCCGTTGAACAGACGCAGGAATGGTTGTTCGGGGTTCTGGACGGGGACGATGGCCGAAATCATCGCGACTTCTCGATCGTCGACCGTCACCGGAGCGTCCAGGCCCCGCGTCTCGCCGGCGGGGAGCATCCGGTCCCCAAAGTGGGTGATCTCGCCACCTTCCGGGCCGTACACCGTCACCGGGCCGTGCAGGCTCCGCGACAGGCGCAGCAGGACCGATCGGGCCTCGCGCAGCGTTCCGCCCTGGCGCAACAGCTCGCTCAGCGCGTCGGCGGTGGCGTCCACCTGCTCCTGCTGTTGGGCGGTGACGACGTCCTCGAACGAGCGGCTCACCACCCGGTTCACGACCGCCCCGGTCAGGAGCAGGACGACCAGCACCGCTGCCGATAGGACCAGCGCCAGCCGGACGGCCAGTGGCATGCCCGTGGTGGCCGCGGTGGGGGGCG
>JBOGTA010000060.1:0-7045 GCA_050695855.1 Candidatus Limnocylindria bacterium
TCCATCACCTCGTCCGCGACGACACGCAAGCGCTGTTCGGGTTCCCCAGGCCGGAGGAGCTGGCCTTCTTCGAACTGCTGATGACGGTGACCGGGGTCGGGCCGCGCCTGGCGCTGGCGATCACCAGCGCGCACCCGGTGACGCGACTGCAGATGGCCATCGTGACCGATGACCTCGACGTGCTGACCTCGGTACCGGGCGTGGGGCGGAAGACCGCGCAGCGGATCGTGCTGGAGCTCAAGGAGAAGATCCACGCCGCGGGCATCGCGGTTGGCCCGGGCGCGACGGCCGACTCGGATGTGGTGGCCGCCCTGGAGTCGCTCGGGTACACCGCCTCCGAGGCCAGGCGGGCGGCCGGCAGCGTGGTCGGGGTCGAGGGGCTGGACGAGCGGATTCGGGCCGCGCTCCAGGAGCTCGCCCGCTCGCGATGACCTTCTCCCAGCCCTTCGCGGACGACGACACCATTGCCCGCGTCCTTCGCGAGACGCGCACCTGGGCGGTGGTCGGCTGCTCGTCGAATCCGGAGCGCGCCAGCCACCGGGTGTCCCGGACCCTCATGCGCGAGGGCTATCTGATGATCCCCGTCAATCCCCGCGAGACCGAGGTTCACGGCCAGAAGGCGTACGCCGACCTGTTCTCAGCACAGGCCGAGGCGGTGGCGGCCGGCCATCCGATCGAGGTGGTCGACGTTTTCCGCAACTCGGCCCATGCCGGCATCCATGTCGACGAAGCCATCGAGATCGGCGCCAAGGCGGTGTGGCTCCAGCTGGGCGTCATTGACGAGGCGGCCGCTGAGCGGGCTCGCCAGGCTGGCTTGTGGGTGGTGATGGACCGATGTCCGGCGATCGAGCTGCCCAGGCTCAGTCTCGGCGCATGACTAGGTCGATCCGTCCGATGGGCGGGCGGGGATCGGCGTAGGTCTTGACCCGCGGGTCGTCCGGGCTGACATCGCCCGGATCCCAGGTCCGGTTCTGGGCGTGGAAGCTGACCTCCGCCAGCTGAGGCCACCGTTCGAGCATCCGGCCCCCGATCTCGTGGACCAGGTGCTGGATCGAGAGGCTCACGAACTGGTGGAAGACCGATGCCGCCAGGTCCGCCACCTGGTCGCCGGCGACGTAACGAGCCGGATCAGACCCCAGCACATCGGCGTCGTCGGCATATCGCCATTCGATGTCCATCCAGGTGAACAGAGCACGGTCCGGTCGCTCGGGGAGGGTCGTGTGCTCGTCACGGGCGAAATCGGCGAAGGACGATCCCGTGATCTTGATGAGCTGGAGACCTTCACGCCCGCAGGCGTGATCGGTCTGGTGCACGCCCGTGTCGGTCAATTCGAGGTCCACTCGGGCCGTCGATCGGTCGTTCCGGTCCCGGGCGAACAGGACGTCGGACGCGACGAAGCCATCCCCGTCCGCGGCGGGGACGAGTGATGCGGGGTAGGGAAGCTCCGTCCCCAGCATCGAGATGCGCTCCATGTGGGGGTAGTGGTCGAGGAACGCGCGACCGACGTGGTCCAGCCAGCCCTCCAAGGTGGCGGCCGGGCTGGAAGCGGATGATGCGTGGATGAAGTTCTTCATCGTGTCGGTCGCGACCACCAGCCGGTTGTCGCCTTCGGTGTATGACTCGAGGAAGCCCTGGCCGCGGACCTGGATCTCGATCTCGGCCGCCATGAGCGTGTTGTCACGGCCGGTGAACGGAGACTCGGGGATGGGCGCCACGCCGGCCAGCGGCGTTCCGTAGGTGCGGTAGACCTTGACCTCGGCTTTGCCGTAGCCGATTGCGTATTTCACGCCTTGCCCTCGGTGGAACGGAGCTGTTGGAGACGCTCCGCAGCGATGGCCAGAGTGTCCTGAATGGCTCGTCGCAGCTCAGCGTTTCGCTTTCGATGCAGAGCTGATCGAAATCCGGGGATCAGCTCGCTGCGCCGCCGACCCGCGACATGGACGAGGTAGCGGAACCCAAACCGGGCCTCGTAGGCCGCGTTCAGGTCAGCCAGATCCTCGTCGACCTCGGGCTGAGCGGCCCCCATCTCGCGGCGGGAGTGCTCCGACAGGCCGGCTGCACGCGCGCCGATCCGCGGATGCGCGTTGATGAGATCCACCTGGTCAGCTTCGGGCATGGCACGCGCGATCCTCGCTGCAGCCTCGAGCAGAACGGTGTCCGATGGGAATGGGCGCTCAGTCGCCAGTCGGGCGGCGAACCGCGGAGCCGGCTCGAAAAGCTTGGCCATCGCGTCGGCAAAGGCCGGCACCGACAGCTGATTCAGCTCTCCCAGTGGCGGAAACGAGCCATTCTCAGATGCGCTCAAGCCGATACTCCCGAAGTCAGCTGCCGCGGTAAACCGTGGCGCCGTAGGACGCCAGGAGGAGCGGGACGTGGTAGCTCCGACCGGCATCGGCGACTCGGAGGGCGACCGCGATGCCCTGCAGGAAGGCGTCGTCCTCCCGGTAGTCGGCCAGGTCGAAGAGGAGCTGGTAGTCGCCCTCGGTGAGCTCTCCGCCGATCAGATCCGCGATTCGGCCATCGGCATCGGTCTCGCCTTCGTTCAGCACCTCGAACTCGTCGCCGTCGCCTCGCCGGAACAGGACGACGCTGATGCCGGCCGCCGGGACGCCTGACTCGACGTCCAACACGTGGGTCGAGATGGTCGGGCGAGTTGGACGCGTCGGGCGCGGGGGGCGGTTCGGACGTCGAGCGGCCACGCTATCCTCCCTGCCGTGGGTGACCTGCAGATCCGGGTCGGCGATCTCCACTTTACCGCCCGATGGGAGGAGGCGGCGCCACGCACTCGCGAGGCGCTGCGCGGGTGGTTGCCCATCCGCTCTCAGCTGATTCACTGCCGCTGGAGCGGGGAGGGCACGTGGATCCCGTTCGGGGACCGTCGCCCGGACGTTGGATACGAGAACCACACCGCCCATCCAGCCCCCGGCCAGCTGCTGATCTACACCGGCGAGCTGTCCGAATGCGAGATCCTGGTCCCATATGGGGCGTGCGCCTTCAGCAGCAAGCTGGGCCCGCTGGCGGGGAACCACTTCGCGACCGTGACGGCCGGGGCGGAGCAGCTTCCCGAGCTGGGCCGCCGGGCGCTGTGGGAGGGGGCGCAGGACATCGAGATCACCGAAGGGCCTGATTGACCGATCTGGTCGTCGCCGGCGGCACCGTCGTCACGGCCGAACGTTCTCTGGCGGCCGATGTCAGCGTGACCGATGGGCGCATCAGCGCGGTTGGTCCGGGTCTCCCGCGCCAACCGGGCACACCGACCGTCGACGCCACGGACTTGCTGGTCCTTCCCGGCTGTGTGGACGTTCATACCCACATCCGGCTCCCCAGCGACGATGAGCCGGACCGCTTCTACCAGGACAGCGTGGCCGCCGCGTTTGGTGGCACCACCACCTTCCTCGCCTTCAACAACCCCGGCACCGGCATCTCCGACGAGGGCTCGCGGTCTCTCCTCGCCGGCCTGCGGGAGTTCCGGGCGCGAACCGAGGGCGAGTCCGCGGTTGACTTCGCCCTGAGCGCGGTCATCACCGGCGACCAGGATGACCCCATCGCCGAGCTGCCCGGGCTCATCGCTGAAGGCGTCCCGACTGCCAAGGCGTTCATGGTCTATGACTTCCGTCTGACCGATGAGCGCCTCCTCGCCGCGCTGCAGACCATGGGCCGCCACGGCGGGATGCTTCAGGTCCACTGCGAGAACGCCACCGTCATCGACGCGCTGGCCGCCGATGCCCTCGCCCATGGCAACGTGAGCTGCCGCCACCATGCCCTGGCCCGCCCTCCATATGCTGAGGCCGAGGCCACCCATCGAGCCATCGCCCTGGCATGTGCCGCCGATGCCTCGGTCTATATCGTCCACCTATCCTGCGCGGACGCCCTGGCCGAGGTCGTCACCGCCAAGGCGCGCGGATGGCCGGTGTACGCCGAAACGTGCCCCCATTACCTGGCGCTTACCGAGGACCGATACGCCGCGCCCGACGAGGCGGAGGTCATCAAATCGGTCATCTCGCCGCCCCTTCGCTCCGACGCGGACCGCCAGGCGCTGTGGCTGGGCCTGGCCCATGGAGGCCTGGACCTGATCGCCACCGACCACGTGCCCGACCGTCTGGCCGTGGAGAAGCGCGTGCCGGCCCCGCCGTTCCCGCAGATCAGCAACGGCGCGCCGGGAATCGAGACCCTGCTGTCGGTGGTGTACTCGGAGGGCGTGGCCCGGGGCAGGATCAGTGTCGAGCGGATGGTGGACATGCTGGCGACCACGCCAGCTCGACTGTTCGGCCTACCGATGAAGGGTGCCATCGAGGTCGGCCGCGACGCTGACCTGGTCCTCTTCGACCCAACGGCGTCGCGCACCCTCGACCAGGCCGGTCTCCACCACACCAGCGACTTCACGCCATACCAGGGAATGGCCATGGCCGGCCGGGTTCATTCCGTCCTGAGTCAAGGTCGGCCTGTGGTGCGAAACGGCACGTTCACCGGAAACCGTGGCCACGGTCGCTTCTTGGAACGCTCCTTACGGTGAGCCGTGGATCCGCTGCCTGACGGTTCGATGACCGAAGCAGACGTCGATCACGGACACCGGGTCACCCCCTCGAACTCTTCTTCGACCTCGTCTTCGTCTTCGCCATCACCCAGGTCACCGGGTTCCTCGCCGATAACCCGTCGTGGGGAGGACCGCTCCACCGGTGATGCGGAGCGAGCCGAGGTTCACATGGGCGCGCCGCTGGTCCGCGGGGGCGTCAAGCGCCGCATGGGATGGCCCGAAAGGGCCGTTGCGTCTGGTACCCGGTCTCGCGCTACGGTAGCCACCCATGGCGGACGCGCTCGACGCCTACAAGGTCCTGCAGATCGATCCCTCAGCCTTGCCGGAGGTTGTCGAGGCTGCCTACCGTGCGTTGGCGCGGATCCGCGACCCAGACCGGAATGACCTCTCGTATGCCAGCGAGGCGATGGCCGATCTGAACTGGGCGTACTCCATTCTGCGCGACCCGGAGCGGCGAATCCACTACGACCAGACCCGCGGGGCGGCCGTCGCCGTGAGCGCTGCCGAGGGTTCGCTTCGCGAGCGGATGGAGGCCGCGCGCGGCGGAGAGTCGCAGGGCATTAATCCTGAGGGCAAGATCGTTCTCGACTTCGGGCGGTACTCGGGGATGTCTCTCGTCGAGGTTGCTCGGGTTGACCCCGAGTACCTCGAATGGCTGAAGCGCCGACCACTGGCGGCGCGCTACCGGCAACAGATCGAGGAATTGACCGCCCGGCTGCGCGCGCGGTACGCGGATCCAGGTAACGGTGTCGACTAGGTGACCTCAAGCCGCGCATAGGCCGCGACAGTGAGGAACTCGGCAAAGGCGTCGGAGAGGACGAGGTCGTCCAGGAGCGCGGCGGAATCGGTCCAGCGGTAATCCGGCAGGGCAGACTGCAACCGGCCCAGCTCGTGGTCACGGACCGCGGTGTATCGGTGGGCGGACATCGGTTTGCCGTCCTCCAGCTCGGAGCCATGAACGCGCCATTGCCAGAGCTGTGAGCGGCTGATCTCGGCGGTTGCCGCGTCCTCCATCAGGTTGTTGATGGCGGCCGCGCCGTTGCCGGCCAGCCACGAGGCGAGGTACTGGAGCGCCACGCTGACATTGGTTCGGACGCCGGCATCGGTCACTCGGCCGCCGGCGACCTGGACGTTCAGCAGCTCGGCCGCGGTCACGATCAGCTCCGGCAGCTTGTCCTTCTGGTTCGGGCGCTCCCCGAGGACATCGTCGAAGATCTCGCGCGCCACCGGCACCAGGTCCGGGTGGGCCACCCACGTCCCATCCGACCCGTCGCCCGCCTCACGGCGCTTGTCCTCCCGGACCCGGTCCAGGGCGTGGGCCGTCACCTCCGGCTCGCGCCGGTTGGGGATGAACGCGCTCATGCCGCCGATGGCGTGCGCCCCGCGCCGATGGCACGTCTGCACCAGGAGCTGCTGATACCCGCGCATGAACGGGACGGCCATCGTGACCTGGGCCCGGTCGGGGAACACCATGTCGGGCCGCGACCGGAACTTCTTGATCAGGCTGAAGATGTAGTCCCACCGGCCGGCGTTGAGCCCCGTGGCATGTTCCCGCAGCTCGTACAGGATCTCCTCCATCTCGAACGCGGCCAGGATGGTCTCGATCAGGACCGTGGCCCGAATGCTCCCGCGCGGGACGTCCAGGGCGGTCTGCGCCGCCACGAAGACGTCGTTCCACAGCTGGGCCTCGAGATGGGACTCCAGCTTGGGGAGATAGAAGTACGGGCCGGTCCCGCGGTGCAGCTGTTCGCGGGCGTTGTGGAAGAAGACCATCCCGAAGTCGAACAGGCTGGCCGAGATGGGGGCGCCGTCGACCATCACGTGCGCCTCGTCCAGGTGCCAGCCTCGGGGCCGGATGACGAGGGTGGCGGCGTGCGGCTGGAGGGCGTACGACTTCTCGGCGCTCTGGAAGGTCAGCTCGCGGCGGACCGCGGCCGCCACCGCCCACTGGCCGGTGACGACGTTGTCCCAGGTGGGGGACAGGGCATCCTCGAAGTCAGCCATGAACACCTTCGCGCCGCTGTTCAGGGCGTTGATCATCATCTTCGGCTCGGCGGGACCGGTGATCTCCCCCCGCCGGTCGTCCAGGTCGGGGGGCGCGGGCGCCACTCGCCAAGAGGGGTCCTCCCGGACATGCGCGGTGTTGGGCAGGAAGTCCGGGAGCTCGCCGGCATCGAAGCGGGCCTGCCGTTCGGATCGATCCGCCAGGAGCCGCAGACGGCGTGAGTTGAAGGACCGATGCAGGCTGGCGACGAACGCCAGGGGATCAGGCGTCAGCACGTCGTCCGCGAGATCGTGCGGCGGCGCGATGACCCGCACGCCGGCTGGTAGCTCGCCCATTCAGTCTCCTCCCGTACGCAGCGGCTTGACCGGCCTGCCCGCGACCGAGTCTTCGATCAAGGCGGCCAGGCGACGCTCGCGGGTGGCCTCCTGTTTGGCGGACAGGATCCAGAAGGCTGCCTGGCGACGATAGCCGGGGGGCCGCGCCTGCCAGTATGCCCACGCCGCAGG
>JBOGTA010000061.1:0-12038 GCA_050695855.1 Candidatus Limnocylindria bacterium
GGCCACCACGCCGGCCGGAGATCGCGAAGCGGGCGTGGCAGGGATCGATCCCTCGGTCTGGCAAGCTGCGGGTGCGCTGATCGTGCTCGACACCGACCGGACAGCGGCTTTTGAGGCCCTCGGCCTCGGCGGATCGGTCCTCCTGCCCGAGTCGCTCGCGTCCGCGACTGGATTGCGGACCGGCGACCAGATCCACCTGGCCATTCCGGGCGGCGCCTCCGCGGACCTCACCGTGGCCGGGCTGGTCGCCTATTCGCTTCCTGGCCGGTCCGGGCAAGGGGCGCTGCTCATGAGCCTGGCGGATGCGAGAGCCCTGTTCGACGCCAAGCTGACCACGATCTGGGCGATGGTTCCCCAACCTCAGATTGGCGACGAGGCATACGCCAACCTGGTGGCTGCCAAGGCGGCCGAGTTGGCGGGCGAGGCGCTGACCGCCGAGGTCCTGGCGGATCAGCTGGCGCGATCGCTGGATCGGCTGCTGGGTCTGTTCGACGCGCTGGCATTGCTGGCGGTGGTCATCGGCGGACTGGGCATCGTGAACACGCTCACCCTGGGGGTCGCCGAGCGGACTCGGGAGATCGCCGTCCTGCGCGCCCACGGCATGACGGTGAGCCAGGTGGAAGGGATGGTCGTCACCGAGGCGGCGATCATGGGCTCGATCGGCGGCATCCTGGCCGCCATGGCGGGCATCGCGGTCACCTGGATCCTGGTGACCCTGGCCCCCCGAGACTTCGCGGCCGGACTGGTCATCCCCTGGCCACTGGTCATCGCTGTCGTCCTGCTCGGGTTGGGCGTCGCCTCGCTGGCCGGGCTGTATCCGGCTCGCCTGGCTGGCAATCGCCCGGTCCTGGCAAGCTTGAAGCACTTCGAGTAGCCGATGACCGAACGCACGTGGGAGGCTTCACCGGGCCGAACGTTCGTCGGTCGATTGGAGAAGGGCAGCGACCTCGTCGCCGAGATCGAGCGGATCTGCGCGGAGCGGGGCGTGTCGGCAGCCCGGGTCAGCGTCATCGGTGCGGTGCGGCGAGCGGCATTCGCGATGTACCACCAGACCGATCACCGGTATCTCGAGCTGGCGTCCGAGACCCACCGCGAGATCGTGGGTTTCGTCGGCAACGTCAGCCTGCGCGACGGCAAGCCATTCCTCCACGCCCACGCCACCTTCGCCGATGAGCACGGGGCGTGCGTGGGCGGCCACCTGCTGCGCGGGGTCGAGGTCTTCGTGGCCGAGTTCGAGATCCGCGAGCTGCTCGACGTCGCGCTGATACGAACGTTGGACGAGGAGATTGGCCTGGCCCTTTGGTGAGGGTAGGTCAGGCCGTCCCCTGGCATCGGCCAGGGCGCCAACGGTGGTACGCGCGAGCCGCGACTACAATCGGCCTCGGCGCCGGTAGCTCAGTGGATAGAGCGGGTGGCTTCGGACCACCAGGCCGCGGGTTCGAATCCTGCCCGGCGCGCCATCTCGAGGCCTCGCCGATGACACTTTCCGCCCGTCCCCGTCGACGAGCCTCGACAGCCTGGAGCCTCTTCTGGCGCCTGGGATATGCCTGGCTTCGCCTCCTCGACCCGCTGATCCGCGCCATGTGGCACGCGGGGGGGATGGGAATCACCGTCGACGTCCGGGTCCCGGGCCGGCGCAGCGGTCGTCAGCGAGCGGTTCTCGTCGGCCTCATCGAGGTGGCCGGGCGCTGGTACGTCGGCCACCCCAACGGGGACGCGGGGTGGACCCGCAACCTGGCGGCGGCTGGCAACGGGTCCGTGGTGTGGCCGACCGGGGTCACCCACCGCGTGCGGGCGGCGCGTCTGCCGGAGAGCGACGAACGGGATGCCGTCATCTTAGCCACGGCCCATCAGCAGCCGTTCCCCGGCAACCTCGTGTACCGAGCGGCCCGCGGCCACATCCTGGCCAAGGGGGTCTACTTTCGGCTCGAGCCCATCGAGAACGCTTGATCGTCGCCCGCAGACGCTAGTCGGGGCGGTGGTAGGGCACGTCGGCGACGATCGTGTTCTTCCTCCCGAACAGGCGCAGCTTGAGCCGCAGACTGGTCTGGTTGTGGAGCAGGTTCTCCCACCAATGGCGGGGGACGACCTCGGACAGGACGACCATGATCGGTCGATCCGGAGCCTGAGCCTGCAGGGCGTCCATGTAGCGGACCAGCGGACCGATCAAGGCCCGGTAGGGGGACTCGACCACGACCAGCTCAGTGGTGCCGCCCACCGCGGGCCACTGGCGACGCAGCTCGTCCGCGTCTCGCGGGTCGTTGGTGATGTGGACGGCCGTCGCGGCGGCGCTGATCGAATTCGCGAACGAGATGGCGTGCATGGCGGTCCGGTCCAGTCGGGCGATGGGCA
Source organism: Candidatus Limnocylindria bacterium (assembly GCA_050695855.1). Taxonomy (GTDB): domain Bacteria; phylum Chloroflexota; class Limnocylindria; order QHBO01; family QHBO01; genus DASTEQ01. The sequence continues at coordinate 2,353 of JBOGTA010000061.1, forward strand.
CGATGACGATGGGCTCAGGGAGCCGCTCAGGCGCGATCCGGTCTCCGTCGTCGGCAGGCGCCTGGAGCCTGACCGCAGCGTCATGGATCCGGTAGTGGCGCCGAATGCCGAACAGGAACGCCATCAGGATGGGGACCAGGACGATGACCAGCCACGATCCCTGGAAGAAGTTGCTGGTGGCCACCACCACCGCCACGACCGCGGTGGTGACCGTGCCCAGGCCGTTGATCGCCAGCCCGCGCGCCCATCCCGGTTCGCGACGGCGGTACCAGCGCACGAACATGCCTAGCTGGGACAGCGTGAACGCGATGAACACACCGAGGGTGTAGAGCGGAATGAGGCCGGACACGCTGGCGCTGAACATGACCAACAGGATCCCGGCCATGCCCGACAAGGCCACGATGCCGGTGGTGAACGCGAGCCTCTCGCCGCGGAAAGCGAACTGGCGCGGCATGAAGCCGTCGCGGGCCAGGAACGACGACAGCCGAGGGAAGTCGGCAAAGCTCGTGTTGGCGGCCAGGACCAGGAGCAGGGCAGTGGCCACCTGGGCCAGGATCAGGATCCATCCATCGCCCACCAGGTGACGGACCATCAGCGATAGGACGGTCTGCTCCTCGTCCGGGTCCGGAACGAAGCCGATCGTGGCCGCGAGGTATGCGATCCCGATGAACAGCACCGCGAAGATGGCTGTCGCCCAGGTCAGCGTGGTGCGCGCATTGCGCCATTCCGGCGGCTTGAAGGCCGGCACCCCGTCGGACACGGCCTCGATCCCGGTCAGCGCCACCGCTCCCTGGGAGAACGCGCGCAGGACGAGGAACAGGCCGAGGACCTGGGCCGATGAATCGATGGCGGCCACCCATTCGGCGGGGGGCACGTATTCCGGCATCTGGCCGGTCACCGACAGCGCCACGCCGTAGCCGATGATTCCCAGCATGACGACGACGTACAGGTACGTCGGCGCCATGAAGATCGTCCCCGACTCCCGGATGCCGCGCAGATTGCCAACCATCAGCAGCCCGACCAGGACGACGCTGATGATGACCCGATATGCATAGATCTCCGGCACGATCGAGGTCATCGCCGCCACGCCGGCTGAGATCGATATCGCCACCGTGACCACGTATCCGATCAGCAGCGCTGACGCGGCGAGGATGCCCATCCGGTCCCCGAGGTTGTCGCTGGCCACGATGTAGCTGCTGGCGCCCTGGGGGTAGGCCTTGATCGTCTGCCGGTAGGACAGGGTGACGATGCCCAACATGACGATGATCAGGCCGGCCAACGGGACGGTGAGGACGAGCGCCCCGGCGCCGGCGAACGCCAGGACCCGCATGATCTCCTCGGGGCCATAGGCGCTGGAGCTGATGTTGTCCGAACTGAACACCGCCAGCGCCTTGACTTTGCTCAGGCGCTCGTGCTCCTCGTGCTCGCTGGAGATGGGACGGCCGACCAGGAAGTGGCGGAGGGATCGCCAGCGTGCCGCCAGGCCGGTGGGCTGACCGAGGGTCTTCTCCGACGCGATGAGGTGACCCTCCTCGCCGTGCTCAAATTCCTCTTCGAACGGGCGCACGATGCGGACGTAGGCATCGCCGGGCCGTTGGCCGCGGCGGCGCTCCCGCACCTCGAGCATGGGATCGACCTGTGAGCCACCCGAACCAGGAGGTGGTTCGAGTGGACGTCGGCTACTCATTGGCTCCGCCTATTACAGCACCGCGCGTCGCTCGGCGGCGCCGGGAAGCGGCCCGCTCAGCCAAGCAGGACACCCTGGTCGGGAGCCAGTTCCACGCGCGCGGACGAAAGGGCGAGCTGGCCCGCGTGCGTGGCCAACAGCACCTTCGTCCGGCTGCCAGGCCTGAGCCGGATGGACGTCCGCCGATCGCCCATGTTGGCCAGCACCGTGACCCGACGAACCCCGCGGATCCGCTCGTAACCGAGCACTCCCGTGGGGAGACCGCGAAGCAGCTCCAGAGTCCCATGCCGCATGACCGGCGTATGGCGGAGGTCTATGAGCCGGCGGTACAGCGCCAGGAGCGAATTGGGGTCGTCTCGTTGACGGGCGGCCTCATCCCAGTCGAACGGCGCCCGAGCCGAGTCGCGCCCAGCCCGATCGGGTCCGCCGGCGGCCATCGGGGCGTCGGTCATCCCGATTTCCTCGCCCTGGTACAGGCACACCGTCCCGCGCAGGGTAAGCAGGATCAGCGCGGCCAGTCGGGCGCGGCCAGGACCCCAGCGCGTGGCCTGGCGGGACAGGTCGTGGTTCGAGAACGCCCAGGTAGGGGAGCGGGGCGGCGCCAGGTGGCGCTCGGCCGCGGCGATCGCGCGCCGGAAGGAGCTCGCCTGCCACGGCGACTTGGCCAGCTGATGGTCGAGGGCCAGGTGGAGACCGGGGCCACGAGCGCCGCCAAGAGAAGCGGCGACACGCAACGCCGGTGAGTACAGCTCGCCCAGCAGGACCCGATCGGGGTACTCGTCGCAGATCCCCCGCAGGTGACGAAGGACGCCAGCCACGCCCGGCTGGTTGCGAGTCCGCCGCCGCTGCAGGCCGCCTGGTTCCGGCGACCAGGGGGGTCGCGGCGGACCGGCTGGCGGGTTGTCGCGGAGCCTCCGGTCCTTGATGAGGAATTCGAGGGCGTCCACCCTGAAACCGTCCACACCACGATCCAGCCAGAACCGCATGGCCGCGCCCATGGCGGCGCGCACCGCCGGGTTGCGCCAGTTCAGGTCCGGCTGCTCGGGATAGAACGAATGATGGAAGTACTGCCCGCTGATCGGATCCAGAGACCAGGCCGACCCGCCGAACTCAGCCACCCAGTTGGTCGGTGGCGCGGGCCCGGGGCGGGGATCGGCCCACAGGTACCAGTCGCGGGACGCGCTCGCGCGCGATGCGCGCGCCGCCGTGAACCACGGATGTCGGTCCGAGGTGTGGCCGGTGACCAGGTCCAGCAGGACCCGCAGGCGCCGCGCGTGGCACTCGGCCAGCAGCCGGTCCAGATCGGCCAGGGACCCGAACTCGGGGGCGACCGCGGCGTGATCGGTCACGTCGTACCCGCCGTCGACGCCCCCATGCGGATAGATCGGCGAGAGCCATACGGCATCCACCCCCAGTCCGCTGGGATCGCCGGCGAGGTGATCCAGACGGGCGATCACGCCGGCCAGGTCGCCGATGCCGTCTCCATTGGCGTCCGCGAAGGCGTGGGGATAGATCTGGTACAGAACCGCCCCGTCGGCCCAGCTCGGCGTCATGCCTCGCGCATCTGGGACGGCACGCCCCACACCACGCCGGCGAGCGCGGCGACCACCACCAGCCCGCCCGCGACCGCGAAGCACAGTGTGGCGGCGCCGATATCGACCAGCAGGCCGGCGGCGGCCAGCGAGAGGGGCGACGCGGCAATCCCTCCCAGCATGACCAGGCTCATCACGCGCCCCATCATGTCACTCGGCGTTCGGACCTGGAGCCAGGCCACGATCCGGACGTTCAGCAGCCCCACGGCCAGCCCGATGGCGAAATTCAGGGCCATGATCGCCACGACCGACGGCGCGAAGCCGATGAGGCCCAGCGCCACACCCATCACCATCGAGCCGCCGAGGGTGGCCCATCCCAGCTCCTGGATGCGACCCAGGCTGCCGGCCGCCACGGCCCCGATGAGGGCACCCCCTCCGAATGCGGAGAGCATGAACCCGAACGCCGCCGCGCCACCGTCGAAGCGGTTGTCGGCCAGCCAAGCCAGGCCCACGCTGACCGGACCGTTGATCGCGAAGTTCAGGACCGCCGACAGGAGGAGCAGGGACCGGACGGCCGGGTCGCGCCAGGCGAAGGCCACGCCCGATCGAATGGTTCCCAGGACGTGGGGCCGCGGCACCTCGGAGGCAGCGGGCCGCCGCCCGCCGCGGATGAGGGCCAACGCTCCGGCGGCGACAGCGAACGATGCGGCATCAATCCCGAACGCCAAGCCCGTTCCCACCGCTGCCACCAGCAACCCGGCGAGGGCCGGGCCGAGAAGCCCGGTCAGCTGCTGCGAGCCCTGCATGAGCGCGTTGGCGGCCGGCAGATGGTCCTCGGTGACGAGCATCGGCACCATCGTGCTCAGCGCCGGCCAGAAGAAGGCATCCACGATCCCGAAGCCCGCCGCCAGCACGTACAGCTGCCACAGCTCCGCGCTCCCGGACAGGACCAGGATGGCGAGCACGCCCACAAATGCCGCTCGCAGCGCGTTGGAGGCCAGCATCACGCCCCGCGGTGAGGCGCGGTCGGCGAACGCGCCGCCGACCAAAATGAAGATGGCGCGGGGGATGCCGGCCACCATGAGGACCGTGCCCACCGCCAGGCCCGAACCGGTGAGCTGGAGCACCAGCCAGGCGAGCGCCACGAAATGGAACTGGTCGCCCAGGAGCGAGATGGTCTCCCCGCTGAAGAGGAGGCGGAAATCCCGCCCGGCCAGCGGGCGGAGGATTCGAGCCGCCCCCGGCGCCGCGGCCACCGACGTCTGGGCCGCGGTGTCGCTCATTCGAGGCTGATCAGGACGGCGTCGCCGTCGGGGTCTTCGACGTCGATGATGGGACCGATGGCACCGCCCTGCAGGGCGGCGCGAACGCGCTCAGCCTGCTCGCCGGCCAACCCGGGCACCATGTTCAGCGCGGTCTCGGCGAATGACAACGGGACGCGCAGGTTCACGACCGTTCGACCCTGCTCCTCCACTCGGACGCGAAGCTGGCGCGCCCCGGCGCCGGCCTCCCGCCGCACGGACTGTCCCTGCCCTGGTCCGGCAGACGCCGCTGCCCGATCGGTCAGCGCGGCCACGATGGGGGCGGCCTCCTCCGGGGTCAGCTTGCCCTCCGCCACGAGGCGCAGGACGGTTTCCAGCTCGTTGCTCACCCGTCGTTCCCCAGGCGGCGCATGGCCTCGTCGACGTCAATCTCGCCGCGCTCCAGCGCGCCCAGGACCGCGTTCTGATTCATTCGATCCGTACTTCCAGGGGGCGCGGCCGGTTCCGACACCGCAGCGGCCGGATGCGGCTGCTGCCGCGAACGGGTGACCGCCAGGTCGCCGGACATCGAGTTGAACGCCACCGATGCCGCGCCGTCGCCCACGATCAGGCGTCGCCGATCCGCGGTGCCTTCGAGACGATGGGGAAGAGCAGAATGGACGTCGCTGGACATGCCGCGCACCGCGATGGTCATCCCGCTGGCCGACGCGAGCCGGAGGTCGCCACTCACCGTGTCCACCGCGTGGGGCGCGGTGTCCGTCAGCTCGCCGTCGACCGACACGTCGCCGCTCACGCTCTGGAGCCGAAGACCGTCAAAGGCCGGTGCCTGGGCGGACAGGTCGCCCGACACGTTGTTCATCTTCAATGAGACTGGCTCGACCGCCCGCAGGCTGACGTCACCGGACACCGAGTCGATATCCAGCTCGCCGCCCGCCTCGGTCAGCCGTAGGTCGCCGGACACGGACTGGAAACGCTGGGAGCCGCGGAATCCCGACGCCTGAACGTCCCCGCTCACGACGCGGACCTGGAGCCGGCAGCCGGCAGGCGCCTCGACCTCGACGTTGTCCAGCTCGGCACTCCGCCCGCCCAGCAGGCGCGAGATGGTGCCCCCGAAGCCGTGGTGCCCGTCGAGCTCATGGACGCTCAACGTGCCATTCCCGGATTCGACCCGGAGCCGAAGCGTTTCGAACATCTCATCAGCTTCCTGGTCCGAGCCGGCACCGATCTCGAACGTCGCGCGCACGCGCACCGTTTCGCCCGCAGTCGCGGTCAGTCGCACGTCAGCCGAGGTGACAGCGAGTGCCAGCGAACCTGCCGCTCCGATCTCGTGCTCGATGTCCTGGACCCGACGGTAGCTGGGCATCAGCTGGCTTCCTCGAGGGCGCGCAGTGCCGCCGCCGCTGCCGCCGCATCGATCTCCTTCTTGGCCAGGCGCTCCAGGATGGCGCGCCGCTGGGTCGCCATGTCCCCGTCGGCGGCCTCGGCTTGCCCCTGGCCTTCCTCGTCGGCCAGCTCCTGCCCCCCATCGCCGTCCGCCAGCCCCAGGGCCTGGACTAGCGCCTCGACCCGGGTGCGGACGGTGGGATAGGAAATTCCGAGCGCCCGCTCCATCTCCTTGAGGTTGCCGCGGGAGCGAAGGAAGCTCTCGAGGAGCGTCATCTGCTCGCGGCTGAGCTTGCCGAAGCGCCCGACCCCAAACTCGCCTTCCAGCGTTGTCCCGCAGGTCCGGCAATGCAGGCGGCTGATGGCCAGCTCACCGGCACACACCGGGCAGGTGGCGATGACGTCGCGAGGCGGCATCAGCGGCGGGTGGTGGTCGGCGCGGGTCGCTGGGGTTCGCGCCGGTGGACACGCAACGCAGGCCGGCTGGTCTCCGTTGCGCGATGCTGGCGCAGGCGGTCCTCGATGACCAGCTGCGCGTAGTGGAAGCGATAGTCCAGCACGTTCCTGTCTCCCTATCTCGGTGATAATTCGGTCAGACAGTAATATGCACTTGCTATCTTGTCAAGTCCGGTTTATATTTTGCCGGTCTGACGTTCAGATTGGCTACCTTGCGCTCGTTTGTCTCAAGCAAGCGGATTGGCAGGGTCTGGCCGCTCCGGGTCGATTCCCAGCTCGCCAAGTGCGCCCTGGAGTTCCTCGAGGGGTGCGTCTCCCGCCTGGCTGAGGCCGACCAAAGCCGCGTACGCGATCTGCTCAGGGCTTACCTCGAAGTACGCGCGCAGCGCTTCGCGAGTGTCGGACCGCCCGAAGCCGTCTGTCCCGAGCACCACGTAGGGCCGATCGATCCAGCGCGACACCACGTCGGGCACGGCCTTGACGAAATCGGTCGCCGCCACGATGGGGCCCCGCGCGTCGGCGAGCTGGCGGACGACGTACGGAACCTCGGGCTCGCCACCGGGGTGCAGCCGATTGTGGCGCTCGACCCGTAGGCAGTCCGCGTGGAGCTGCTGGAAGGACGTGGCGCTCCAGACATCGGCTGCCACGCTGAATTTCTCGGCCAGCAGGTCGGCCGCGCGGAGGGCCTGGTGGAGGATCGACCCCGAGCCGAGGATCTGCACCCGCCGTCCCTCGCCGGTCGCCGGCCGGCATCGGTACAGCCCACGCAGGATGCCGTCCTCGACCCCCTCGGGGAGCGGCGGTTGGGTCCAGTTCTCGTTGTAGAGGGTGATGTAGTAGAAGACGTCTTCCCCCGCGTTCCACATCCGCCGCATGCCTTCCCTGATGATGACCCCCAGCTCGTAGGCGTAGGCCGGGTCATAGGCCATCAGGTTGGGAACGGCCAGGGCGTAGAGGTGGCTCTGCCCGTCGTCGTGCTGCAGACCCTCCCCGGTAAGGGTGGTGCGCCCCGCGGTTGCGCCCATCATGAAGCCTCGGCCCCGCGCGTCGCCGAAGGCCCACACCTGGTCGCCGGTGCGCTGCAGGCCGAACATCGAATAGAAGACGTAGAACGGGATCATGGACTGGCCGTGAACCGCGTACGCGGTGCCGGCCGCGGTGAACGATCCCATCGACCCTGCCTCGGTGATCCCCTCCTCGAGGATCTGGCCGTCAGTCGCCTCGCGGTAGGAGAGGAGCAGCTGGCGATCGACCGGGGTGTAGCGCTGGCCCAGAGGGTTGTAGATCCCCAGCTCCTTGAACAGGGGGTCCATGCCGAACGTCCGTGCCTCGTCGGGAATGATGGGGACCACCCGCCGGCCGAGCTCGGGGTCGCGGACGAGGTTGCGCAGCAGCCGACCGAAAGCCATGGTCGTGGATGCCGGCCGCTCGGCCCCGGCGAACACATCGCCGAAGACCGCGGCCCCGGGCGGCGGGAGCGGAGGGGATTCGACGCGCCGTCGGGGGAGCGTCCCGCCCAACGCCGCCCGGCGCTCGAGCATGTAGCGGATCTCCGGGCTGTCCATCCCGGGGTGGTAGTACGGAGCATCGGCCAGCTGGTCGTCGGGAATCGGGAGCTGGAGGCGGTCGCGGAAGATGCGCAGCTCGTCCACGGTCAGCTTCTTCGACTGGTGCGTCACGTTGCGAGCCTCGATCCCAGGACCCAGCGTCCAGCCCTTGACCGTCTTGGCCAGGATCACGACCGGCGCCCCGCGGTGCTGGGTCGCGTAGTGGTAGGCGGCGTACAGCTTCCGGTAGTCGTGGCCGCCCCGCCGCAGCGCCGCCAGCTCGGCATCGGTCTTGTCCGCCACCAGGGCTGCCAGGCGCGGATCGGGCCCGAAGAAGTGCTCTCGAATGTACGCCCCGTCGGCCACCGACAGGGTCTGGTAGTCGCCGTCCAGGGTCTCGGTCATCTTGTTCAGGAGCACTCCCTCGGTGTCGCGCTCCAGCAGCGCGTCCCACTCGCGCGACCAGATGACCTTGATCACGTGCCAGCCGGCGCCGCGGAACACCGACTCCAGCTCCTGGATGATCTTGCCGTTGCCCCGCACCGGGCCGTCCAGGCGCTGCAGGTTGCAGTTCACGACGAACGTCAGGTTGTCCAGGCCCTCGCGAGCCGCCAGGCTCAGGCCGGCAAGTGACTCCGGCTCATCCATCTCGCCGTCGCCCACGAAGCCCCACACCCGGGTCCGGCTGGTGTCGGCCAGTCCGCGCGCCGAGAGGTACCGATTGAAGCGCGCCTGGTAGATGGCAGCCAGCGGACCGAGGCCCATCGACACGGTGGGGAACTGCCAGAAGTCCGGCATCGTGCGGGGATGGGGATACGACGACAGCCCACCGGGCCATAGCGCTTCGCGTCGGAAGTGGTCGAGCTGTTCGACCGTCAGCCGGCCTTCGAGGAACGCCCGGGCATAGATGCCCGGCGCGGCATGGCCCTGGTAATAGACCAGGTCGCCGGGCCCGTCGTCCCATCCCCGGAAGAAGTGGTTGAACCCCACCTCGTACAGGCTGGCCGCCGAGGCGTAGGTCGACAGGTGGCCGCCGATGCCCTCGAAGCGGGTGTTGGCCCGCAGGACCATGGCCAGCGCGTTCCAGCGGATCATGCGTCGGATCCGCAGCTCCATCTGCTCGTCGCCCGGGAAGGGAGGCTCCTGCTCGGGTGAGATTGTGTTCACGTAGCGGGTCTGGGTCAGCGGTGGCAGCCCGACCTGCAGCTGGCGTGCCCGTTTGAGGAGCCGGAACAGGATGAACCGGGCGCGCTCGGGCCCGGCCTGCTCGACCACCGCATCGAGCGACTCGAGCCATTCCTCGGTCTCGGTCGGGTCCTGGTCGGGAAGCTGCTGCTTGAACTGGTCAAAGACGTCGTGCACGACGATCGCATCCTACCGGCAGATAGACTTGCGGACCGATGTCGCGCGCCGAACGCCGCCAGTACCAGCGGATGATGAAGGGCCAGGATCCTCGCGGCCTGCCGCCGAGGGCGGGCGGTCGTCGGCCGCAGCGCCCGCCCGTCAGCCAGAAGCCGCGCGACTGGTCCTTTCACCGAGGGTTCTGGCTGCGGAGCATCGGGATCGCGGTGGTGGCCGGCCTGATCGGCCTCTCCGTCGCCTGGCCGTCCGGCGCCGAGACCGCGCTGCTGGCGGGGCTTGGGGTGGGGGCGGCGACCATCGGCCTGCTGGTGATCCTGCGCCTCTTCCTGCGACGGGCCAGTACCCGCTGAGCCGATGGGTGCCGCCGTCGGCCTGGTGGCCGCCCTCGCGCTCGGGTACGTGCTGGGGGCCATTCCGTTCGGGGTGGTCGTCGCGCGCCTGGCCGGGGGGGAGGACC
>JBOGTA010000062.1:0-4207 GCA_050695855.1 Candidatus Limnocylindria bacterium
ACCAGAGCGACAGCGAACAGAGCAGCGTCTAGTGAGGTGATGCCCGCAGGACGGCGGCGCGGCCCCGAGATTCCCTCGGCGGGGTCGCGCCGCCCCTCAGAGCCAGCCCCGGCGCTTGAAGATCGCGTACAGGGTGAGGCTGACCAGCAGCATCAGGGTCAGGGCGAACGGGTAGCCGAACACCCAGCCCAGCTCGGGCATGCGCCTGAAGTTCATGCCGTAGACGGTGCCGATCAGGGTCGGGGCGAACAGGATGGCCGCCCAGGCCGAGACCTTCTTGTTCTCCTCGTTCTGGTCGTAGCTGGCCTCGGTGAGGTTCTTGATCTCCTCGTTCTGGGCCTGGCTGACCAGGGTGGCGTTGACGGTGAGGATGTCGGCCAGCATCTGGCGGAAGCCGTCGACGCGCTCGGCCACGATGGTGGCGTGGTCGGCCACGTCGCGCAGGTTGCGGCGAAGCTCCTCATCGGTCCCGTACTTGTCGAACCCCGCCTGCAGCCCGTTGACCATGGCTAGCAGGGGCCGGACCGAACGCTGGAAGTCGATCACCTCGCGCGACAGCTCGTAGATGCGGCGTGACACCCGCGGGTCGCCGCGGAAGACCTCGGTCTCGATCTCGTCGATGTCCTTCTGGAGCCCGGCCACCACCGGCGCGTAGCCATCCACCACGCTGTCGACGATGGCGTACAGCACCGCCTCGGGGCCCAGGCGCAGGAGGTCCGGATCGGCCTCCATCCGTTGGCGCACGGCGTGAAGATCCGGGGTGGCGCTGTGGCGAACAGTGATGACGAAATCGGTACCGATGAAGACGTGGATCTCCCCGAACTCGACCTCCTCCGCAGCATCCAGGTAGGTGGCCGCCCGCAGGACCACGAACAGGATTTCGTCATAGCGCTCGAGCTTGGGCCGCTGGTGGGCGACGATGGCGTCCTCCAGGGCCACCTCATGCAGCCCGAACTCATCGGCTACCTGAAAGAGCTGGCTGGCGCTGGGCCGATACAGACCGATCCACGCCATGGTCCCGGTTTGGTTGGCCGCTTCCTCTCGGAGCCGATGGGCGGTCGCCGCCACCGTGGCCGGACTCTCGGTCCTCTTCCCGGCCTGGTAGAGAGCGGCGTCCACCACGCTTTGCTCCACGGGCACCTCGACCTCGAGCTCCGGCTGCATCTCGCGCTCGGGAGCGAGTTCGGGGTCGCTCGCCGGGGTCGCGCCACGTGGCCGCCGACTAGGCAGATGGATCCGCGTCCGCCGCTCGGTCTTGGCCTCGATCTGCCGATCGGTCGGCTGGTCCGTCATGGGCCGACGATACGCCCATCGGTCAGTCCGGCGTAGGCTACGATCCGCTGCCCGTCCACCTCGCCCATCCAGGAGGAGTGCACCCATGGCAGAACATCCCAACGCGGCCGTGATCCGCCGGTACATGGAGGCCATGATCAGCAACGACATGGAGGCCGCCTCCAGCCTCATGGCCGATGACGTCGAGTGGCACGAGATTGGTCGCACCGAGCCCCTCCCCGGCAAGGCCGCGCTGGCCGAGCGCTACCAGGGCGCCGGCGCCCCGGAGTGGGAGATCACCGGCGGGGAGACCCACGACATCATCGGCGGCGACGACCACACCATTGCCCTGCTCAGCGCCCATGCGGTCTGGGGCGACAAGTCACTCAACTACCGGGTCGCCGAGGTCTATCACATCCGCGACGGGAAGATCACTGCCCGCTGGGCGATGTCCGACGACACCGCGGCCATCAACGACTTCTTCAAGGGGACCTGACCAAGCGGACGATCCCCCCGGCGTACGCTGGGAATGATGCAGACCGAGTTCGTCGAGGCGAACGGGATCCGGTTCCACTGCAAGGTGGACGGCGAGGGGCCGCTGGTCCTCCTCCTCCACGGCTTCCCGCAGTTCTGGTACCAGTACCGCCACCTCCTCCCGGCGCTGGCAGCGGCCGGATATCGCGCGGTGGCGCCCGACATGCGCGGCTTTGGGGACACTTCCCGGCCGACTCGCATCGACGACTATCAGCTTCGCATCCTGGGCGATGACGTCGCCGCCCTGATCAACGCCTTCGGCGAGCGCAAGGCGCACGTGATGGGCCACGACTGGGGCGGCATCGTGGCGTCGGAGGCGGCGCTCTCCCACCCCGAATGCGTCGATCGGCTGATCCTCGTCAACGGCCCGCCGGCGCTGGTTCTGGCCAGGGGCATCCGACATGACTGGGGGCAGCGCCTCCGCAGCTCGTACGTGGCCATCTTCCGGATCCCGCGGCTACCAGAATGGTGGCTGACCTCTGGCCACGGCCGGACCCTGACGTACCTCCTCTCCGACGGCGAGTTCACCCCCGAGGACGTCGCCGTCTACCGGGACGCCATCTGCCGCCCCGGCGTTGCCTGGGCCGGGCTGGCCTACTACCGCAGCATCGCCCGCACCATTCGCGACGATGCCCGGCGACTGCGCGGCAAGACGATCGCCTCCCCCACCCTGCTCCTGTGGGGCGAGCGCGATCGTGCGCTGGGCCGCAAGCTCGCCGAGAAGCTCGACCGGGACTTCCGCGAACCGGTCCGGAAGGTGTTCTTCCCCGATGTCGCCCATTGGATCATCGAGGACCGCCCAGATGAAGTCGCCAGGCTCGTGATCGAGTTCCTCAACGAGGGCCGCACGCCCGCCTAACCGGCCCGGCGATCATTCCTCGCCGATGTCCTCGTTCCAGATTTCCGGATGGGCGGCGATGAACTCGTTCATCAGCTCGACGCACTCCGCGGAATCGAGGTTGACGACCTCCACTCCCCGGGAACGGAGGTAGTCCTCGCCACCCACAAACGTCCTGTTCTCGCCCATCACCACCCGGGGGATGCCGTACAGGAGGATGGCCCCGCTGCACATGTCGCACGGCGACAGGGTGGTGTACATGGTCGCGCGCCGGTAGACCGCGGCCGGCAGCCGGCCGGCGTTCTCGAGGGCATCGGTCTCGCCATGACGGATGGCGCTGCCATGCTGAACCCGCCGGTTGTGGCCGACCCCCAGCACGGTGCCGTCGTCGGCGATCAGGGCCCCGCCGATGGGCACACCGCCCTCGTCGCGGCCGATCCGGGCCTGGTTGATGGCATGGGCGAGGAACTCGTGGTCTCGGTCGCGGATGGTCATCGGTTCATCGGTAGTGAAGCAGCTGGGGCGTGCAAGTGCCTTCCGACAGAGCTCATTCAGGTGCGGCGGTATGGCTTGAGGTAAGCGCCAGGGTAGGCGACGTTGCGGCCGGATATGGCCAACGCCGCGATAACGACGAGGTATGGCAGCGCCAGCAGCAACTCGAACGGCAGGTCGCCGAACCCGGGCAGGATCCGGAGCCGGAACTGCAGCGAGAAGATCAGCGAGAAGATCAGCGCGCCCAGGATGCCGCGCCCGATCCGCCAGCGGCCGAAGATGACCAGCGCCACGCAGACCCATCCCCGCCCGGCAATGATGTCCAGGGTGAAACTGCCCAGTAAGGCGAGGGTAATGAACGCCCCGCCGATGGCCATCAACGCGCCGCCGATCATCAGCGCCAGGTAGCGGGTGCGGGCGACGTTCACCCCTGCGGCATCGGCGGCCTCCGGGTTTTCCCCCACCGCACGCAGCTCCAGCCCAAAGCTCGACCGTTGGAGGATGAACCACGCGACCGGCACGACGACCAGGAACGCGATCCAGGTCAGGGCGTACTGGTCGAAGATGGCACCGACATCGCCGAGCCCGGTGAACGGGTTCACGATCGGCATCGGGTCAATTTGCTGGAGCTCGGTGCCCTGAAAGATGAGCCGATTGGTGAACTCCGATGCGCCGATGAGACCGATGGTCAGGCCGATCCCCGACACGTGCTGGTTGGCGCCGAAGGTCACCGTCAGCAGGCCCATGATGGCGCCCGCCCCGAGGCCCACGCCGATAGCCGCCACCAAGCCGAGCAGTGGCGAACCGGTGGCCCATGCGGTGGCGAAGCCGGCGAACGCACCGGCGTACATCGTGCCCTCGATCCCGAGGTTCAGGACCCCACTCCGCTCGGCGTACGTCTCGCCGACCGTGCCGTAAACCAAGGGCGTGGCGTTGCGGAGGGTAGCGGCCAGCAGGTCGACGAGGAACGTCATCCGGGTTGGCCCTCAGCCGCGATGTCACTCGCTCCGACGTCAGCCGCCCCGACGTCGGACGGCGTCTCCGATCCACCCTCTTCCGGACGGCTTGGCC
>JBOGTA010000063.1:0-6242 GCA_050695855.1 Candidatus Limnocylindria bacterium
CCGCAGGCCCCACCCGCGCCGCCCGCAGCAGCGGCTTCGCCTGCGACGGCCCAACCCGCGGCACCGGCACTCTCCGCACCATCAGCTCCAGCGCCCGCCCCGCCGGCACCCGAGGCGATCCCGGCCCCGACCACCGGCGACGTCGAATGGCCGATGACCCAGATGCGGAAAGGCATCGCCGCCAAGATGACACAGGTCAAGCAGACCGTGCCCCACGCCTACACCGTGGTGGAGGTCGACATGACCAACGTCGTGCGGTGGCGCGAGGCGAACAACGACGCGTACAAGACGCGCGAAGGGATCGGCATCAGTTACGTGGCCGTGGTGATCAAGGCCGTGACCGAGGCCCTTCGCATCCATCCGACCCTGAACAGCCAGTTCGCTGGGGATCGGATCATCCTCAAGCACAAGACCAATATCGGGATCGCGGTGGCGGTCGACAACGGGCTGGTGGTACCGGTCATCCACGACGCCGACCAGCTGTCCATCAGCGGGGTCAACCGCCGCGTCCAGGACCTGGCGGCCCGCGCACGGGCCAATCGGCTCAAGCTCGACGAGATCCAGGGCGGGACGTTCACCGTCAACAACACCGGCTGGTTCGGATCGGTCTCATCCATGCCCATCATCAACGCGCCCGAGGTTGCCATCCTGTCCATGGAGGCCATCGTCAAGCGCCCCCGGGTCATCGAGGTCGACGGAGCCGATGTCATCGCGGTGCGTCACCTCATGAACATGACCTGTTCGTTCGACCACCGCGTCCTTGACGGGGCCCAGGTGGGCTACTTCCTGGCCGATGTGCGAAAGCGCCTCGAAGGCTGGGACGGGGGAACGTCGCTGGCCTAGGCCCTGGCCGGCCGCCTCCGGCGCCGGCGCGTGGCAATCGGTTCGCCGCTCATCCGCCGCACGGCGGGAACCCAGGCCAGGGCGCCGATGGCCTGAAGGCCGATCCACAGCAGGACGAGGAGCCCTGGAACGCCAACCACGGCGCCGGGCACGAACCAGACCAGCGGCGCGTCCAGAAGCGCTACGACGTCGGCGCCGAGGCCGATTCCGGTTTCAGAGCCGTCGAGCTCCGCGAGGCGCCCAGCCGGGGCTGCCCCATCGGTCGGCCCCGAGGGTCCCGCAACTGCGACCGGTTGGGGCGTGGGGCTGACTGTGGCCGTCGGGGTCGGGAGCGGGGTCGGGAGCGGTGTAGGGAGCGGTGTAGGGAGCGGCGGCAGCGTCGGGATTGGCGTTGGGACGAGCGTCGGTTCGAGCGCCGCCGCCACCACGACCGTCACCGGCGCCCCGTCGTAGGCAGTTCCCGTGCACTGATTGGTGACGTGGACGTGGTTGTTCCAGTTCCAAGTCCCCGCCTGGGTGGGCAGCAGCTGGAGATCAAAGCTCACCGACTCCGACGGATCGAGGAAGTCGACGCCCGATACGGAAGTGACCTCGACCCAGGTCCCGGCCACGGCGGCTACCCACATGGACCCGTCAGACGCAACTACGTTGCCGGCGGATTGGATCACGAAGCTGCTGGGAATCTCGACGTTGACGCATCCGGCGGGAGGCCCGAGCACGTTGGCGGCGCGCATGTGGAAGGTCGTCGACTGACCCGCGGTCGCGACCAGCGGCGTGGCCGTGAGCGTCCACAGACTCGCCGCGCGGGCGCTGGCAGCGGTGCCAAGGGTCAGGCTGGCGACCACAAGCGCGGTCAGGGCCCCCCGTCGCAGGGTCACGACATCCACAGCGCGGGGCGCCAGATACCGGGCGCCCGATCCGCCGGCAGCGGCGCGTCAGGCGCCGTTTCCATGCCCTTGATGAAGGCGACCACCAGGTCTTCCTCGAGCTGGCGGCCCGCGGCGTCGCCCAGCCGCTTGAGCGCCTCCTCCACCGACAACGCCTTGCGATAGGGGCGGCTGGTGGTCATGGCCGAAAACGCGTCGGCCACGGCCAGGATGCGGCCGATGACCGGGATGGCATCGCCCTCGAGGCCATCGAGGTAGCCCCGACCGTCCCAGCGCTCGTGGTGGTGGCGGATCCCGGCACGGACCAGGTCGACGCTCGGGATGTCCCGGACGATGGCGTCGCCCAGGGCCACGTGCTGCTGGAAGATGCGCACCTCGTCGGCGGTGAGACGACTCGGTTTGCGGAGGAGGTGGTCGGGGATGCCGATCTTGCCCACGTCGTGGAGGAGGCCGGCGAGCTGGATCGTGCGCCGCAGGTCGGGATCGAGGCCCAGCCGGCCAGCCAGAAAGACCGCGTAGCGGGCGACGTCCTCGGAGTGGCGCTTGGTATACCGGTCTTTGGAGTCGACCGCGATGATCAGGCCCTGCAGCACATCGAAGCTGCCCGACACGATCTTTTCCTGCTCGACGCTCATCGACGCGACGCAGACCGCATCCCCGCCGCTGGTCCTCGCCTCGCCGACGGCCACCGCCACCGCCGAGAGGAGCCCGGTGACCGAATCGGCATGGTCGGGGAACAGGCAGACGCCTGCACTGATGGTGACCGGAAGCTGCTCGGAGCTGCCGAACTGGACGCTGACCTCAGCCAGAGCCGATCGGATCCGGTTGACAGCGGCCTCGACCTCCTTGCCGGCGGCGCCGGGCAGGACGAGGAGGAATTCGTCAGGGCCGTATCGGGCGACCGCGTCGTCGGGTCCCGCCTCGGACTCGACGAGGTCGGCCACCCGGAGGAGGACTTCGTCGGCGGCCTCGTGGCCGTGGGTGTCGTTGAACAGCCGGAAGTTGTCGATGTCGACCAGGGCCACGCCGAACCGACCCGCGCCGGCTCGAGCCTTCTCCACCGACTCGGCCAGGAGGTTTACGACCGCGCCGTGGTTCAGCAGGCCGGTGAGCGGGTCACGCCGCTCGGCATCGATCAGGTCCGCCTGCTGACGGGAGATCCGGCGCTGCGCGGCGCGGAAAACACCGAACAGGATCACCGCCAGGAGCAGCGCCGCGCCCAGGGTGACGAGGACGATGTCCCGCCGGGCCGCCTCGAGGCTGGCCATCAGCGGTGCCGCGTCTCGCCAGATGGCGATCACCGCCAGCGGCTCGCCGTCATCGGACCTGAGGGGAAAGTATTCCTGGACCACCTGCTCGACGCCAAACCCGGACGGACCGGCGTCCGTAGCTCCGCTTCCGACAAGAACCTCCACCGCTGGCTGTCCAGTCAGCGCCGTCCGCATCGAGTCCGACAGCTCGGGCCTGTCTCCGCGGGTGCTGGCCGCGGTACTGGCCAGGACCGTGCCGTCGGCCGCGCGCAAATCAATCCGAAGGATTTCATCCTCGGCGATGAGGATGGCAAGCTTCTCCTCGAGGGCCGCAGCCGCCGCTCGGGTTGGTCCGTTGTGGTCAACGTCCTCCTGGCTGACGTGGCTGTTGACAAAGAGCGCGACCAACGCCCGATCCCGGGCTACCGCCGCATTGACCGTTGCGCTCGACAGGTGGGTGGCGGTGACGGCCACCAAGGCGGTGGCGGTGACACCTACGAGCACGAGGAACACGCCGTAGACGAGCGCCAGCAGCATCGGTCGACGCTGGGGGCCCGATGGGCCGCGGGCCAGGCGCGGGTGCCACATGATCGAACACCGTAGGGGCGGGCCCGATCTCGGTCGATAGGATATTTCGGCCCCCGGCTGGCGAGGCGGCCGCAGCCGGTGCGCGGGCCGGCCGGCTCACCAGTACCGATTGGTACTTTTGTCCTGCCTGCCTTGGTCAGCCCGCGGGTCGGTGCTCACGGTAGGCGGCCATGAGGCGCTCCGCGTCGGCCGGCGGGAGGTAGCGCATCGCCTCGCGCATGGTCACCCCCGACGCCCGAGCTGTCCGTGGCGCCAGCCAGCGCGTCACCTCGGCTGGGCGGCGCTTGCCGACCTCGCGAAGGACCCAGCCGATGGCCTTGCGAATGAAGAACTCCCTCTCCTCCAGCAACGCGTCGGCGCGGCGAAGGAATGGGCCAAGATCAGCCCCCCTGCGGAGCGGGCGCAGCTCGGCCAGCAGCGACGAGCGGCGGATCCAGAAGTCGGGATCGGCGGCCCATCGGTCGAGGGTGTCCTCCACGCCGGGATCTCCGGACAGGATCGCACCGACGACGTCGCCGGCCAGCGCGTCGACGTACGCCCACGTGCGCGACTCGCGGATGAGACGCTCCACGAGCGGCAGGTCGCCGGCGCTCAGCAACGTGGAGTGCAGGTCGAGCAGCATGACCGCGGCCATCCGCCGTTCGTGGATTGGCTGCTCCCACAGCACCCTGGCCAACTCCACGAGGCTCTCGTGCTCGAAGACCCCTCTGCCAGCGGCGTCCTTCACCGCGCCACGGATCTGCCCGACGGTGCTGCCCAGGAAGGTGAGATCGCTCTTCAGGTAGCGCTTTTCGGACGCGCCACGCTGCTGAGTCCCGATCGCTCGCAACGCGGATTCGATCTCAGCCGCGACGGCCGGGGCGTCGATGGCCATGGCGGCGAGTCTATCCTCAGCCTTCGCTAGACTGGCGCCTATGCCTCGCGATTTCACGGAGCTGGGCGAGCTCTCGGTCCTGAGCCGGCCGGCTGGCCACGCCGGACCGTCGGCGGTGATGTACCCCGGCGGCCCTGGCGTCGACGGCGGCATGCCGGCTCCCGGCGAGCCGAACCCAATCAACGCGGGCCCCGGCGGCCGTCGGCCGGAGTGGCTGAAAGTCCGCCTTGGCGCCGGGGAGACGTACGCCGGCCTGCGCCGGCTGCTGCGTGACGAGGCGCTGCACACCGTGTGCGAAGAGGCGCGTTGCCCGAACCAGGGGGAGTGCTGGACCCTGGGCACGGCCACGTTCATGGTCCTCGGCAGGGTCTGCACCCGGAATTGCGGGTTCTGCGCCATCGAGACCGGCCGACCGCCGGAAACCGACCTCGACGAGCCGCGCCGCGTCGCCGATGCCGCCCGAAAGATGGGCCTGCGGCATGCGGTCATCACCATGGTCGCCCGCGACGACCTGCCCGACGGCGGGGCAGGGATCGTGGCAGAGACGGTGCGTCACATCCGCCTCGCCAGCCCGGGCACCAGCATCGAGGTCCTGATCTCCGACCTGAACGGGCGCGAGGCCGACATCCGGACCGTGGTCGAGGCCCAGCCCGAGATCCTGAACCACAACGTCGAGACGGTCCCGCGTCTGCAAAAACCTGTCCGGCGGCGGGCCCGCTGGGATCGCAGCGTGGGGGTGCTCACCACCGGCCGCCGGCTGGCGGCCGACATCGGTCATCAGATGACCACTAAGTCCGGGCTCATGGTCGGCCTGGGAGAAACGTGGGACGAGGTCACCCAGGCCATGGGCCTGTTGCGCGAGGCCCGGATCGATGTACTGACCATCGGCCAATACCTGCGCCCCAGCCGGTCCCATTTGCCGCTGGTCAAGTACTACACCCCGGCCGAGTTCATGGCGCTGCGCCGGATCGGGTTGGACATGGGTTTCGCCCACGTCCAGTCCGGGCCGCTGGTGCGATCCAGCTACCACGCCGCTGAACAGGTCCCGGGCGGCGACCTGGCGGCCGCCGTCTGAGCTGACCGATGCGGAAGCACGTCGAAATCTTCGCGGGACGGCTTGCGATCACGCATCGCCAGCTCCTCGACGCCGCGGAGGCGTGCACGGATGACGACCTGTCGTGGCACCCCGGCCCCACCTCGCCACCGATCGCGTTCCACCTGTGGCATACGGGCCGATGGGCGGACCGCTGGGCGGAGACCATCGGCGGCGCCCCGCAACGGTGGGTGCGCGAGGGGCTGACGGCCAAGTGGGGCTTCCCCGCGGCGCAGGGCCAGGGCGACACCGGGATGCTCCTGCCCGACGACGAGGCCGCAGCGCTTCCGTTCCCGCGCCGCGACCAGCTCACGACGTATCTCCGTGGGGCCTTCAACGACCTTGAACAAGCGGCTGGAGCGCTCGACGACGAGACGATCCTGGTGCCCGGCGACGACCTCCTCGGCAAGCGGGCCCCGCTGGCGGACTCGTTGACCCGACACCTCGCGCACGTCAACCGCCACCTGGGGATGGTCGAGGCCCTGCGCGGGCACCGGGGCGGCCACGGCACGGCGACGGTCTGACGCATGGTCCAGTTGCGCGACATCAGCCGTCCACCGGCGGAGGAGTTGGAGCCGGTCCGTCGCCGGTCAGCGGCAGTCGACGACGATCGGCCGTTGCTGCTGGGTCACGGCGGGGAGCTGACCGTCGAATGGCTGGGCCGCGTCCCGTACCGGCCCACCTGGGACCGGCAGAATGAGCTGGCC
>JBOGTA010000064.1:0-7918 GCA_050695855.1 Candidatus Limnocylindria bacterium
CCTCTCAGGTCAAGGCTCGGGGGAAGCTGCGCCGCCGCGCGGCGCGCCAGTTCCTCTGCTGCCGGGTCGCGGGCCGGCGGCGTCGTTCCCGGCTCGTCCACGACCTCGACGTCGTCGCCGGGCACGACCAGCCGCCCGCCGTCTGTCTCCAGCGTGACCCGGCTCGTGCGGCCGCTGATGGTGGTGATGCGCCCGGTTCGGCCCAGGGTCCGGCTGCGACCCCAGAGGCCGACGCGCGGCTGAGGTTTGGGCTCGGCTTCGGGCTCCGCATCGACATCGGCGAGCTCCGGGGGCGGCGGAGCGGCCGCGATCCGTGCTCGGCGACTCGCCGTTCGCTTCGCCGCGGTCCGCAGGACGGCCGGATCCGAGGCTCGGGCTGACCGCTGCGCCTCGACCACTCCCCGTTCCGCCTCCGCCAGCAGCGCGTCTGCAGCCCGGCGGGCCTCGGCCAGGATCTTTGCAGCCTCCCGACGGGCACGATCCGTCCCCAGTTCGGCGCGCTCGCGTTCAGCGCGGGCCGCATGGCGTTCCTCAGACGCGGTGGCCAGCGCCTCCGTCCGTTCCGCTTCTGCGCGGCGAATCGCGGCCAGGGTCTCCTCCAGTGAGGCGTGGGTCGTTGAAATCCGTTCCCGCGCCAGGGCCAATACCTCGGGCGCCAGGCCCAACCGCTCGGCGATGGCGAAGGCCTGCGAGGCGCCCGGCAGCCCGATTGAGAGGTGATACGTGGGGCGCAGGGTGGCTACGTCGAACTCGACCGCGGCATTGGTGACCCCCGGCTGCGTTTCCGCGAAGGCCTTCAGCTCGGCGTAGTGGGTCGTGGCCGCCACCAGCGCGCCGCGCTCGAGCAGGATCGTGACGACGGCCATGGCCAGCGCAGAGCCTTCGGTCGGATCCGTGCCCGCGCCGATCTCGTCCAGCAGCACCAGGGTTTGCGGCCCCGCGGCCTCGAGGAACCGGACGACGTTGCCCAGGTGGCTCGAAAAGGTGGACAGCGACTGGGCGATGCTCTGCTCGTCGCCGATGGCGGCCATGATCCGCCTGAAGACCGGCAGGCGCGCGCCGTCGGCCGCCGGCACCCGCAGCCCGGCCTGGTGCATGAGCGCCAGCAGGCCGAGGGTCTTGAGGGCCACCGTTTTGCCACCGGTGTTGGGTCCGGTGATGACCAGGGCCCGATACCCGAAACGTTCACCGAGCCGGAGGTCAATCGGCACGGCGTCGGAACCCAACAGCGGATGGCGCGCCGACAGCAGCTCGACCCCGTCATCGGTGAAAACGGGCCGGGTGGCATCCATGTCGGCCGCCAGCCGGGCGCGTGCGATCCACAGGTCGGCCCGGGCCAGGGCTGCCAGCGAACCGGACAGTGCCTCAGCCTGCCGCTCGACGTCGCGCGACAGCGATTCGAGTACCCGCGCCTCCTCTTCGGCCGCCTCGAGAGTGGCCTCGGTCCACGCGTTGTTCAGCTCGACGACGGCCAGTGGTTCGATGAACAACGTGGCGGCCGAGGCGCTCTGGTCGTGGACGATGCCGGGCACCCGACCCTTGGCCTCGGCCCGGACCGGGATGACGTAGCGGCCCGCACGCTGGGTGACGATGGCATCGCCGATCGCGCCGGCGAGGTCCGGGGAGCGAAGCATGGCGTTCAGCCGCTCGCGAAGGCGATCCTGCGCCACGCGCATCCGGCGGCGCGCGGTCTTCAGCCCCGGGGATGCGGCGTCGAGGATCTCTCCGGCGGGATCGATGCTGCGCTCGATCCGTTCCCGGAGGGCGGGAGCGGGCTCGAGATCCTCGCGAACGCTCGCCAGCTGAGGGGCCGACCAGCGGGCCAGTCGACGACGAAAGAGGTCGGTGGCATGGAGGGTCCCGCCCACGTCCAGCAGCTCGGCGGGCGCCAGCCGTCCGCCGCGCTGGGCCCGGGCCAGAGCAGACCGGATGTCGCGCGCCCCCCCGATCGTCGCTTCGGGGTGGAGATCCAGCAGGCGCACCGCTTCATCGGTCTGATCGTGGAGAAGCGCGACATGCGCGGGATCGCCGACCGGGAGGGTCGCATCTGCCAGTTCGTGAGACGGAGCGAACGCCGTCCGCGCGGCCAGCAGCTCGGTGACGGCCCCGAATTCCAGCGCCCGGAGGCTGGCCCCCTCCGGTTCGGTGGCGCCGCGCTCAGCGGTGCGAGAGGTGCGGGTCATTCGGTATCACGAACCGATACGGGCGCGACCCCCAGGGGCCGGCGTAGCCCACGCCGATCCGTGGGCGCCTGGCGATCCGGGGCGTGGGGACGCCAAGCCAGATACGAACCGGCCCGGCCAGCAGGTCGGCGCCGCTCAGGTCGCGACTGATTCCCAGCGCACGACCAAGGTTGCCGGGCCCCGCCGCCAGCCGCCGGGTCGTCGGCCCCGGACCGCGCCGGCGGCGCGCCAACTGCTCCCCTTCGATGACTTCCCCCGCCCGCAGGAGCACGGCCTCGGGCTTGGTCCCCGGCCCGCACACGACGTTCACGCAGTCGTGGATGCCGTAGATCCGGTACACGTACAGGTGACCGGGCGGTCCCCACATCGGCTGATTCCGCGCCGTCCGGCCCCGCGCGGAGTGGGCGGCCAGGTCCTCGGGACCGACGTAGGCCTCGGTCTCGACCAGGCGGACCGTAACCCGACCCTCGGGCGTGTCGTGGGTCAGCCAGGCACCCACCAGGTCGGGCGCAACGTCGAGCGCGGGACGGTCGAACCAGTCGCGATTGGTCAGCGGGATCAGCGGTCGAGGTACTGGTCCATGTCGTCCGGGACGAATGGCCGCAGCGCGAATCCGACGATGGGAATCACGAATTCGCGGAACCAACCAACGATGACCGAATCGTTCAGGAACAGATACAGCGGGCCGAGGACGCCGATGGACTCGATAGCCGGCTCATCCAGCGGGGCGAAGTACGTATCCAGGGTGACCAGGAAGAGGCTGATGACCAGGACCACGAACAGGACGCCCATCACTGCGCCGCCGATCTCGTCCAGGACGCGGTAGAGCGGCAGCCGCGTCTGCCGGTAGAACGTCCGGACCAGGACCCAACCGCCGATGATGCCGCCCACAAACAGGACGAGGAAGATCCACAGCTCCTGGAGGTCAGGAGTCGCGGCGCGCCAGACCGCCACCAGCGCGTCGGCGATGGGACCCTTGAGCACGCCGGCCACGACAAACGCCACCAGGACTGCAACCGAGCTCAGGATGTAGCGCAGTGTTCCCTGCGTAAACCCGATCAGCACGCCGCCGGCCAGCAGTACCAACACCACGAGGTCGGTGACGGTGAACTCGGCGATTATCTCCACGGTGGCTGATCCTCCGCTCGTCGCCGCGAAGGGTACCAGCGGTGTCCATCGGGCGAGGCGCGCATCACCGGATCTCGGCTCTCAGGTGGTGCTTGAGCGCGCCGCTGATCTTGTCCATGGCGCGGTCCACGGCCTTCTCGTCTGCCGCGGTCGGCTGGAACCGGAACCCCAGCCCATACGACACGCGCCCTTCGCCCGCCTGCGGCCCGCGATAGATGTCGAACAGCTGCAGGTCGACGAGCAGGGGGCCTGCGTTGCGGCGAGCCAGGCGCAGCAGCTCACCGATGGGCGTTGCCGCGTCCACGACGACCGCCAGGTCGCGGTCCACCGGCTGCGCGGCGGGGAGAGGCCAAGCGTTCCGGCTCCGCGGCGGCAGGTCGAACAGGCCGTTGGGTTCCAGGTGGAGCGCCGCCGCCAGCGGTCGTCCCGGAACGCCCCATGCCGCGGCGACCGCGGGGTGAACCTCCCCCACCGAGCCGTAGGAACGATCGCTGCCGTCCACCACCCGAGCCGCACGTCCGGGATGGAGATGGGGGTGGTGCTCCTCAGGCCCCTCCGGGCGGTAGGCCGGGAGCGGCAGACCCAGGGCGGCATGAACGGCGTCCACAATCCCCTTCATGTCAGCCACGTCCCAGTCGTGGGGGGGGTCGCCCGGATAGCGAGGCTGCGCGGCCCCGAGCAGGCCGATGCCCACGATCCAGGCCTCGTAATACGCCGCCCCCGCCTGCGGGAGCTCGGCGCCGGACGTGGCCGCGCCGGCCGACGGCCGGTATCGGTAGATCTTGCCCACCTCGAAGATGGCCAGGTCGGTCCGCCGCTGGCGGACGTTTTCGGCGAGGGCGGACAGGACCGATGGGTATGGGACGGGGCGGAGGATGGCGTGCTCCTCCGAGAGCGGGTTGGCGACCCGGACCAGATGGGGCGCCGAGGCATCGAACCCGGATTTCGTCAGGTCAGCGTGCCCGATGAGGGCATGGGTCACGACCTCGTCCAGGCCCATCCCGGCGAGGACCCGCCGCAAGCGATGGCGCGGCTCACTCGGGTCGGGCCGGCTGGGCGGCAGCTCCGCCGCGGGAAGGGTGCCGGGGATCCGATCGTAGCCGTGCATCCGCGCCACCTCCTCGGCAACGTCCGCCGCCCCGAGCACGTCCAGCCGATGGGCCGGCACGGTCACCGCCAGACGGGTGGCATCCAGCGCGGTGGTTTCGAAGCCCAGCGGCCCCAGCCGCTCCGCCGCGCCGGCCGCGTCGACGGGGATGCCCAGCAGCCGCGTCATGCGCGCGGTGTCGACCTCCACCGCGCGGAGGGGATGTGGCCCGGGATCGTTGTCGACGATGCCCACCGCCACCCGCGCTCCGGTGATCTCCGCGATCAGGCCCGCGGCCCGGTCGGCCGCCAGGCGCGGCAGGTCCGGTGAGATCCCCTTCTCGTGGCGCATCGACGCCTCGGAGCGGAGGCCCAGGCGGCGGGCCGTGTTGCGGATGGTCGGGCCGTGGAAGATCGCCGACTCCAGGATCACGCGCTGTGTGGCGTCACCCACTTCGGTGTCGGCGCCGCCCATGATTCCGGCGAACCCGATCGGCCGCTGCGCGTCGGCGATCACGAGCATCCGCTCGTCGAGGTGCCGCTCGATGTGGTCGATGGTGACCAGCGACTCCCCCGCCCGGGCGCGGCGAACCACGATTCGCCCGTTGGGGATGCGGTCCGCGTCGTAGGCATGCATCGGCTGGCCCAGTTCGTGCATGACGTAGTTCGTGACGTCGACCACCGGGGAGATTGGGCGAATGCCGGCGGCTCGCAGGCGCTGGGCCATCCAATCGGGAGTCTGCGCTGGGCCAATGCCGTCCAGCAGCCGCGCCGCGAAGCGCGGGCACAGGTCCGGATCGGCGATCTCGACCTGGACCTCGTCGGCCGTCGGGCTGCCGCTCTCTGTCAGTGTCGCCTCGGGATAGCGTACCGCTGCGCCGGTCACCGCCGCGATCTCCCGCGCCAGGCCGACCATCGACAGGCCGTCACCCCGATTGGGCTTGACGTCGACGTCGAGGATGGTGTCCCCCACCACATCGGCCAGGTCGACGCCCAGCCGGTGCTCGTCGCCGGTACCCAGGATGAGGATGCCGTCGGCGTCGTCGCCCAGCCCCAACTCGATCGGGCTGCACAGCATCCCGTTCGAGACGGCGCCTCGGATCTTCGTTCGTCCGATCTGCCGCCCGCCCGGCAACTCGGCCCCCGGGACCGCGACCGGCACGAGCTGACCGACCGCCAGGTTTTGGGCACCGCACACGATCTCCAGGGCCGCGCCGTCCCCGACGTCGACCTTCGTCAGCCACAGCGCCTCGGCGTTCGGATGACGCTCGATGTCGAGCACTCGCCCCACGACCACACCCTTCCACTCGTCGCCGGGAGTCTCCAGCGCCTTGACCTCGAAGCCGAGCAGGGTCAGGCGCTCAGCCAGATCAGCCGGAGACAGCTCGACGTCGACGTACTCGCGCAGCCACGAGAGTGGAACGCGCATGGCTCAGCGCCCGCCCGCGAACTGCTCGAGGAAGCGCAGGTCCGCACTCATCAGCAGTCGTAGGTCCGGGATGGCGTGGCGCAGGAGGGCCAGGCGGTCCAGGCCTATCCCGAAGGCGTACCCCTGAAACTCGTCTGGATCCAGGCCTCCGTTGCGGAGAACCGTGGGGTGGACCATGCCCGCCCCCAGGATCGTCATCCACCCGCTCCGACCGCAGGCCGGGCAGCCAGGACCGCCGCACACGAGGCAGCCGATGTCGAACGCGGCGCTGGGTTCGGTGAACGGGTAGTAGCCCGGACGGAAGCGTGTTCGGGTGTCCGCCCCGAACATGGCGCGCGCGAACTCCTCCACCATCCCCTTCAGGTCGGCGAGGCTGGTGTCGCGGTCCACGACCAGGCCTTCGACCTGGAAGAACTCGAAGCCGTGGGCCGCGTCCACGGCTTCGTACCGATAGCAGCGGCCCGGCATGAGGACCCGAATTGGCGGGGCGAGCGTCCGCATGGCGCGAATCTGGACCGGTGAGGTGTGCGTCCTCAGGATCGTGCCGTCTTCGGCGGGGCGCGGCGATCTGGCCTCCACCGATCCCGGCTCGGCAACGTACAGGGTGTCCCACAGGTCACGGGACGGATGGTCGGGCGGGATGTTCAGGAGCTCGAAGTTCATGAGGTCCGATTCGATCTCCGGGCCCTCGAACACCTCGAATCCGAAGGCATGGAAGATCTCGCGGAGGTCGCGCTCGACGGTCATCAACGGGTGGAGGTGCCCGACATGCACCGGCCGGCCGGCTGCGGTCATGTCGTGGGTCTCAGCCATCAGGCGATCGGCCAGCTCCTGGTCCCCAAGTTGCGCCAGGCGGTCGGAGATGGCCTCCTCCAGAGCCTGGCGGGCTCCATTCGCGGCGGCGCCCGCCGCACGCCGCTCGCCCGCGGGCGCCGCGGCCAGCCCACGGAGCACGGCGGTCAACGACCCGGATCGGCCCAGGACCGCGTGGCGCAGCGCCTCCACCCCGGCGGCGTCCGGGGCGGCGGCGAGACGGGCCAGGGCGTCGGTCTGGATCCGCTCGACATCGGCCACGAGGGCGCCAGCCGGCTCAGTCTGGTCGCTCATGGTTCAGGCCATCTCCATCGGTCAGTCGTCATTGTCGGTGAAACAAACGACCCCGCTCCGTCATCCGGAGCAGGGCCGTGAGACCGGCGCGCCAGCAGGGCGCCGGTCAGCTGCTAAACGAGGCCAGGGCCATCTCGACCATCTTTCGGAACGCGGCCGGCTCGCGGATCGCCAGGTCGGCGAGCTGCTTGCGATTGACCTCGATCCCGGCCGACTTCAGCCCAGAAACGAACCGCCCGTACGGCATGCCATAGGACCGGGACGCGGCATTGATGCGCTGGATCCAAAGCCGACGCATGTCACGCTTCCGATCCCGTCGGTCGCGGTACGCGTAGCGCAGGGCGTGGAACAGCGCTTCGCGGGCGGGGCGGATCAACTTCGAGCGCGTCATCCGACGACCCTTGGCCTGCTTCAACAGGCGCTTGTGTCGGCGGTGGGCGGGAACGCCGCGCTTGACTCGGGCCATCAGTCGCTACTCGTAGGGCATGAGCCGCCTGAGCTGGGCGGCATGGGTCGGACTGACCTCAGCCATCCCCGCATAGCGACGCTTGCGCCGGCTGGACTTGATCTGCAGATGGTGGCCCCGCCAGGCCTTCGGCCGGAGCCACTTGCCCGACCCGGACTTGCGATATCGCTTGGCGGTCCCCTTGTGGGTCTTCATCTTCGGCACGGTAGGTCCTGCGCTGCTCTCGGTTACTATTGCGTTGCTGCTGAATTACGCCGGTGGTGCCGGCTGCGTCTCGTCGCTGGCGGCCTCTGGCGTGACCACCTCGGACGGGGCCACCTCGGGCACCTGTCCCTTCGCCGTCAGCGCCTCCCCGATCGTCTCGCCCGACGACTCCGGGGCGGCTGCCCCATCGGCCTGACCCGACTGGTCGTCTCGGCGCTCGACCTTGGAACCCGGCGGGGCCATCACGATGAACAGGCTCCGGCCCTCCATCAATGGGGACCGCTCGATCACCCCGTGGTCGCCGATCATCTCGGC
>JBOGTA010000065.1:0-21668 GCA_050695855.1 Candidatus Limnocylindria bacterium
CTGGACGGGCAGGGCCGTCCGGACCCCGGGCTGCTCCGCGATCGGCTGGGAGGGAGCCGGCCGCGGGCCGGGCGCGCGGCCTACGTCGCCAGCGACCTGCTGTGGGCCGGGGGCGAGCCGGTGACGCGTCGCGCGTTCGGCATTCGGCGCCAGTGGCTGGAGGCGATCCTGGCCCCGGGCGACCGCATCACCGTGGGCCGCGGGTACGTCCGTGACGGGACGCTGCTGGCCGAGGCCCTGGCACGGCTGGGCATCGACGGCCTGTCGGCTCGTCGCCTGTCGTCCCGGCACCGATCCGGGCCGGCCGGCGACGCCTGGTTCCGAGCCCCCATCGTTGCCGCCGAGCCTCGACCGCGCCCGACGCTGGCCCTCATCCTGAGCCTCGGCCTGGACGACCCTCAGGCGTAGCGCGCGGCGGCGCCCCGCACCGCGCCAGCCACTGCCTCGCGCAGCTCCGCGGGCGCGAGCACCTCGACCTGGTCGCCCCAGGACAAGACCCAGGGCCGGATCTCCACGATGCCCGCCACCCGGACGCTGAGTTCCACCCCGCCATCGGGGAGGTCGGTGAGGACCTGCGAGCGGTGCCAGACCGTCTCCCGCACCCGGCGGGCCACGCCGGCGTCGAACCGCAGCCGAACGTCGACCGGCGGCGTGGTGTCCGACGACCAGATTCCCCACGAATTGGCGAGGAACTGATCCGGATCGAAGTCGTCGGGGATCTCGTAGCGGTCCATGGTCAGGGAGGCTTGCCGGATGCGCTCGACCTTGTAGGTCCGCATGGCGTCCACCGTCTCGTCGTGGCCAATGAGATAGATGCTGCGACCAGCGGCGAATGGCTCGAGCAGGTACGGGCGGAACCGGGAGCGACGCGGCTGGCCGGTGCCCGAGTCGTAGGTCAGCTCCACCACGCGACCCTCGGCCCAGCCGCGGGCCACGCTGTTGAAGATCGCGGTGAACGGCTCGTTCAGGCGCTGGTCGCCGAGGACCAGCATGGTGGCTGTCACATGGCGGGCGATCGGCTGCGGGAGCTCGCTCGCGATCTTGGTGAAGGCGCTGATCACGACCTGGTCCGACTCGTCCGACCAGCGCGCGATGAGCCGCGCGGCGAGGAACAGGACGATGGCCTCGGGCACGGTCAGGTGCAGCGGCGGCAGGAAGAACCGACGTTCGATCCCGTAGCGGCCGCGGCCCGCCTGGAAGATGGGCACCGCCAGCTCATCCTCGAGCGCCCGCAGGTCGCGGTAGACGGTGCGCACGTTCATGCCGGTCAGCCGCGCGATCTCGGTCACCGGGACACCCTGCTCGGTGCTGCCCTTGGCGTACAGGATCGAGGCCACGGCCAGCAGACGGGCCAGGCGATCGCGTTTCCGGGCCGAGCCGATGAGGTCCTCGTCCATAGCGGACGCCAGTCTAGGAGCCGCCGGGGGTGGGGGCCGCGGTCGGGCCGACCGATGGCGCCGGGCTGGGGGTAGGAGGAGGCTCGCCGGGCAGGAGGGAGATCACGGCCTCGTTCACCTCGTCGCTGACACCGATAAGCAGGAATACGAACTCATCGGCGGCCCAGGTGTAGACCTTGGTGCCGGGCAGGGTGGCGCTGTCCGACGGCCGGACCCAGACCCAGTGTCCGGCTACCTCGGCCAGTGCCCATGGATCCCGATCGAGGCCGGCGATGCCCACGTACCGCCCGGCAGTGGCGAGATGGGGCTCCAGCTCCTCGGTGGTCACCGCCGGTGGGTCCACGCGCATGGCGTACAGGCTCAGCCGCGGTTCGCGCACGAAGGCGATGACCAGCGTCTGGAACCGGGCGCCGAGCTCCCCATAGGCGGCCAGACCGATGTCTCCCGGGGTGATGGCGTAATCCGTGATCGGCGGCTGAACCACGGTCCACTGTGCAGCGCTGGTAGGAATGAGCGCCGACAGGCTGGGGTCGGGCTCGTTGGTGAAGCGGGGGGTGGGCAGCGGTGTTGGCGATGGAGACGGAGCCGGAGTCGGCCGGGCCGCGGGCGAGGGGGAGGAGGTCGGCGACGGCGAGGACAGGCATGCCGTGACCAGGGTGGTGGCCACCAGGAGCGCCACCGCCCCGGGGCGCAGCAGGACGCGGCGACGATCGCGCATGGGGCGCCGAGGATAGCACCGGCCTACCGGGTGGCCGGGCCCGGGGTCAGGCGGCGGTCGTTTTGGTGCCGCGCGGGTCGCTGCGTCGGCGCAGCTGCTCGTCGGCGGGAGGGCGACCCGTGGGCTCGCTCGGCTTGCGACGGCGGGCTTTGGCCGCCTGCCCCGGAACCACAACCCGGTCGCCGCCCGCCTGCTTGCCGCTGTACAGCGCGCTGTCAGCGGTCGCGAGGAGCGTGTCCTTGTCCGCACCGTGGTCCGGGTAGAGGGCGACTCCGACCGTGATCGTCACCGGAGCCGCGCCGCGCTCCAGCGAAACGGCGGCGACCAGGCTCCGCGCGCGTTCGGCCACACGCTGTGCCTCGGGCAGGCCGACCCCCGACAGGATGATCGTGAACTCGTCACCGCCATACCGGTACACCCGGTCGTCGCTGCGGGTGGCGGAATACAGCGCCTCGCCGACGGCATGCAGGAGGGCGTCGCCCGCGGGATGGCCAAATCGGTCGTTGTAGGACTTGAATCGGTCGAGGTCCATCATCAGCAGGCCAAGCTGGCCCTCACCGTACTGCCCGCTCTGCACGGCCTCGATGGCGGACGTCAGGTCGCGCTGGAAGGCCCCGTGGTTAGCCAGGCCGGTGAGGGCATCGGTCAACGCCCGCATGCTCATGGCGTGGTGCTCGTCCGCGTTCCGCAGGGCCACCGAGGCCTGCGCGGCAAACAGCTGCACCAGCTCGAAATCGGTCTCGCTGAAGTAGACCTCCTCGCCGCCGGTACGGCTGACGTTCATGGAGCCGGTCACCTGCCCGTCGCTGATGAGGGGCACCACGACCAGCGCCTCGTGGTCGGGCGGCGTGCCGGGGATCTGGAGCGCGCGCGGGTCGGCCAGCGCGTCGTTGGCCAGCACCGCCTCGCCGTGCTCGACCACCCAGCCCATCAGGCCCCGCCCGAACGGAATGATGTAGCGGGCCACCTCCTCGAAGTGCTCCTCGCGGGTGAGGACCGGGATCAGGACCTGCTTGACGTGGTCGGCACGGTAGATGGACAGGTTGTCGTAGTGGACGACGGCCTTCAGTCCGTCGGCCACGACCTCCAGGATGTCCTCCTGCTCCAGGGTGCCCATGACGTGCGCGCTGACGTCGAGCAGCTGGCGCTGGGAATCCAGCTGGCGGGCGAGCTGGCTGGATTGCTCCTCCAGGCGCCGATAGCTGCGGGCGTTGACGAGGGCCTGGGCGGCGTAGCCGGCGAAGATCATCATCGTCTGCAGGTCATCGGTCGAGAACTGGTTGACGCCCAGCTTGGACAGGGCGATGACGCCCACCGACCGACCTTCGTAGACCATGGGCACGACCAACATCGACTCCTCGATCTCCTCGGTGCCCTCGATGGTGTGGCCGCGTTCGTCGTTCAGCGCATCGTTGCTGAGGATCGGCTGCGCGTTGGCGGCCACCCAGCCGGTGAACGATCCAGTTCCGATGTCGACCCGCAGCGCATCGCGGAAGTCCCCTTCCCCCAACAGCCGGTCGGTGTACGCGATCGGCTCGCAGGTCCCCCGCTCCCAGTCCACGGTATAGATGCGGATGTCATGGAAGGCGGCCAGGGTGCTGGCCTCGGCCACGATCGCGTCGGCGATGGCCTGCACATCGGTCAGCCGGTTCAGGCGCGCCGATAGGTCGTGAATGGACCGCATGCGCGCCGCCTGCTCGGCCGTAGAGCGGTAGAGGCGCGCGTTGCTGATGGCCACCGCCGCCTGGTTGGCGAAGGCCTGCGCCAGGGCCAGCTCGTCATCGGGCCATTCCCGATCGTGGGCGTGGTACAGGCCGATCACCCCCACCGCCCGGTCGTGGCTGACCAGCGGAACCAGGCACGCGGTCTTGATGCCCTCGTCGCGGTAGACCTCTTGCAGGACGCCGGTGATCGGGTCGGAGTCGGCGTGGCGGGCAAGGAACGTGCGCCGCTCTCGGACGGCCTGGGTGCCCAGCGATGCGCTGTTCAGGGTCAGCTGGCTGACCATGGCCTGGAAGGCGGGGCTGATGCCGCGTTCGGCAGCCAGCTCGAACGGATGCTCGCGCTCTTCGGCGATCATCCACAGGCCGACGCGGTCGGCGTCGAAGAGGCCACGCGTGCGGTCGGCGATGTCACTCAGGACGGCGCCGAGCTCGAGCTGGCCGGTCAGCTCTCGGGTCACGCCGGCCAGGGCGCGCGCCCGAGTCAGCTCGCGACGGGCCCGTGCCAGGGCCCGGGCATGCCGCAGCGCCACGCTGGTGGTGGCCGCCACGGCAGTCATGAACCGACGTCGGCCGCGCAGGAACGCGCCGTCCTGGTCGTCGGACACGTGGAGGACCCCGATCCGCTGCTGCCCGATGGTCAAGGGCAGACGAATCGTGCCATCGGCCCCGAACTCGTCGCCTTCTGCCGGCCAGGCGAGAGTCGGCGGCGGCGGCGCGCTGTGCCCGGCGTGGGTTTCCAGCACCAGCCGATCGTCGCGAACCAGGTACACCGCCACCCGGGCGATGGTCTCCACCGTGCGCAGCGACTCCACGGCCACGCGGCATACACTCGCCACGCTTCCGGCCTCCACGGTTCCCTGCGCGATGCGGGTCAGGACGGCGGTCTCTACATCGGGGTCCGCTCCATGGCTCGATGGCGGCGCGCTGTCGGCGCTGGCTGGCTGGCCAGTCCCCTCCGCCAGCAGCCGCTCCACATCGGCGCGTCGGTAGCGCCGGTCCCCCCGCGGGTTGATGCGCCAGGCGGCCAGCCGGCCACTCTCGGTCCACGCTCGGACGGTGTTGGGGTGCACCCCCAACAGGGCAGCCGCCTGCGCCACGCTGATGAGCGCGTCGGGCCGCGGTCTGCCTGCAGAGGCTGAGGCCATGTAGTCCCCGATGCCGCGCCGTCCCAAACCCCCAGTGGAGGATCTGGTAGGCGGCGTGTGGCCCATGCTAGAAACGAGGGGTTCGCAACTCCATGCCCCGTTCGTACCTCCCCCCTACCGATTTGGCGGCGCGGCCACCCGATCTTGGCGGCGCGGCCACCCGATTCAGCCGGACAGCGCCACCAGGAGGCCGATCGCTGCCAGGCCTGCAATCGCTGCTCCGATGGCCGCAAATGCGAAGCCGGCCAGCATCCGGCTTCGGTGGGGCCCGGCCAGGAGGCGCATCGCGGTGTCCAATTCGACGTTGGCTGCCAGGAACCCACCACCGGGAGGGCGGAGCTGGAGCCGGCCGCTTTCGTCCCGACCGGGCAGGGCCAGGATGATGAGCTGATCCGCCACGCTGAGCTGACGTGTCGTGGCCCGCGCCCGGCGGGGTGGCCCCAGCTCGGTGGCCACCCGATCGACCGCAGCCCGGTACGTGTCGGCGAGCTCGGACGGGGAGCCCTCCCACACCTCGGGAATCGTGATGAGCGGTTCCGCCAGTTCGGCCAGGTCGATGGGGACGGAGGCCGCTCGCTCCCACAGGTCAATCGCGCGCGCCTCTCGAACACGCTCGATGACGCGCCAGCCGCCGTCGGGCAGCTCGACCCCGACGTCACGGTGGAGCGCCGCCAGTCGTTCGCCGCCTGGCAGGGTCAGCGGGTTCGCGCACCGCACACGGCCCTCGACGCGGACTGGCACCGTCGGTAGCTGATCGCGGGTGGCCAGATCCTGGAGCTCGCGGAGGGACATCGCTGGTGCGCCAGCCAGCCGTCGCCCGGCCCCGGTGTTGGCTCCGCTGGAGCGGATGAGGGCGACCCCTGCGGCGGCGCCGACCAGCCCGATGGCGAGGGCCAGGAGGGGCAGGGCGGCCTCGTTCACGGCCACGAGTATGCGGTACGTCCCCGGTAAGCGGTGGGCGGCAGGCTGGTCGCCGTCATCCTGCAACCCACCCGCGAGGGCCGACCCGCCGCCTCGAAGCACCGCCGATCCGCCTCCCTCCAACACCCATCGTCTCGGAGGTTCGCCGTGCCCAACCGTTCTTCGTTCGCCATCCTCGCTGCCACCGTCGCGGCCGGCGTGGCGGTCATCGTCGTCGCGCTCTCGCCCCAGGTTCGGGCGGGTCCTCCCCCGCGGGTCACCCTCCTCGACCCCGCCTCCGTTCTTGAGGCTGGGCGGACGATCGACCTTCCGCTGCGAACGATCGGCGGGATCACGCTGGTGGAGCCGGTAGGCCCCGCTGACGGACCACCTGCGCTGCCGCTGGCGGCGGCCCCTGACGGTCGGGCGGTCGTGGTCAGTACGGTGGGCGGCGGGCAGGTCGGGCCGTTGACGATTGCCAGAGCCGACGGTGCACAGCTCGAGATCGCCCTGCCGGGTGTTCGAGGCGCAGCTTTCCACCCCACCGGCGCCTGGCTGGTGACCGTCGACCTGGCGGGGGCCTTATGGCGGATCGAGGCGGAGACGGGAGCCGCCACGCGCCTGGCAGAAGGCCCGTTTGGCTCCGCCCCCACCGTCTTGGCGGACGGTCGCATCCTCGCCATCCGGCTCTCATCGGTTGATGCGCCGGCGTGGTCCGCCGGCGTGACGGTGGACCCCGCCACCGGGGCCGAAACTCAGGTGGCTCACGGTGAGAACCCACAGGACCAGCTGGTCTACCAGGCCACCGCATTAGCCGACAGATCCATCGCGCTGGTCCGCCATCAGGCGGCCGGGGGCGTGGCGCTGGTGAGGGTTGGGCCAGACGGGAGCGAAGCTCTCCTTCTCGACCTGCCAGATGCCACCCTGGTCGCCGTCAGCCCCGACGCGCAATGGGTGGCATGGGTGGCGGCAGGCGTGGTGCACATCGGTCGGACTGGGCCTCTGACCGATGTCCGCAATCTGGGCGCCGGGACCGGTGCTCGATTCTCCCCGGATGGCTCTCTCCTCCTCGTGTTTGTCGCCGGGGGAGCGCAGATCGTCGACCTGGACGGCAACCGCCTGGCCGCCGCGGACGCATCCGCATGCTGGCTGGGTGACGGCAGGGGGTGCAGGCCATGACCACCCGGATTCGACTCAGCCTGGTGCTGAGCGGCCTTCTCGCGAGCATGGCCGTTCCCGGCCACGCCGCGGCTGCGGATGACTTCACGCTGCCCTTTCTCAACCCCTCGATCGTCCTGAGCTATGGCATGGATCGAGATCCACGCCCTGGCTACCAGCTCGATTGGACCGGACAGCTGTGGTACGACAGCGTGCCGCACTGGGGGCGCGTCTACGATCAGCACTCCGGCCTTGACTACGGCATGGTCCTCCAGACCACCGTCGTGGCGGCCCGGGGCGGCGTAGTTGTCGGCGTCGAGGAGCGGTTTGGCACCACCCAGTTCGGCGACTTCGGCAATTTCGTTCGCCTCCGCCATGCCGATGGCCGCGAGACGCTCTACTACCATCTGGCGGAGCAGGGTGCCCTGGTCGGCATCACCCAGACCGTGGCTGCCGGACAGGTCATCGGGCGCTCCGGGTGCAGCGGGAACTGCACCGGGCCGCACCTTCATTTCGAGCTGCTCCAAATTGCCGGCGGCCGCTGGCAGCCCGTTGATCCCATGGCCGGACGCCTGTGGACGACATGGCCCGGGCGTGTGCCCTACCTGGCCAGCTACCACTCCGAATCCAATGCCAGCACGGTCGTCATTCGGCGATTGACGACGGTCACCCACTGGGTCCAGTTCCGGAACGCCGGCGGGCGGACGTGGTTGCGCGACACCGCCGGCGGGCGGCTGGTGCTGGGCACATGGAGCCCGGCGGCACGGTCGAGCGTCTTTCGTGCGGCGGACTGGCCGGCCTACTGGATACCGACCTGGCTTGATCAAGCCTCGGTGGCACCGGACGGCGTGGGCCGCTTCACGTTCGGGTTGCGAGCACCGGCGACGGTCGGCTCCTACACCGAGGTCTTCAACCTCCGCGCTGATCCGCTGGTCTGGTTCGACCACGCCCGGCTCGGCGGGTACTACGTCCCAATCTACGTGACGTCGGGCCAGGTGCCATGAACGCCGTCAGCCGGCCCGGCGGGCCGGGGAATGGACCGCGAGATCGGCCAGCCGGGCGCCGCTGGCTCGCCGCAGCGCTTCGGGCGCAACCGAGAACACCGCGTCCGGCCGCCCGGCCGCCGCCCAGACCACTTCGTGCTCCAGCAGCCGACGGTCCATCAGGACCGGGAGCGTCCGAGCATGACCGAAGGGAGGCACCCCGCCAATGGCGAATCCGGTGGCCGCGCGCACAGCGTCCCCGTCTGCCCGATCGACGCGCTCCGCTCCCAGGGCAGCGGCCAGCCGCGGCGGGTCCAGCCTGTCGGCTCCGGACACCAGGGCGATCACCGGCTGGCCATCGGCGACGAAGACCAGCGACTTGACGATCTGCGCCACGTCGCAGCCGACCGCCCGGGCGGCATCTTCCGCGGTCCGCGTCCCCTCAGGGAAACGCTGAATCGAGATCTGGAGCCCGGCAGCGGCTGCCGCGGCAGCCACCCGATCATCGGCCTCGCTCATGGCCCGATGGTACGGGGAGTGCTAGGCTGCCGAGCACAGGGACCACGACAGGGGAGCGCTTCGGCGCTGAGAGTGCGGAGCTGTCCGCAGACCCTCGAACCTGACCTGGGTCATGCCAGCGTAGGGAGTCGAAATCGTGAAAGCAGTCATCGTGGCGGACGGAGACCACGCGCCAACCGACCGGCGCGAGCTGGCCGACGCCGATTTCATCATCGCCGCCGACGGCGGGGCCGACTGGCTCGATGCGATTGGCATTGCCCCGCACCTGGTGATCGGAGACCTCGATTCGGCCGATCCCACGGTTATTGACCGACTGGCCGCGTCCGGCGTGGCAGTCGAGCGGTACCCCGCCGACAAGGACGCGTCCGACCTGGAGCTCAGCGTGGCGGCGGCCGCCAAAACCGGGGCGGAGGAGATCGTCGTGTTGGGTGCCCTGGGCGGCGCGCTCGACCACCTGCTCGCCAACGTGATGCTGCTGGGATCGAACGCGGCCGCTGGTCGCGTCATTCGGCTCGTCTGCGGGCCGACGTCTGCCCGCCTCCTGACCGGACCAGCCGGCACGGGACTGGAGGCACCGGTGGGATCGCGCGTCAGCCTGCTGGCCGTCGGGCCGGCGGCGGACGGCGTGACCACCCAGGGCCTTCGCTGGCCGCTGGCCGACGACCGGCTGGAACCAGGGTCGTCGCGAGGTCTGGCGAACGTCGTGGAGGACGCACCGGCGAGGGTCTCGTTGGTCGGCGGCAGGCTGGTCGTCATCGAGGTCGCCGACCCAGAACGAGGAGGCACCCAATGAGGTGGCGGACAGTCGACATCGTGGTCACGGCGGCGCTGGGTGTCGCATTCGGCGTCGTCTTCTGGGCCTGGGGCCTCGTCTTCACCGCGGTCGCGGCGCCCGGGTACGCACCGCCGCTCTACGTCTTGTCCGGGGTTTGGCTCATCCCGGCCGTCCTCGCTCCGCTCATCGTCCGGTTACCTGGAGCCGCCCTGCTGGCCGAGACCATGGCCGCGGCGGTGTCGGCGCTCCTCGGCTCGGTGTGGGGGCTCGACGCGGTGTTCTCCGGTCTCGTGCAGGGCGCGGGTGCCGAGCTGGTCTTCGCCCTGGCCCTGTACCGGCGCTGGACACTGCCCATCGCCATGCTCGCCGGAGCAGGCGCGGCTGTCGGCGAGTGGTTTCACGACATGACCATCTACTTCTTCAAGGTCGACTTCACGATTCAGCTCGCATACGGCGCCTGGATGCTGGTGAGCGGCGTCGTCATCGCGGGCCTGGGGTCGTGGCTCCTGCTTCGGCTGCTGCGGCCGACCGGGGTCCTGGCCGCGTTCCCATCAGGGCGCGACCATTCGGAGCCCCCCAGCTGAACGTGGGCCGATCCGCGCCTCAGCCAGCCGTCGAGGCGGCGGGCTGGGGGTGGCGGCACCCGGGCCGCAGCACCTGGGCGGTTCGGCACCTTGGCCTGGTGATCGAAGCAGGGGAGAGGGTGCTTCTCCTCGGTCCGTCGGGATCCGGCAAGTCGACGCTGCTGGCCGGGCTGGCGGGCCTGTTCGACAGCCAGGGTGGCGGTGAGCCGGAAGGGCGGCTCCGCGTATTCGGCCAGTCGCCGGTTGTCTCGCGCTCCCGCTGCGGGCTCGTACTCCAGGACCCTGAGGCCCAGATCGTCATGGGCCGCGCCGGCGACGATGTTGCCTTCGGGCTCGAGAACCGCGGAGTGCCGACCGACGACATCTGGCCGCGAGTGCGCGCCGCGCTGGACGCGGTGGGCTGGCCCTACGGCCCCAACCGACCGACCGACCAGCTGTCCGGCGGCGAGCAACAGCGCCTCGCTCTGGCCGGCGCACTCGCGCTCGAGCCCGATCTCCTCCTCCTCGACGAGCCGACGGCCAACCTCGACCCCGACGGCGCGCGCCTCGTCCGCGAGGCGCTGGCCCGCGTGGTGGAGCACAGGGCCGCCACCATTATCCTGGTCGAGCACCGGGTCGCGGAGTGGCTGCCGCTCGTGAGTCGGGTCGTAGTTCTGGCGGCGGGCGGCGGCATCCTGTTGGACGGTTCACCGAGCGACGTGTTCGTGGGCCACGACGAGCTGTTCGCCCGCCACGGAATCTGGACGCCCGGCCACGCCGGGCGTCGTCCGGCGCGACCGTTGCTTGCGCCGCAGCCGGAGTCGCTGATCGTGGCGGAGCAGCTGTCCGCCCAGCCGCCATCTGCTGACCGACCGTTGTTCGCGCGCCTCGACATGGTGGTCCGATCCGCCGAGACGCTCGCTATCGTGGGCCCCAACGGTTCGGGAAAATCGACACTGGCCCGCCTCCTCGGCGGGCTGTTCCGACCGCAGACCGGGGAGGTGACGGCCAGTGAGGCGCTGGCTCCCGGTCACGCCGGCTCTGTCGTGTGGCGCTGGCCCGCCCGTCTGCTGGTGACCCGCATCGGATCGGTCTTTCAAGATCCCGAGCACCAGTTCCTGACCGGGCGGGTCGCCGACGAGCTGGCGCTGGGACCGATCCGGGCTGGATTGCTGGAGACCGAGGCCCGGCAGCGCGCCGCGGAGCTGGCCGAGCGGCTGCATCTGGACGGAGTCTGGGAGGCAAACCCCTTCACCCTGTCCGGAGGAGAGCAGCGGCGCCTCTCGGTCGCCACGGCGCTGGCGACCGCGCCCCGGGCGTTGATCCTCGATGAGCCCACCTTCGGTCAGGACCGCCGGACCTGGGACGAGATGCTCGCGCTGTTGGCCGGCCTGGCAGACAGCGGACGGGGTCTCGTTCTCGCGACCCACGATCGAGCGTTCGTCGATGCGCTCTCCAACCGGACCCTTCGTCTGCCGGTGGACACCTGACCGATGCAGATCACTCGTCCGGTGATCGCCAACCCGACCGCGTTCCTTCCTTCTGCCAACGCGGTGGCCAAGCTCGGCGCCGCGCTGGTGGTGATGCTGGTCGCACTGGTTTCTCGTGACCCGGTGACCCCGGCCATCCTGCTGGTGGGGGTCGGCCTCGCCCTGACGGTGTCCGGCTTGCAACCGGGGGCTGTGGTCCGCCTGGTGGGTCCGCTGCTGGGGGCAGCCGCGATACTGGGATTCTTCAACGGGCTGCTGGCCGGGACGCCGATCGGTTCGTCGCCGGGCGGCACCGACGACCGGGTCACCATCGGCCTGGGCGTCGGCCTCCGCATCATGGTCATCGCGATGGCCGGCAGCCTGGCCCTGGCCACCACCGATCCAACGGACCTCGCGGCGGGGCTCATGGGCCACCTCCACGCCCCGGCTCGGCTGGCGGTCGGCGCGCTGGCGTCGCTGCGGCTGGTCCCAATCCTGGGCGCCGAGTGGCGGACGATCGGGCTGGCCCGCCGCGCGCGGGGGGTCGATGCGGGGCGCAATCCGCTGGCCGCCGGACGCCTGGCCCTCGGCGCCCTGCTGACGCTGCTGATCTCGGCCATCCGCCGTTCCACCAGGATGGCTTTGGCCATGGACGCGCGCGGGTTCGACAGCGGCACGGCGCGGACGCTGGCCCGTCCGCCCCGCATGCGGAGCGGCGACTGGCTGCTGCTCGGCGCCTCCGTCGCCCTGGGCGTCGCGGCGGTGGCCATCAGCCTGGCTCTGGGCAGGTGGTCCTTCCTCTTCGGATGACCCAGAACCGCGGTACGCAAGTGGCATGATGGTCGGGCCATGGCCCGCGACGAGGAGCTGCGCATCACCGCCGGCCAGGTCGTTCTCAGCGGCACGCTGACTCTTCCCCATCCGCCGCCCGCAGGGGACCTCGCGGACGGCCGCTGGCCTGCCGTCCTGCTGCTCCCCAGCCTGCTCCCTCGAGACCGAGACGGCCGCCTGGATCGGCGCCGCCATCCCGGATGGTTCATGCCCGTCCGCCGCTCGGAGCGGGGAATCCTCGCCCGCCTCGCGGCGGCGTTGGCCGACCGCGGCGTGGCATCGCTGCGATACGACAAACGTGGCTCCGGTCGGTCGGGCGGCGACTGGGCGGAGGCCGGCCTCTTCACCCTGATCGACGACGCCCGTGACGCGATCGCCCTCCTGCGCGGTCATCCTGGGGTGGACCCGACTCGGATCGGGATGGTCGGCCACGGCGAGGGTGGATGGCTGGCGCTCAGCGTGGCCGCCGCTGATCCGGCGGTCGGACCCCTGACCCTCATTGGCGCACCAGCCCGCGGGCTGCGCGACGTTCTGCGGCGCGCCGTTGCGGAGCGCGCCCGGCGTCGGCGGAGCCAACAGCCCGAGCCGGCTCATCCATTCGTCCTGGCTCTCGACCGTGGCCTCGAGGAGCTCATCGAACGAGCCGATCGACGGGAGCCGACGATGGTCCTCGCCCTCCCGGGAGGACGGCGCGCCCTCCTCGGCCTGGCTGGATGGCAGCAGGCGATGCAGATTTCGACCCGTGCCCTGGCCACCCTCCAGCGGCGCTCGGTCACGCTCGTCCATGGCGAACGGGATGCCTGGGTCGATCCCGACGAGTCCGAGCTCCTCGCGTCGACCCTGCGCGACGTCGGCGCCCCGAGCCGGATCCTGGTCCCCCGAGCCGGCCACGATCTGGCTGAGGCCCCGCCGGAGCTATGGCGCGACCTGGCGTGCGACCTGGCGGCGCGGCTCCAGCCCCGCCGCCTGCCGACCGTCCTGCTGTCCATCGCCGACCCGCCGCCTCGCCCCGCGTGACGCAGTCCGGCCTGCGCTAGGATGGCCGGGCCGTGACGTACCCTCAACCGGGCGAGATCGCCCCGACCTTTTCGATGCGGGCAGACGATGGCAGCACGGTCACCTCGGAAGGATTGGCCGGCCGCCGATACGTCCTGTATTTCTACCCCAAGGACGACACGCCGGGCTGCACGGCGCAGGCGTGCGGGCTGCGCGACGCGTGGGACGCCGTCACGGACCTGGACGCCATCATTTATGGCGTGTCCCCGGACAGCGTGGCCAGGCACGCGAAGTTCCGCGACAAGTACGGTCTTCGCCATCGGCTCCTCTCCGACGAGGGCCACCAGGTGGCCGAGGCGTTTGGGACGTGGGTCGAGAAGTCGTACCTGGGCAGGACCTACTTCGGCACCGAGCGAACGACCTTCGTCATCGGCCCCGACGGGCGGATCGAGCACGTCTTCGCGCGGGTGAAGCCCGCGGACCACGTGACCACCCTGGTCGCAGTCCTGGCCTGATGACCGGTCGCGAAGTGGCCGCCACGGTGGCGGTCGCCGTCATCGGACTCGCCGTCATCGGTGCCGTCCTGGGGCTGGTCGCCCTCACCTCGCCGGTTCCGTGATCTGGCTGGGGATCGGCGTCGCCATCACCGCCTGGCTGATCGGGCTCTTGCTGGAGGTCGGACCGGCAGTTCACTTCCTGCTCGTGGTCGCGGTCGGCCTGCTGGTCGTCCAGGTCCGGCGCGACCGTGGTGCCCCGGAGTCGTGACCGCGACACGTGAGGTGTCGCTCCGGTCGGTGAGGATGGGGCACGCGCGACCATGAAGCTGCTCCTGTTCTCAGACCTCCATCTCGACGCGCCGTTCGCCTGGGCCCGTCCTGCCACCGCCGCCGTTCGGCGCCAGAACCGTCGCGCCACGCTGACCCGGATCCTGGAGATGGCCGAATCGGAGCGCGTCGACGCCGTCCTGAGCGGCGGAGATCTGTTCGAGCACGACCGCATCACGCCCGACACCATCGAGTTTCTGCGCGCCAGCTTCGGTGCGACCGACATCCCCATCTTTCTGGCCCCCGGCAACCACGACTGGTTATCCGAAACCAGCCCGTACGCGGTGACCGACTGGTCGCCGAACGTCAACCTGTTCACCGAGGACCGATTGACGCCTGTCGGCCTGGCCGATGGGCTGACCCTGTGGGGCGCGGCACACCGTGCGCCAGCCAACACCGATGGCTTCTTTGCCGCCTTTCGGCCGGACCGGAGCGGGATCCATCTGGCCCTGGCGCATGCATCCGAGCGCGGGTTCCTGGCGCAGCAGGGGAGCGGCAAGCTGCCCCATGCCCCGTTCGATGCCGGTGAGCTGGAGGCGTCCGGCGTAGCGCACGCGTTCGTGGGCCATTTCCACGTCCCGCGCGACGCGGATCGCTACACGTACCCCGGCAACCCCGATCCGCTCGAGTTCGGGGAAACCGGTGAGCGCGGAGCGGTCCTGGCGTCCGTCGCCGCGGACGGCTCGGTGGTGCGGGAGCATCGGATGGTGGCAACCTCGGTCGTCCACGACGTGGCGGTGTCGCTCGACGATGCAGCCCACGCCGACGACGTCCGGAGCCGGGTGGAGGCCGCCATCGCGCCGCTCGGCGGCTGCGTGCGGGTGACGCTGAGCGGTGAGATGGCCCCCAGCGTCGAGGTCGACCTCGCCAGCCTGAGCGCGCTCGGCTCTCACCTCGACGGGCTGGTCGTACGTCCCGGGTCGGCGCGAGTCGGGTACGACATCGATGCCATCGGTGCGCAGGCAACCGTTCGCGGCCAGTTCGTGCGGCTGGCCACGGCGGAGGTCGACGATGCGGACCAGCGACGGCGCGTGCTCGTCACCGGGTTGCGGGCCCTCGACGGGCGCCGAGACCTGGAGGTGCTGTGAGCGATGTGGGTTGAGCGCGTCTCGGCGCGCGCGTTCGGGCCCTTCCGCGACGCCATCCTGGAGCTGCGACCGGGACTGACCGTCGTTGTCGGCCCCAACGAAGCCGGCAAGTCGAGCTGGCATGCCGCCCTTCGCCTGGCGTTGACCGGTCGGCGCCGTGGGCGCGGTGGCCGGACGGTGGAGGACCGCGAGCTGGAGGAACGCCATCGCCCGTGGGACGAAGCCGACGGCCCGTGGGAGGTCGAGGCTCGCCTGCACCTGGACGACGGGCGGGTGATCGAGATCAACCAGGACCTTGCCGGCCGGGTCGACTGCCGGGCGGTCGACATCGGCCTGGGGCGGGACGTGTCGACCGAGATCATCGTTGACGGCAGCCCCGATGCTTCGCGATGGCTGGGACTCGACCGAGGGGCGTTCGCTGCCACCGTCTCGGTCGAGCAGGCGGGCATCCTCGCGGTCGTGGAAGCGGCTGACGGACTTCAGGACGACATGCAGCGCGCCGCGGCCACGGCCGGCCGGGACTCCACCGCGGCAGAGGCCATCGCTCGAATCACCGACTTTCGGAAGTCGGCGGTAGGCGCCGACACCCGTGTTGCGGTCGGACCGCTTCGCCAGGCGCGGCAGGCGGTCGCCGATGGCGAGCGAGTCCTGGCCGATGCCCGCGCTCGTCACCTGCGTGACCTGGGCCGCGCAGCCGATGCGCAGGTTGCCACCTGGCGGGTGGCCACCGCACGCGAACGGCTGGCCCAGGCCGAAGCCGCCGTGGAGCAGTCCCGCGCCGCCGAGCTGGTGTCCAAGGCCCGCCGTGCCGCGGAGCTGGCTTCTCGGAACACGGTGCCGCCGCCGCCCCTCGCCGCGGTGGAAGGCGAAACAGCAAGGGTGGCCACGGCGCTCGAGGCGTGGCGGGGCCGACCGGCCACGGCCGTCCTGGACGGGCCCAACAGCGAGGCCATCGCCGGGCAGCTGTCTGCGCTGCCGCCGGCACCGCTGGGCGACACCACACCGCATGCCATGGTCCTCGCCGCGCTGAGCGCCCTCGACCAGGCCGAGGGAGCGGCCGCCGAATTCGGCCGGGCGGGCAGACCATCGGGGTTGCGCGGCTCAGGCGAGCGGCAGTTGACCATCGCCGGACTGGCGACTGCGGCGTTTGGGATCGGAGCGATATTGATGGGGTCGCCTCTGGCGGGCCTGCTCCTGATTGCCGTGGGGCTGGGCGTCGCGGTGTGGATCGCCATCCGGGCACGGACCGACGGGGCGGCAGTGGTGCCCGGTCGCAGCGACCAGGTGGTCGCCCGGCTGGCAACCGCTGAGGAAACGGCCCGCCAGGCCCTGCGCGCTCGTGGAGCGGTCGCGGACGGCGACGTCCACGCGGCCTTCGATGCGTACCTCGCGGCGTGTGCCCACCGAGCGGAGGAGGCGGCCGTGGCCGCCCAGGCCGAGCCGCTGCGCCGACAGCTCGAGTCTCGCCGCCAGCTGGAGGGGACCGCCGCCGAGGTGGCTGCCGCCATCGCCCGCGCCGAGTCCGAGCTCAGAGCCGCTGCCGAGCATATTGGGCAGCCCCTCAATGGCGACGACCCGGAGCGGCTGGTCGGCGAACTCGAGGCGTGGCAGCGCCGGCGCGCCGCTGATCTGGAGGCTGGCCAGCGGGCGATCGCGGAGTGGCAAGAGCTCA
This sequence comes from Candidatus Limnocylindria bacterium, assembly GCA_050695855.1. Taxonomy (GTDB): domain Bacteria; phylum Chloroflexota; class Limnocylindria; order QHBO01; family QHBO01; genus DASTEQ01. Next base: position 16,763 of record JBOGTA010000065.1, read on the forward strand.
ACGACCTGCTGGGCGGGCAAAGCCTCGAGGAGCTTGAGGCGGATGCTGCCGAGGCCACGCGACGCATGGCTGCTGCCGGCCTGTCAACCTCGGTCGCGTTACCAGTGGGTGCGGATGCCGGACTGGCTACGGCCGCGGCCGAAGAGGCGCTGGCCGCTCGGCGGGCGGACCTGCTCACGGCCGAACGAGCGGCGGCGGCGCTCGAGGGCGAGGCGCGGCAGATCGACGCCAGCCTACCGAGCGTGGCCGAGGCCGAGGAGGCGGTAGGGGCTGCGAACGTGGAGCTGGAGCGCGTCGTGGGCCTGGCCGCCGTCCTGGATCGGACGCTGGCCCTCCTGCGCAACGCCGAGGAACAGGTGCATCGGGACTTGGCGCCGGTGCTTGCCGACTCGGTCCAGCGCTGGCTTCCCCGCATCAACGGCGGTGCCTACCTCGACGTCAGCGTCGACCCCCGCGACCTGCGAGTCCGCGTCAAGGAAGCTGCCAGCGGCCAATGGCGCGACGCGCAACGCCTGTCCGAGGGAACCCGCGAGCAGATCTATCTCCTGCTCCGGGTCGCCATGGCCCAGCACCTGGTCACTACCGGTGAGACGGCCCCCCTCATCTTGGACGAAGTGACCGCGCAGGCCGACGACGCCCGGCGGGAGGCGCTCCTCGAGGTCCTCCACGAGCTGAGCCGCGACCGACAGGTCATCGTTTTCACCCACGATCCCCGGATCGGGGAGTGGGCCGACCACCACCTGGAGCCGGGGCGGGACATCGTGATCTCGCTCCCCAGTCGGCACGCCGCCGCCTCTTGAAGCAGGCAACTTCCCGTGCCGTGACTGCCGGCCTGCTGCTGGCAGTCATCCTGGCGGCCGCCTTGCCTCCGCCCTTGGCTGAAGCCGCTGGGCCGTCGTGGGCCGCCGGAGTTCAACCGCGTGAGGCGGTCCTTCGATTCCTGACCCGATGGCGGATACGCGACTACGACGGGATGCACAACGTTCTGGCCACCGCCGATCGCGAACGCTACACGGAGGCCGGGTTCGTGGATCTCCACACTCGGTTTGCGAACGCCATCGGCCTGACCGGGATGCAGGTGGCCATCGGCTCACCGCGGGCCATCGCCCGCCCGCCCGAGCCCCGAACGCCGGACGTGCCGGCGTCCCCGCCTCTGGCTCCAGCGAAGGTTGCCGCGGGCAGCGGGCCGGCACCGGTCATCGATCCGGGAGCCGTGGTCCTGGGGCCCGTTCCGGGCCAGGCCGTGCCGGTGCGCCTCACGTTCCAGTCCACCCTGTTCGGGACGATCGTCCTGGAGCGCACGGTCGAGCTCACTCGCGGGATCGGCGGCTGGGAAGTGCGCTGGACCCCGGCCCTCCTGTTCCCCGAGCTGGGGGCGACCGGCGGAACGTTTTTCGTGGACCGCGGTCCGCTCCCGACCCGGGGCCGAATCCTGGCCGCCGACGGAACGGTCCTGGCCCAAACCCGCGCCGACGGAATTCGGGTGTACCCCCAGGAGACGCTGGCCGGCCAGACCCTGGGCTACGCGACTCCACTCAGCGAGGCGGAGGCAGCGTCAAGGCCGATCGCCGACGGATATGCCGCGGGCCAGCTGGCCGGTCGCCTCGGGGTGGAGGCTGGCGCCGAGTCGCTCCTCCGCGGCCGCGCTGCACTCAGCCTGCTGGCGGAGCCATACGGAGGTGTCCCCCAACCGGTGATCGAGCGAGCGGAGATCCCGGGCGCTGACCTGGTCCTTACCATCCGCCCCCAGATCCAGCGCATCGCGGAGGCCGCCCTGGCGCCGTACGCCGAAGCGGCCACCGCCGTCGTCGACCCGCACACCGGCGACATCTGGGCCCTGGCCTCGGCGCCCGCCTTCAACCCGAATGCCGTCACCCTGGGCACGACCCTGGCCGGCGTGCCGCTCGCCGCGCCAACCGCCAGCCAGGTGCGCAACCACGCCGTCGACTCCGCGTACCCCACCGGCTCCTCGTTCAAGCCGTTCACCCTGGCTGCGGCCCTCCAGCAGGGAGTCGCCTCCCCGGCCACCCGGATGTCCTGCGCGCCAACCTGGGACCTGTTCGGCTTTACCTTCCACAACTATCTCGACCACCAGCTCCCCGGCCTCGTATCTCTCGAAGAGGCGATGGCGTTCAGCTGCAACACGACCTATATGCCGCTGTCGATGCTCGTCTATGAGCACGACGGGTACGCCCTGACCGATCTCATCGCCGACTTCGGGTTCGGCCAGCCCACCGGCATCGGCTGGGTGTCGGAAACCGCCGGCGTCCTGCCGGACCCTCTCTGGTTCGAGAGCCACCGCCGCGCGAACGGGAATTACGTTCTCTATGGCCCGTTCGACCAGGTCCAGCTGTCCATCGGTCAAGGGTCGTTCCTCGGGACGCAGCTCCAGCTGGCGCTGGCCTACGCCGCGTTCGCGAATCGCGGGACGCTCTGGATGCCTCGTCTGGTGGCGCAGGCAGCCGGCCCCGACGGCGAGTCTCTCCTCGTGACCCGGCCCCATGTGCGGCGCCGGATCGCTATGACCCCTGCCCAGCTCGACTACGTGGTGACCGCGTTGGAGGCGGTGACCACCTATTCGTACGGGACCGCGACGGGGGCCTTCGCCGGGTTCGGGATCCCCGTCGCGGGTAAGAGCGGGACGGCGGAAACGGGCGGACCCGACCCGCATGCCCTGTTCCCAGCGTTTGCCCCGTCCGACGACCCACAGATCGTCGTCGCCACGCTTCTGGCCCGGGTTCATCTCGGCACCGGAGGCTCCGACGCCGCACCCCTGGTCCGGCGGGCAATGGCCGCTCATTTCTACCCGTGAGGGCTCCCGTGGGACCCTTGCCGTCTTTGACACGCCGAGTGGGCGACGGGTAGCATCGATCCACCGGATATCCGTCTGCGGAAAACCGGGACGACCGGATCGCCGCCGGATTCCGCCGCTCAGTGCAGGGGGAGCCAAAGGGGACGCTGGATGAGCTCCGAACGCCCGTGACCTCCCAGGACGCGGTGCCCCTGCGCTTCCAGACCGCCGAGGTCGGTGTCGACTGGCTCCAGTGCAACATCGAATGCCAGGAAGGCTGCCCGGTCAACACCAACTGCCGCGGGTATTTGATGCTGGCTGCCGAGGGCCGGTTCGAAGAGGGCTACATCCTGGCCCGAGACCCGAACCCAGTGGCCGCCATCTGCGGCTACGTGTGCTCGGCGCCGTGTGAGAAGGCCTGTCGCCGCGGGGATATCGACAAGCCACTCGCCATCCGGGCCATGAAGCGATTCCTCGTCGACTGGCACTACGCCAACAACATGCCCGACGACATCCAGGTCGCACCGGCGTCGGGCAAGAGCGTGGCGGTGATCGGGGCCGGGCCGGCGGGGCTCAGCGCCGCCAAGGAGCTGGCCGGTTGGGGCCACAAGGTCCACGTCTACGATGCGTTGCCGTCGGGCGGCGGGACCTGCCTGATCGGCGTGCCGGCGTTCCGATTGCCGCGCGACGTCATCGAGCTCGACGTCAACTGGGTTGCCAAGCACGGCGCCGAGTTCCACTACAACATGGAGGTCGGCCGCGACGTCACCATGGACGAGCTGCGGGCCCGACACGACGCGGTGGTGGTGGCCACCGGCTGCATGTACCCGGTCGCCATGAACGTCCCCGGCGAGGAGCTGGACGGGGTCATCTACGGGGTCGACTTCCTGAAGCGCGCCAACCTGGGCCAGGAGCAGTGGGTCGGCGATCACGTGGTGGTCATCGGCGGCGGCTACACCGCCATGGACTCCTCACGGACGGCCCTCCGCATCGGGGCCAAGACCAGCGTCGTGGTCTACCGACGCGGTCCCGAGGAGATGGTGGTCGACGAAGAGGAGCAGCACGAGACGCGGTTCGAGGGCGTCCGCTTCGAGTACTTCGCCGCGCCGGTCGAGATCCTGGCCGATGAGCAGGGTCGGGTAAAGGGCGCCGTCTTCCAGCGCACGCGGCTGGGCGAGCCCGACGCCTCCGGTCGTCGCACCGCGGAGCCGATTCCCGGCAGCGAGTTCGTCATCCCGTGCGACATGGTCATCCCGTGCACCAGCCAGGCGCCGGACAACAACGTCCTGGGCGAGTACGGAGCGCCGCTCAACCGCCACATTGGCGTGACCGATACGCGTGAGGTGGTCAAGGGCGGCTCGATCTCGTCGTGGGGCCGCGAACCGCTGAACGGCACCACCCCGGTGGGGCCTGATGGTCGGAAGCTCAACGCCCTCGAGTTCGAGCTAGCGAAGGGCAAGATCGTGACCGACAGGAACACGTTTGCCTCCAACGTCGACGGCATCTTTGCGGTGGGCGACTACGTGACCGGGCCTGCGACCATCATCGAGGCGGCTGGGCTGGGCCGCCGCTGCGCCCGCGCGGTCGACCGCTGGCTGGCCGGGGTCCGGGACGCAGAGCTGGCCGAGCTCCCGATCATCAACCGGGCCACCGTCACCCAGGCCCTGGACCACGACATGCCGCGCTTTTACGAGGCCATCCCCCGCCAGCACATCCCGATGGCCCCGCCTGAGTTGCGCCGCGACTTCACCGGGCTGGTCGAGATCGGCTATGACACCCGTGGGGCGGTCGCGGAAGGCGCCCGCTGCCTCCAGTGCAACCACAACATCAACATAGATGGACCCCGCTGTATTCTGTGCGGGCTCTGCGCTGACGTCTGCCCCGAGGGCGTGATCTACATGGTCGACAAGGCGCAGGTTGGTGGGGATGACCCCGAGGTCGACCTGTTCCAGTCCTGGCCGCGGGGCATCGCAATGGTCATCGATGAGGAGCGCTGCATCCGATGCAACCTGTGCGTCGAGCGGTGCCCGACCAACTGCATCACCATGGATCGACTCGAACTCGAGCGATTCACGCCTGACGGGAAGGTCCTGTTGGAGAGCTACAAGGACAACG